>CAYTKL010000011.1:0-22785 GCA_964438305.1 uncultured Dehalococcoidales bacterium | reverse complement strand
CGCAGGAAGCCTGTGAGATCGCGAAACGGGCGGGGGTGAAGAAGCTGCTGCTGACGCATTTCTGGCCGGAGTGCGACTACTCGAGGAGCCTGAAGCTGGCGGCGGGGGTGTTCGGTGCAGAGGTTGAAGTGGCTGAGGAACACCGCACCTACGTGGTGTGAGCGAAGCGAGCGCTCCGCCCCGTGCCTCTCTTGCTGCTGAAGCAGAGTCTCAGCACCCTACAATCCACGGCTGGAAACACGCTGGCACCACGCACAGGTCTGTATCCTGCTCCTCCTCACGCTGAGGTCGGGCCGCTGGTTCCACGCAGGTATCGGGTGAAGTCGTCCGCCACAGCATGTCCCAGGAAGTCCATGGCGATACCACCGGCCTGGGAGACAACCAGCAAGCGGCAGAGGAATTCGAGCGTCTCGGTTCTCAGCAACACCCCGTCCAGTGAGGAGCCCCAGCAGAGCACGCCATGGTTCTCAAGGAGCATGACCCGGCAGGAAGGAGCCTTCTGTGCTGCTGCCTCAGCCAGTTTCAGGCTGCCGGCATGGTGATAGGGCACTCTTCCCACTTCGCCGAGGTAGGCCATTGCTTCAGGGAAGAGGTCTGTGCGTACCGGCAGGTCAGAGCATGCAACGAGGGTGGAATAGAAAGGCTGGGAGTGAATGACCGCCTTTGCCTGTTCACAAGCTTGATAGATGCCCCGGTGCATGTTCGTCTCGATTGAAGGGCGTCTGGCGCCCTCCCACGAGTCACTGTCGGTTCGACAGACGACGAGGTCATCGTCACGCAGGGCGCCGAGGTTCGCACCGGCTGCGCTGATCAGGAAAGCATTCGATTCCGCTCTGGCGCTGATGTTTCCGCTGCGCCCCCACACCAGCTCCCTTTCGGAGAGGGTGCGACCGCACCTTCTGAGCTCCTCGCGCGTCTCCATTTCTGCGTCCTCCGTTGGCTCAGTCTGCTTCTCTGGGATTTCATCTCCCGCCGTGCACGTCCTGCAACAGAGAGAGGCGCCTGCGACAATCAGCGGCTGCGTACGCGCCCGAAGTAGAGGGCCAGGCCAAGCGCGGTGACGATGGCTCCGACTCCAACCATCACGGCGGAAAGGGTGAGGCCGAGTGTGAAGTCCCCTACTCCGAAGATTAGCACATAGCCAATGATGAGATTGACCAGCCCCCAGACGACGTTGACCGGCGGCGACGATTCCCCAACACCAGGGGGCGATGCAAAGGGGCTCTGAAACCTTTTGCCGGAAATGCCGTGTACCAGATGGGGGACGCAGTTGGCGAGAAAGACGCCGCCAACCAAGTAGGCCAGATAGACGTACCACTCCATGGGCCCGGTCCTCCTTTCCTTGTATATGCTCGGCCTGTCGATGAACGGACTACACCTGAGTAGTCTGTCTCCGTTTCGGTCGGATTCTACTACTGGGAGCGCAGTGGGTCAATGAGAAGGTGGCGTTCTTGCCGGCGGGGGGCCTCGCCCGCTGAGGCCATCGCGTCACAATGCCGTGAGCGCTCCAGGTCACACAGGCCAGGGGAATACCATGGAGGCCACCAGGTAGCCGAGAATCCCGGCTACAACCGCCGATACAACAGTAATCAGCAGGCCCGACTTGAGCATTTCCGGCACGGTGATGTAGCCCGTACCGAACACCACTGCCGTTGTGGTGGTAGCCGAGGGGAAAGCGCCGCCCATGCTGGCTGCGGCAGTGATGGCAACGGCGAGAGCTACAGGGTTGCCCACGCCCAGTTGTGCGGACAGGGTGACGCCGACCAACACCCATACCGTCATCGAGGTCATGTGTGACATGAAGTTGGCCATCATCACCGTCACCAGGCTCAGCACCGCCACCATTATCAACGGCGGCAAACCGCTGACTACCGGGGACAGCGCATTGCCCAGGGTGTCCACGATGCCCGTATCCGGGTTGCCTAGGGTGCCGGCAAGGGCAAGACATATAGCCACCAGACCGACGGTGCCGAGGTCGACATTCGCTGCCCAGTCGCGAAAGCTGAGCAGCATCTTTCTCTCACCCTGCACCTTGTAGGGCACCATACACATGATGGTAGCGATGGCGATGGCGGTGACGCCCCAGTTCAACGGCTCCTTTATGGCTGCATAGACATCGGCGCTGATGTATCTGATGGGGTCTGGGATCACCCAGAGGATGACCGCCAGAGCCAGGAAACCCCAGGCCATCTTCTCGCCGAGGTGCATCGGCCCCATCTCTTTCAGTCTGTTGGTGAGGAATGCGCTATCCACTGCTTTCAACACTGATATATCGGGCCTCATTACGTAGCGGATGACCACGATGGTGACGATGGTGGTGATGACGAAAACAACGACCCCCGGGGCGCACCACATGGCGAAGCCCATGTAGTAGCCGGTTATCTCCTCCACTATCCCCATGGCCGCGATGTTTGTGACGCAGCCAACAGGGGTCATCATACCGCCGATATTGGCCGCCCAGGCGATGCTGAGCATGAAGAACAGTCCGAACCTGTCGCCCTTCTTGATGCCGGCGGCCTCGAGCAGAGGCAAGGCAAGGCTGACGAATATGATGGTGGAGGCGGTGTTGGAGGAGAAGGCGCTCAGGACTCCGCAGGCGACAAAGAATATGGTGAAAAGCCGCCATGGCTTTCCCCTGACGAAGGAGAAGTTGAGCATGGTCAGGGCATAGCGCCGCGCCGCGCCGGTGGTGTTCAGCGCAGCGGCGATGCCGAACGAACCGATGAGGAAGACGTTAATCCAGTGGCCGATATAGGCGAAGGCTTCGCTGGCCGACAGGACTCCCACCCCCACCCACAAAGCCAGGCCGAAGAAAGAAGAAACGCCGATCGGAACCGGCGTGAAGAGCCACCAGCACAGGACCAGCAAGAACACTCCCACTGCCCTCATGCCCAGTGGCGTCATCGCCCCAAAAGGGGGAATTACCAGGAACAGTCCGAATGCCGCGAGCCCCAGAATGAGGCCGATGACCTGTGTTCTTGTCAGCTTCCAGTCCCCCAGTCAGTAGCTGCCAGCCCAAAATAATATCATGGAGGTCTTCGGCTGTCAACGGGAGGCGGCTGCTGCCTCCGGACGTTGACCCCTGGCTGCCGGATGGACTATAATCCTGCTTGAGAATCCCTGCGTGAGG
Source organism: uncultured Dehalococcoidales bacterium (assembly GCA_964438305.1). Classification (GTDB taxonomy): domain Bacteria; phylum Chloroflexota; class Dehalococcoidia; order E44-bin15; family E44-bin15; genus CAYTKL01. Next base: position 19,655 of record CAYTKL010000011.1, on the reverse strand, counting down.
TGTTCGGTTCGTCGACTTCATGGTGACAGGCCCTTCATGACCCCCAACGTAGGGTAGCACGCTCAAATCCAGACTGAGGCCCACCATCCTGCCGACCAAGGGAGCCGGGTGGGGATGTCGCCAGCGGGATTCCCGGTGACACCGCCGGTGCTTTGACGGCGCCACGACGTTGTGGTACGCGGCCATACCGTGCGGACGGTGGCGCAGATCGAGTACAGCATTTGTCAATCGTATGCGGGTCCAGGTCTTGCTTATGAGACCAGGGCACGGAGGTAGGGGTGCTTCCGAGATGACGAAGCAAGGCGAAGAGACTGAGAGCCTCCGGGTAACCACCAGCGATGACCTGGAGGTCTCTACCTATCTGGAGATCGCCAAGCAGAAGGCCGGGGAGCAGCCGGTTGCTGTTGAGATGCCCGAGGCTGACCGCGAGACGGCGCTGGTGATTGACTTCGGCTCCCAGTACAGCATGCTTATCGCCAGGAGGGTGCGTGAGTGCCACGTCTACAGCGAGATAGTGCCCTACGATGCCCCGTGGGATAAGATCGCTGCGCTCAAGCCCAGGGGTTTCATCTTCTCAGGCGGACCCGGCGCCGTCTATGAGCCAGGCGCTCCTGTGGCGCCGCCGTATATCTACGAGAGCAACCTTCCGATACTGGGCATCTGCTACGGCATGCAGGTGCTGGCACACCAGTTTGGGGGGAGGGTTGCGGAGGGGGCGAAGCGTGAGTACGGGCATGCCATCCTGCACCAGGGGGACGTGGAATCGCCTATCTTCGACAATCTGCCCGAGTCCATACCCGTTTGGATGAGCCATGGCGACCAGATTGTGGAGCTGCCTCCCGACTTCACCGCCCTTGGCTATACGGAGAACTCACCGGTTGCCGTCATGGGCAACAGGCATGGGCTGATCGGACTGCAGTTCCATCCTGAGGTGTCGCACACCCCTGACGGGACACAGATACTGAAGAACTTCCTCTACAAGGTGTGCGGCTGCAGCGGCAACTGGACGCTGGGCAATTTCATTACCGAGAGTGTTGAGCGCATACGGGGGCAGGTTGGCGAAGGAAGGGCTATCTGTGCGCTCTCCGGAGGCGTGGATTCTGCGGTGACGGCAGCGCTGATACACCGCGCCATCGGGGACCAGCTCACGTGCATCTTCGTTAACAACGGCCTCCTGCGGCGAGAGGAGGCGGAGCGAACCCTGAACACCTTCCAGCGGAACCTCAAGATGAACATCAGCTACATAGATGCCACAGACAGGTTCCTGGGACGCCTTCAGGGGGTTACCGACCCTGAGGTCAAGCGCCGCATGGTGGGAGAGGAGTTCATCGCCGTCTTTGAAGAAGAGGCCGCCAAGCTGGGCAGGGTGGACTTCCTGGCGCAAGGCACCCTCTATCCTGATGTCATCGAGAGCGTTACCGCGGAGAACAAGGCCTCGGCGAAGATAAAGACCCACCACAATGTGGGTGGGTTGCCCACCAGCATGACATTCTCCCTGATCGAGCCGTTGCGGTATCTGTTCAAGGACGAGGTTAGGGGGGTGGGGCTCGCTCTCGGTTTGCCCGAGGAGATGGTGCTGCGTCAGCCGTTTCCCGGGCCTGGGCTGGCCATCCGCATAATCGGTGAGGTGACCAGGGAGAAGCTGGAGATCCTGCGAGCCTCCGACTGGATTGTGATGAACGAGATAAAGAAGGCCAAGCTCTACCGCGAGCTTTGGCAGAGCTTCGCTGTCCTCACTGATACCAAGACCGTGGGGGTAATGGGAGACTATCGGACCTATGGATACCTTGTTGCCGTGCGCGCGGTGACCTCGGAGGACGCTATGACCGCCGATTGGGCCCGCCTGCCCTATGACCTGTTGGCTCGCATCGCCAATCGCATCGTCAATGAGGTGCATGGAGTGAACCGGGTGGTCTACGACATCTCGTCGAAGCCGCCGTCAACGATAGAATGGGAGTAGTAGAACCCGAAGGAGGTAGCGCATGACCTACGAGTCTGAGTACGAAGACGAAGAAGACACTGATATTGTATTGGAGATGTTGCGAGAAGACCTCATCGGCGAGCTTCAGGCCATCAACCAGTATCAGGAGCACATCGACAGTATGGATGACGAGGACGCGGTCAAGGTCCTGGAGCACATTCGCGATGATGAGAAGGAGCATGTCGCCGAGCTGACCAAGCTCATTCAGAAGCTGGACCCCATCCAGGCGGAGATGTTCAAGAGAGAGGGGCTATAGCGCAAACGGGGATTGAATGAATATCCTGGTCATTGGCGGCGGAGCCAGAGAACACAGCTTGGTGTGGAAGCTCAATCAGAGCCCCAGCGTCACCAAGCTGTATGTTGCCCCGGGGAATGCAGGGACGGGGCTTGTCGCTCAGAACCTCAGTATTCGACCGGATGACCTTCAGGGCCTGCTGCAAGCGGCGAAGAACAAGAACATCGACCTGACCGTCGTTGGACCCGAAGCGCCGCTGGCGGCAGGCATTGTTGACCTCTTTGAGTCAGAAGGCCTCCCCATCTTCGGCCCCACGAAGGAAGCTGCCCGGATAGAGTCAAGCAAGGTCTTTGCCAAACGGTTGATGCAGGAGCACGGCGTCCCCTGCGCGAAGAGCCGGAGCTTCTCGTCTTTCGACGAGGCGAAGGACTATCTTGGCGCTCAAGGCGCTCCAATCGTGGTCAAGGCAGACGGGCTGGCGGCGGGCAAAGGGGCTATCGTAGCCCAGTCCATCGATGAAGCGTTGGCGGCGCTATCCTCGATAATGCAGGATCGAAGCCTGGGCAGCGCTGGTGACCAGGTTCTCATCGAGGAGTGCCTGGTGGGGAAGGAAGTGAGCCTTCTCTGTTTCACCGATGGACGCACAGTTGTCCCGATGGTGCCTGCCTGCGACTACAAGAGGGTCTCCGACGCTGACCTGGGCCCCAATACAGGCGGCATGGGCGCTTACAGCCCGCCGGGTTTCTTCGATGCGGCGATGACCGGTGCGGTGAAGGAGACCATCCTGGCGCCGGTGGTGGAGGCGATGGCCCGGGAAGGGAAGCCATACAAGGGCGTCCTCTATGCCGGTTTGATGGTCACGGAGGAAGGGCCGAAGGCTCTGGAGTTCAATGCCCGATTCGGCGATCCGGAGAACCAGGCGATGATGCCTCGCCTCGAAAGTGACCTGGTGGAGGTCATGCTTGCTGTGGTCGAGGGCAGGCTGGAAGAGGTCGAAGTCCAGTGGAGCGATGAGGCCTGCGTTGGCGTCGTAGTGGCGTCGGGAGGGTATCCCGGTCACTACGAAACGGGCCTGCCCATAAGCGGCCTGGACGAGGTCGACCAAGATGTCCTGGTGTTCCACGCCGGAACGAAGATGAAGGAAGGCGCGGTCACCACGGACGGGGGAAGGGTGCTCACCGTCGCCGCCAGAGGCACAACCATCGCCGGGGCGAGAGAGAAGGTCTACGCGAATGTGACGCGGATTCACTTTGAAGGGTGTCACTATCGCAAGGATATCGCGCTAAGGGAGGTGGACTAGGAAATGGCACTGGTCGCGGTAGTCATGGGTAGCAAATCGGACGGGCCCCTGATGCAGCCGGCACTGGATACGCTTGGTGAACTTGGCATCGACTATGAGGCTTTCGTTATCTCGGCACATCGAACGCCGGACAAGGCCAGGCAGTTCGGGCAGAGCGCTCGAGAAAAGGGCTTCGAGGTCATTGTCGCTGGGGCGGGATGGGCCGCCCACCTGCCGGGTGTCATCGCCAGTTGGACTACCCTTCCCGTCATCGGTGTTCCCCTGGCCACCAGCGAACTCAAAGGGGTGGACGCCATCTACTCCGTGGTTCAGATGCCGTCCGGTGTGCCTGTGGCCTGCGTGGCTATAGATGGGGCGAGAAACGCTGCGCTGCTCGCCGCGGCTATCCTCGGCCTCAAACACGAGGGGATTCGGCAGGCATACGAAGGGTATCGGCAGCGTCTGGCGGGTCAGTAGATGGGAGGGACCATTTCAGAGCGAGGCAAGGACGTACAGGAGGGACCCAGACAGAGGAGAGTATTCTACGGCTGGTGGATCGTCGCGGTATGCATACTGGTGATGATGCTGCACGCAGGAGCCGCCTTCTATGCCTTCGGCAGATTCCTGCCCACGCTGCTTGACGAGTTTCAATCCGGCGCAACGCTTATCGCCGGAGCGGGCTCTGTCTACTTGCTGGTGCTGGGCTTCACCGGTCCGGTGCTGGGGAAGCTGACGGATAGATGGGGGCCCAAGAAGCCGATAGTCATCGGCGCTGCCATTGCCGCGGCCGGACTCATGTTGCTTGGCGTCACACAGGCTGTGTGGCAACTGTACGTGTTCTACTTCATTGTAGGGATAGGGATGAGCGGCGCCGGGATTGTACCGGTGGGCGTCGCCATCGCCAACTGGTTCGAGAGAAGAAGAGGCGTGGCCATGGGCATCACCATGGCCGGCGTGGCCCTGGGCGGGATTGTCATTGCCCCTCTGGCGCACTATCTGATCGTATGGACCGGGTGGCGGATGGCCTATGTGATTCTCGGGGCGATGACCGCGGTACTCTTGATCATCCCGGTAATGCTGGTGATGAGGACCAGGCCTGAGGACATGGGGCTATTGCCTGATGGGGCCAGGGCTGCGCAGGGTGAGGCGGTGTCGGCAGTGGCTGGCGCGTCCGAACCTGCCAGTGCACGTGGAACCTCTAATGTCAGTGAGGAGGTCTGGACGCTGTCCATGGCATTTCGCAGCCCGCGATTCTGGTTGGTGCTGGCCACCTTCTTCTTCGCCGGCACGGTGGTGGCCGGCGTGCTTCAACACGAGGTCAATATCCTGAAGGAGATGGCGGTACCGCTGGCGGCTGCCTCATTGGCTCTGGGCCTTACCGGGGGGATCGGGGGTGTGGGCAAGGTGTTCTTCGGTTTTGTGGGGGACAGGTTCACTCCCAGATATGCCAGCCTTCTCTGCATCGGCCTGCAAATCGTTGGCCTGGTCATCCTCATGCTGACGCATTCCACGGTCATGGTGTGGGTGTTCGTCTTTGTCTATGGTTTCGCCATGGGAGGATGGCTCACCCTGGAGCCCCTTGTGACCGGCGAGCTCTTCGGGATGACCTCATTTGCCACCATCTTCGGCTGGGTGCTCGCCGCCGCCGCTGTGGGCTCCGGTCTCGGGCCAATCATCATGGGGGCGGTCTACGACGCCTCGGGGAGCTACTTCGTTGGCATGATCGTCTTCCTTGGTGCGTATGGCCTTTCGATGACATCACTGCTGCTTGCCGGAAGGTTCAAGCGCTCTGCGGTGAGCAAGGCCACTTAGTTGTTGGCCGGCTTTGGGTGCTTCTGCTTGCGGAAATCTCGAGGCGAGTCGCAGGGGAGACAATGCCGTGAGATTCAAATCGCCCGGGGCGCCCTGGTCCGTTGCGCCGGCGTAAGTAGCGCGTGAGGAACCGTCAAGGAGCTTTTTCGTAGCAAGGAGGCAGTATGGCACAGGCACTGAAAAGGGGCAGGGTCTTCTATGGCTGGTGGATCGTCGTGGTGGGCATGCTGGTGACCATGCTGCACGCGGGAGCCGCCTTCTATGCCTTCAGTAGATTCCTGCCCACGCTGCTTGACGAGTTCCAGACCGGCGCAACGCTCATTTCCGGGGCGGCCTCGCTCTACATGCTGGTGGTGGGCTTCACCGGGCCGGTGGTGGGGAAGTTGATCGAGAGATGGGGGCCCAAGAAGCTGATACTCCTCGGCGGCGCCATCGCTGCGGCCGGGCTCATGTTGCTCGGCGCCGCGCAGGCGGTGTGGCAGCTATATGTCTTCTACTTCATTGTAGGTATAGGGATGAGCGGCGCGGGGTTTGTGCCGGTGGGCGTTGCCATCGCCAACTGGTTCGAGAAGAGAAGGGGCGTAGCCATGGGAATCACCATGGCTGGCGTGGCCCTGGGCGGCATTCTCATCGCTCCTCTGGCGCACTATCTGATCATGTGGACCGGGTGGCGGATGGCCTTCGTGATTCTGGGGGCGATGACCGCGGTTCTGGTGATAGTCCCAACAATGCTGGTGCTGAGGACCAGGCCTCAGGACATGGGGCTGCTGCCTGACGGGGCCACGGTCCCGGAGGGTGATGCGGCGCTGGCGGAGGCTGGCGCCTCCGAAGCTGGCAATGCTGATGCAAGCTCCAATGTCAATGAGGAACACTGGACGCTGTCCATGGCATTCCGCACCCCGCGATTCTGGTTGTTGCTGGCCACCTTCTTCTTCGCCGGTACAGTGGTGGCCGGCGTGCTTCAACACGAGGTCAATATCCTGAAGGACATGGGGGTACCGCTGGCGGCCGCCTCGTTAGCTCTGGGTCTTACCGGGGGGATTGGCGGCGTGGGCAAGGTATTCTTCGGTTTCATAGGGGACAGGTTCACTCCCAGATATGCCAGCCTTCTCTGCATCGGCCTGCAGATCGTCGGCCTGATCATCCTTATGCTCACGCATACCACGGTCATGGTGTGGGTGTTCGTCTTCGTCTACGGTTTCGCCATGGGAGGATGGCTCACGCTGGAGCCTCTGGTGACCGGCGAGCTCTTCGGCATGTCCTCCTTTGCCACCATCTTCGGCTGGGTGCTCGCCGCCGCCGCTGTGGGCTCCGGACTCGGGCCAATCATCATGGGTGCGGTCTACGACGCGTCAGGGACCTACTACGTTGGCATGATCGTTTTCCTTTGTGCGTATGGCCTTTCGATGACGTCGCTCTTCCTTGCGCGAAGGCCCAAGCGCTCTGCAGCGAGCAAGGCCACCTAGTTGCAGGCCGGCTTTGGGTGCTCCCCCTGCCGTGCGCGTCAGTGAGCAACGCGCGGTGTTGCGGCCTGATCGATGATTCGCCCTTCGACGGGCTGTTGCCACGGCGAGTCGCCTGGGGAGACAGGGCGAACGGGTCGGATGTTGCACCCTTGCTCACCCCCTTTGGCAAGGATTCCTTTGTGTGGTAGACTAGCACGGCGCCAGACGGCATAGAGTCGCCATTACAGGAAGGCCAGGGAGATGATAGACAGATACTCAAGGCCGGAGATGAAGAAGGTCTGGTCGGACGAGACCAAGTTCGACCGCTGGCTTCAGGTCGAGATCGCCGTGTGCCATGCCTGGTGTGAGCTGGGGGTCGTTCCCCGGGAGGCCATGCCCAAGATCGAGTGCGCCCGCTGCGACCTTGGCCGAATGCAGGAGATCCTCAAGGAGACCCATCACGACATGACCGCCTTCCTCGGTGCGGTGGCCGAGAGCCTGGGGGAGGAGAGCCGCTTCATTCACCTCGGCCTCACCACCAATGACGTCTGGGACACAGCCCTCAGCCTGCAACTGCGTGAAGCGTGCGACATCCTGGCGCGTGATGTCGATGAGCTGGTCGAGGTGCTCAAGCGGAGGGCGGTGGAGTACAAGAAGACCATCATGGTGGGGCGCACCCACGGGGTCCACGCCGAGCCGATAACCTTCGGCCTCAAGCTGGCTCTGTGGTTTGAGGAGATGAAGCGGAACGCCCACCGCCTCCGGGAGGCGAGGAACGCGATCTCGGTGGGCAAGATATCGGGCGCGGTGGGCACCTACGCTACCCTCAGCCCCGAGGTGGAGAGAATCGCCTGTTCGAAGCTGGGGCTTGAGCCGGCCCCCGTATCCACCCAGATAATCCAGCGTGACCGCCACGCGCAGTTGGTGACCACGCTGGCCATCATCGCCAGTTCCCTGGAGAAGTTCGCCCTGGAGATCAGAGGCCTGCAGCGGACCGAAGTCCTGGAGGCGGAGGAGCCCTTCGAGGCGGGGCAGACCGGCTCTTCAGCCATGCCCCACAAGCGGAACCCGGAGCTGTGCGAGCGCGTCTGCGGCCTGGCCCGACTGGTCCGCGGCCACGCGGTGACGGCGATGGAGAACATCGCCCTGTGGCATGAGCGGGACATCAGTCACTCCTCCACCGAGCGTATCATACTGCCTGACTCGTGTCTGGTGCTGGACTACGTCCTCTCCATCTTCACCTACATCATGAACGGGCTCCAGGTCTACCCGGAGCGGATGAAGGAGAACCTCGACCTGACCAGGGGGCTGGTCTTCTCCCAGCGGGTGATGCTGGCGCTCATCGACAAGGGCCTTGCCCGGGAGCAGGCGTACCGCATGGTGCAGCGCAACGCGATGAAGGCGTGGCGGGAGAGGGCCGACTTCCTCGAGTTGCTCAGCGCTGACCCCGAGGTGACCGAGCACCTGTCGCGCGCTGAACTAGAAGGCATCTTCGACTACAACCACTACATCCGCCACGTCGACGCCGTTTTTGAGCGGCTCGGGCTCGGATAGGCGGAGGCCGAGCCGGCTGGCATCGCAGATTCCATAAACTCAGCAAGGAAGGGGACTATGGAGACAGTTGTCGAAACCAATCTGCCCAATCAGTCCTTTCGCGGAAAGGTGCGGGACGGCTATGACCTGGGGGGTGACCGCCTGCTCATAGTGGCCACGGACCGCATCTCGGTCTACGACGTGGTGCTCCCGTGCGGCATCCCCGACAAAGGGGTGGTGCTGAACCTGATGTCCGCCTTCTGGTTTGAGAAGACAGCCGACATCGTCCCCAACCACTTCATCGAGGTGGCGGAGAAGGACGAGCGCCATCCCTTCCTGGCGCGGCGCTCCATGGTGGTGCGTAAGGCCGACCGCATCGACATCGAGTGCGTGGTGCGCGGCTACATCTCGGGCTCGGCGTGGGAGGAGTACGGCAAGAGCGGGAGCATATGCGGCATCTCTCTGCCCAAAGGCCTGGTGGAGAGCGAGAAGCTGCCGGAGCCGATCTTCACCCCGACAACCAAGGCGGAGGCGGGGCATGACGAGCCGATGACCATCGACGAGGTGAAGACGATCCTGGGGGAGGCGCGAACCGACGAGTTGATCGAGAAGTGCATCGCGCTGTACCGCTATGGGCACGACTATGCGCTGGCGCGGGGCATTATCATCGCCGACACCAAGATGGAGTTCGGGCTTGTCGATGGCGAACTGATACTTATCGACGAACTGCTGACGCCGGACTCGAGCCGCTTCTGGGAAGCAAGCCTGTACCAGCCAGGCCGTTCGCAGCCCAGCTTCGACAAGCAGCCGGTACGCGATTGGTCGGTGTCCACGGGATGGGACAAGCAGCCGCCGGCGCCTGTGCCGACGCCTGAGGTCATCGAGCAGACGACGAAGAGATACCGCGAGGCCTATCGCCGCATCGTGGGAAGGGAGCTGGATGATGGAGGTAGTAAACAGGAACGGGGTTGAGGCCTTCACAACCAAGGACGGGTCGGAGATACGGGAGATCCTTGCTCCAAGGAACTCCTCCATCAGGAACCAGAGCCTGGCCGAGGCCAGGGTCGCTCCGGGGCAAATCACCGAGGAGCACTTCCACCCCGTCGCCGAGGAGATATACTACGTCCTCGAGGGCAAAGGACTGATGAGAATTAACGGCGAGGAGAGGGAAATCGGCCCCGGCGACGGCATCGCCATCCTGCCGGGTCAGAGGCACAATGCCACCAATACCGGCAAGTCAGACCTGGTCATCCTGTGCTGCTGCTGTCCGGCCTATGAGCACGAAGACACCGTTATGACGCAGTGAGTGGCTGACGTTTCCTGTGCCAGCTGCCTCTCCGGCACTCGGTCTTCCGGATACGGAATGGCCGTCATAGCTGTCGCCCTTGGGTCGTGACGGGCCCACACCTTGACATCCAATTGAGCTTGACGTAAGCTTGCGCCACTCGCCGGTGGCGGAACTGGCGGCGGGCTGTGCTTCTGACGAGACCTGTGCGAATGAAGCCTACAGTTGACCGAAGGAGGTGAACATGGCAGAGCTCAAGGATGGCTGTGTCCAACCAGCAAAAGGGCCGCTCTTGCCTGCGGCGGAAGCTGCCCCGGGAGAAAGAACCGCACCTGTAGAGGGGGTCAGAAAGATGGTAGCACGGGTTGGAGGCGAGGCAATCGATTTCGAGGCCACTGCCTTTGTGGCGGATGCGGGCTTCAAACCAGTCAAGCTCTCCGACTACAAAGGGAAGTGGATAGTCATCTGTTTCTATCCCGGGGACTTCACCTTTGTCTGACCGACGGAACTGGCGGCGGTCGCCGCCCTGTACGGAGAGTTCAAGCAGTTGGGGGTCGAAGTACTGGCGATGAGCACCGACAGCCGCTTCATCCACAAGATGTGGCAGGAACACGAGCTGTCGAAGATGGTCGACGGTGGTGTGCCGTTTCCCATGCTGTCGGATGCTGGCGGCAAGATTGGTGCCATCTACGGGGTATATGACGAGGCTGCCGGAGTGGACATAAGGGGCCGCTTCATCATTGACCCGGATTTCGTCATCCGTGCGATGGAAGTGCTCACGCCGGAGGTGGGGCGAAATCCGGTTGAGTTGCTCCGACAGATCAAGGCGTTCCAGCATGTGAAGGCTACGGGTGAGGTCACGCCATCGGGCTGGCAGCCTGGGGACGTTACGCTCAAACCAGGACCGGCTCTGGTGGGCAGGGTGTGGGAGGTGTGGAAACCCTAGCGGAGCGTGATAACGGACGGTCGAGCCGGTCGTTTGGGGCCAGGCGAGAGGCCGGCCTCAGTACCGTCTATTCTATAACCCCCTTGGTGCTCGGGGTCTGACCGGCAATGCGCTGGTCTATGCCGGTGGCGGCATCCAGCGCCCGCCCCAGCGCCTTGAAAACCGCCTCGGCCTTGTGGTGCTCGTTGATGCCGGCGAGCACCCTGGCATGGAGGTTCATCTTCGCTTCGATGGCGAAGCTCTCCAGGAAATGACGCACCAGGTCGCTTTCCAGATCGCCGATCTTCTTCCTCTTGAGAGGAACGTCAATCACGGCGTATCCCCTGCCGCCGATATCCACCGCCACCATCGCCAGCGCCTCATCCATGGGCACCACGGCATGCCCCATCCTCTTGATGCCCTTCTTCTCTCCAAGGGCCTGGCCGAGGGCCTTGCCCAGTGATATGGCCACGTCCTCCACCACGTGATGCTGGTCCCATCCCGAGGCTTGAATCTTTATGTCAAATAAACCATGCGGGGCTAGCTGGGTGAGCAGATGGTCGAACATCTTCGAGCCGGTTGCGATGTCGAACCTGCCGCTGCCGTCGAGGACGAGCTCGATGGCTATCTTGGTCTCGCTGGTCTCGCGGGTGACGGTGGCCGTTCGTTTACCCACTGCCTTTTCCTCCTATCTCCTGCAGCGCTTCCATGAGAGCGTCAGTATGCTCCGGCTTGCCCACGCTGATGCGAAGCGAGTTCTTCAACAGGGGCGTGTCGAAGTAGCGAATGAAGATGCCCTTCTTCTGCAACTCCTGGTGTATGGTGCGCGCGTCCCCGTCGAGCACGGCGCAGTAGATAAAATTGGCCGCGGACGGTCGCGGCTCGAGGAAGTCGATATCCCGTAGCCTGGCCAGAAGGCGCTCCCTCTCGGCGACGATGGCTCTCACCGTGTCCTTTAGATAGTCTATGTCGGCGAAAGACTCCTGAACCGCAACCTGAGCTGCCGCGTTCACGTTGTACGGTTGTTTGATTTTCAGGAGATGGTCAACCACTATGCTGGGGAATATCCCGTAGCCGATTCGCAGACCGGCAAGGCCGGCCCACTTGCTCAGGCTGCGCAGGACAATCAGGTTCTGGTACTGCGGGACCAGGGGCGCAACGGTAACCCCGCTGAACTCGTGATATGCCTCATCGACCACCACGACGATGCCTGTCTCCACCAGTTCGAGGATGTCGCTCTCCGCAGTGATGTTTCCCGTCGGGTTGTTTGGCGATGCGATGAATACCACCTTCGCTCTTGCGTCGATAGCGGCTTTGACTCCGGCGACGTCGACGCCGTAGCCCTCGTCACGGGGCACGTCGACCACCTCTCCCCCGCATACTTCGGTGCAGAAGGAGTACATGCCGAAGGTAGGGACGCAGTTGAGCACCCGTTCCCCGGGGTTGAGGAAGAGACGCAACACCAGGTCGATGAGCTCATCGCTGCCGGCGCCGGCCAGGATATGCTCCGCACCGACGCCAACGTACCCTTCCAGGGTGTGGCGCACCTCTCGCTGCTCCGGGTCGGGGTAGATATTGTAGAACGGGTAGGCGGAGAGGGCGGTCCTCACCCGTGGCGAACAGCCGTAGGGGTTCTCGTTCCCGTCCAGCTTCATCACTCCCTCTATGGGGATGCCGGCTTCCTCGCTGAGCACGTCGAGGGGTACGATTGGCTGGTAGGCGGCCAGGCGCAGCAAGTCGCCCCTGATCATCTTCTCAATGCTCCGGTCAGAGGAGCCCATCACTCCGTTCTCCTTCCCTTGTCGAGTCGCATCTCCACCGCCCGTGCGTGAGCGGTGAACCCTTCGGCCCTGGCGATGGTCGAGGCTATCGGCCCGAGTCGCTTCAGGTCCGCGCTGCTCGAGGCAACCACGCTGGTGAGCTTGAGGAAATCGGCGACTCCGAGGGGCGAGCGAAAGCGGGCTGTGCCCCCCGTAGGCATGACGTGGCTCGGCCCGGCGGCGTAGTCACCCAGGGTCTCAGGCGTGGATTCCCCGACGAAGATCCCCCCGGCATGGCGCACTCTCTCCACCAGGGATGGGGCGTCACGCACCATCAGGGAAAGGTGCTCCGGGGCGTAGAGATTCGCCAGCTCCAGTGCCTGGTCGATGCCGTCGACCACGATTATGATGCCCTGTCGCTCGATCGACTGTCGGGCAATCTCGGCTCTCTCTATCTCTTTGAGTTGTCGCTCCACTTCGTCGCTTGTCTCTTCAGCCAGCGCGGACGAGGTGGTGACCATGACAGCGGAGGCGAGAACATCATGCTCGGCTTGCGCCAGAAGGTCGGCGGCACACAGAGCCGGACTTGCCGTTTCATCCGCCACAATCACCGTCTCGGTCGGCCCGGGCAGGCCGTCGATATCCACCGTCCCGTAGACCATCCTTTTCGCCAGAATGACGAAGAGCCCCCCTGGCCCGCACACCTTGTCGACCTTGGGGACGGACTCGGTGCCGTAGGCGAGAGCGGCTATGGCCTGGGCACCCCCCATTCTGAACACCCGGTCCACCTGGGCGATGTCCGCCGCCACCAGCGTGGACGGTGGAACCCGGCCGCCTTCCTTCGGTGGTGTGGCAATGATGACCTCCGCGACCCCGGCCACCCTGGCGGGGACGGCGGTCATCAGCACGGTCGATGGATAGGCTGCCGTGCCTCCGGGCACGTAGATGCCGACTCGCTCTATGGGACGCACCACCTGCCCCAGGCCACCCTGGCTGAACTCCTGGAAGCCGTGGCTCATCTGCTGCTGGTGGAAGGAGCGAACCTGCTCGGCGGCGGTGCGAAGAGCGGAGGCAAGCTCGCCGTCGACTTCCTCGTGGGCTTGCCTGCGTTCCGCGCCGCCCACCTCCAGGGACTCCGGTTCCACCCCATCGACCCTGCGTATGTAGTCGAGAAGGGCGGCATCTCCCTTCTCGCGCACATCGGTCACAATCCGCGCGACCGCCTCGTCAGGGGTCAGGTCCTTCCCGAAAACGTCCCTTATCCTCTGACGCATCCCTGGCGGGATTGTGGCTGGCTCAAGCGAGGACCGCCGCAGCGCCGCCTTTGCCTCGTCGATATCTCTAATGATTCTCACCCAGATACTCCCTGGCCAGCGCCACCGATTGTGCTATCGCCTTCTCTCTGAACGCGACGAGTCTCTCCGGGGTGACGTACTGGACAATCCACTCAAGGCTGTCGTCCATTGAGGAGAAGAACTCGTCCAGTTGCGTCTCGTCGACATTCATGCGGTGAAGGAGATATCGTCGGGCGAAGAGAGGGAAAAGGGCCAGGTTCGGCTCCCGAATCGCCGCCGAACACACGAAGTCCCGCCACTGAGTCATCACATGCCTGTCGACGAGGCCGAGCGGGTCGATAGGCTCCCAGTCACGCACAGTAGCACGAATCGCCTCCATGGCCGTCCTGTCCTCTCGCTCTCGACGGTCGAGCTCGTACTGGACCAGCTTGTCCATCATATTGGCCATCGCGTTTTCCCCCAGAAGGGAGGATTTGCCGAACAGCGGCCTGTAGACATCCCGTATCCATATCTCGTCGGTGATGAGATGGGAGAGATACCCCGCGACGAGAGACTTGACTTCATCGTCCAGCCCGGCCGCATCGGCAAGCTCAGGATGGACCTCGAAGATGCGCTCTGTGCCACTGTGGTATTCCTCACTATCAAGGTCGAAGAAGTGGGTCTCCTCGCGGCGAAGGCTGGTCACAATCTGAATATCAGGCAAAGTGGCGCCAATAGCGTACCCCCCCATACAGCGGTCTACGATGGGGTGCTGAAGCTGCGCCGCTGCTTCCTTGACGACTGCCAGATGCAGACCAAGCGGTGGCATCTCCTAACCTCGATCCTCCACCAGCACAATGGACTCTTGCGGTTCGCCCTCTGCTTCTGACTGGACCCGCCGCAGGCCCGGCCAGGGCTTTGCGGCGAACGGTGCCTGGCACGGCCCGCCCCCATGGTCCACGAGTGGCGGCCACCGGTGAAGGCCGCGCCGCTCAGCCTCCTCCGGCTGTTTGTTCCAGAATCCCGACGATGTGGTCCAGCCTGTCCCTCTTCGCGGGGTCGGACACGGCGTTTCTGTTGCTGATGAGGCACGCCGAAGACTCGAAGAGAGTATCGATCACCCTGAGTTCGTTTGTTCTCAGTGTCTTCCCGGTCTCCGTATTCTCGATAAGCACATCCGCGTCTTCGGGCAGAAACGCCTCGGTCGCTCCCCAGGTAGGAATGATCCTGTAGCCCTCCAGGTGCTTGTCCCGTGCATACCTGTCGGCGATGTTGACGTATTCCGAAGCTATCCGAATCTTCCGGGCCAGCTTGCCTAGCTGGTCCCTCAGTTGACCGTCACCGGAGATGGGCAGAGCTTCGCTGACGACGGCGACAATGGTCACCCGCCCAATACGCAGGTTCAGCAGCTTCTCTACTGGACTGGACGGAAACCGGTAGAGATGGTCGCGGAGCCAGTCTTCGCCGGTGATTGCCAGGTCGAAATTCTCGTTGGCTACCTGGAGCGGCATATCTTGAGGCCTGATCACCTTCACGGTGACGCCGTCAATCCCTATAGTGGGGCGGCGGGTCTTCAGTGGTTCACGGTAGTCGCCAAAATCGATGCCGGCCTCCTCCAGAAGCCGCATGGTGTGGCGCTGCTGGTGTCCGTCGGGAAGGGCAAGCCGGAGCGCGCTGTCCTGCTGGCGTGGTCTCTTGCTCTTTCCGCTCACAATGAAGGGCATTAGCTCCTGCCCCACCGTCCTTGTGTCCTGGGTGCGCAGGTGAGCAAGGAGCCGGCTCATATTGGCTTTGGCCAGGCTGTGCCGGTTGGCCACAAGAACGGCACCCGATGATAGAATCGTCGCCAACGGCAGCAGGTCGTACGTGGCGAAGCTGCTCGCTGAGCTGGCAGCGATTATCGCCAGATCAGCGCCTTCTGGCGGGTACACTTCGGCAGCTCCCCAGACCGGTAGAACGCTGAATCTCCTCAACCTCTGGCTCAGGGCGAAGGACTCGGCCAGGTTCTGATACTCACTGACAATACGCACGCATTCGTAGCCATTGTTGATGTCGGCAACGGACGATATCCCCGCGCGTCCGCTGGCAACTACGTACAGGTCGTTCCTGCCATAGCCCAACTCACCGACCTTGACCAGGTCGCCGCTGGGATACTTGGCCAGCAACTCCTGTACCCAATCGAGACCGCACACCCCCAGGTCGTAGTTGCCTATGGCCACCTGTATCGGTATGTCCTTCTCCTGAAATACCTTGGGGAACAGGTCGGGGAATCTGGATGACTTGGGCCGGTAGGAGCGCGACTTCTCGTCGTATCCGGAGAGACCCAGCCCCGCTTCCTCCAGCAAGGACGCTGTCTGCTTGAGCAACCGTCCCTTGGGAAGTGCCAGCTTCACTTGGATTCCTCCATGACCTTGACCATATCGGCTTCGGAGACGGCCTTGCTCTTCTTGCCCGTTGCCTGGTCCACCAGACTCAATGCGCCGTCCTTGGCCATGGATAGAAGCCATCGACAACCGGGAGGGGTCGCCTTGCCCAGGTCCAGTTCCGCGACGCGCCCGGCGTCACGCAGCCGGCCGGCGATCTCCAGAGCAGCCTTCAAGTCACTCACATCGGTGCTCGCCGGCCTGACCAGGACTCCCCGTTCGGAGACCGGCTCCATCTTCAGCAGGGCCATCAACCGGTTCACATACAGGGCAAACCCTGACGCCGGGACGGCCGGGCCACCCACCAGCGGAATCAGGTCGTCGTACCTTCCCCCTCCACCCACTCTCTGGCCGCCGGCATAGAACTGGAACATCAGTCCGGTGTAGTACTCGAAGCCCCTCCCCGAGGTGACGTCGATCTCGTAGCTGCAGTCCATGGCGCTGAGCAGTTCAGTGATGCGTGTCAGGTCGTCCAGGCTGGTGCTGAATTTGGGCCGGTACTTGCCCAGGAGCGCTCTCACATTCTCCAGGTAGCCGGGTGAGTCGCCCTTAACACCCAGCAGGAGGGCAAGCGCTCTGGACAGCTCAGCCTTCCTCGTCTTTATCTCGCCCAGCGCCCCGATGTCCCCTTCCAGGACCCGGTCGAATACCTCGGTCTGTTCCGCCGCCCCCAGCCCCAGTTCGGCGAGAAGCGCCTTGATCAGGCCAGCGTGAGACAAGCTCACCATCAGTGGGCCTACGCCTAGCGTGGTGAGCACCTCTGTGGCAAGAAGCAACAGCTCAACGTCAGCCAGCGGCCGGCTGCTGCCGATCAGCTCAGCGCCGCATTGCCACCTTTCCCTGCGTTCCGTTCCCGTCTCCTCGAAGGTGAAGCTGTTCTCCACGTAGAAAAGCTTCGTTATGGCAGCGCTCTCCAGGTTCTCCAGATAGAGCCTGGCAACGGGGATAGTGCCATCGGGTCGCAGCACCACCCTCTCCCCGCTCCACCCATCCCAATCAAGGAAGGAATAGACCCTGCCAAGCATGGCCGGCGTCAGCGTTCCGCTGGCGGTGAACAGGTGGAGGTACTCCAGGGTTGGGGTTCTTATCTCCCCATAGCCCCGTTTCAGGCACGAGCTTCGGAACACCTCCTCGATATGTCGGAACTTGACCATATCGCCGGGAAGCAGGTCCGTCATCCCCTTGCACTTGAACACTTTCATCTTTGTCGAGCCTCGCGAAGCTGAGGCTATTCTACATCAATTACCCCTACCCTTCAACGCTGGGCAGTGCTCTCCGAAGGCGCTCGTTTGTAAAACCGGCTTGACGCAACTATAATCTGCCTGTATACGCGTCGGTGGCATTCGCTATGAGAAGACTGTGGCTTCTGGTTGTAGCACTTGGACTGTTGGTGCTCCTTCTGTCGGGAGAGGCGAGCGCACAGAGTTCGCATGTCGACGTCCTGCGGGTGAAAGGGGCTATCACCCCGGTGCTTTCGGGCTACGTAGACCGAGGGATCAGGGTTGCTGAGCAGGACGGGGCCGTCGCGTGCATCATTGAGATGGATACGCCCGGTGGGCTGGACACCGCCATGCGCGATATCGTGCAGAGCATACTGGAGGCCGATGTCCCGGTGGCGGTGTACATACCGACGGGGGCTAGGGCGGCTTCAGCAGGGGCCTTCATCACCATGGCGGCGCACGTTGCTGTCATGGCGCCGGCAACGGAAATCGGCGCTGCTCATCCCGTTGCCATCGGCGAGGATGGCATGGATGAGACCATGGCGGAGAAGGTGGTGAACGACGCCGTAGCCTACATCAGGAGCATTGCCGAGACACGGGGACGAAACGCTGACTGGGGTGAGGAAGCGGTGCGCGAGAGCAGGTCAAGCGCAGCTTCGGAGGCTCTGGAGCTCGGGGTCATCGATATCGTTGCCGACGACATGGGCGACCTGCTGGCCCAGATCGATGGGTGGGAGGTGACGCTGCTGGGTGGCGAGGTTGTCACCCTCGAGACCGAGGGTGCGAGCGTGAATTACGTTGACATGGGGGCACTGGAGCGCTTCCTCTTCACCATCAGCGACCCCAACATAGCCTACATCCTCCTGAGCATCGGGATGCTCGGGATACTGCTGGAGCTGTTCAATCCGGGAGCCATTTTCCCCGGGGTCGTCGGGGCCATCTGCCTTCTGCTCGCTTTCTACGCTCTTGGGATGCTTCCCGTGAACTATGTTGGTATAATACTGATACTGCTCGCCTTCGCGCTCTTCATTGCTGAGCTGTTCACTGCAACGAACGGGCTGTTGAGTTTGGGAGGTATAGCTTCGTTGACCATAGGCTCGATGATCTTGATGACCGATCCGCTGTTTGGCATCAACCCCGGTCTCATCGCCGCGGTAGTCATCGTTGTCACCGCCTTCTTCATCTTCGTCATCGCGTCGGTCCTGCGCACTCATCGAACACGGCAGCAGACAGGGCGAGATGCAATGGTGGGTATGGTGGGGGTGGCAAGAACACCACTTGACCCGAAGGGCCGGGTGTTCGTTCATGGCGAACTGTGGGAGGCGACGCTGGACGAGGGTAGGGTCGAGCCGGGAGAGGAGGTGCTGATAACCAAGGTGGAAGGATTGAGACTCCGGGTAACGAGGAATAAGCCGGAAGGAGGATAAATATGGGCGATATCATTGTCTATGTCGTAATAGCCATACTGGTGCTTTTCCTGCTCACGTCTGCGATAAAGGTCGTCTACCAGTACGAGGCGGGCGTTGTGTTTCGGTTGGGGCGACTGCAGAGCACAAGGAAGCCCGGGCTGCGCTTCATTATACCCTTCATCGACCGCATGCGTAAGGTGGACACGCGCGTTGTGACCATGGATGTCCCCTCGCAGGAGGCGATCACCAGGGACAACGTCACCCTCAAGGTGAATGCGGTGGTCTACTTCAGGGTGATGCACCCGGAGCAGGCAGTGATCGAGGTCTATGACTACAGGCTGGCCACCTATCAGATTGCCCAGACCACGCTGAGAAGCGTGCTCGGCCAGTCGGAGCTTGACGAGCTGCTGGCGCACCGCGACAAGATCAACGCGCAGCTTCAGCAGATCATCGATGACCAGACGGAGCCGTGGGGGATCAAGGTGAGCGTGGTCGAGGTCAAAGACGTGGAGCTTCCCTCGACAATGCAGCGGGCCATGGCGGCCCAGGCTGAGGCGGAACGGGAGAGGCGAGCCAAGATCATCCACGCCGAGGGTGAGCTACAGGCCTCGGAGAAGCTGGCTCAGGCAGGCGCGGTCATCGGCGCTGAGCCGACAACGCTGCAACTGCGCTATTTGCAGACTCTCACTGAGATTGCCACAGAGAAGACGCAAACGCTGGTATTCCCCATTCCTCTGGACATGCTCAGTGCCTTCATGCCAAAGAAGAAGTAAACCGCGATTCCGATTGAGGGGCAGGCCGAACATAGCCTGCCCCTTGCTCTTTCTGGCCTCTGCCATGTACCTGGGTACGGAGGGGGAATGTCTGAACGAGCGGGGTACGCCGGTAGCATTCTACGCGTGGACCTTTCAAGCGGGGATGTCAGCACAGTCCCAACCGCTCTCTATGCAGACCTCTTCCTCGGGGGAAGGGGCATAGCGGCAAAGATATACTGGGACGAAGTGCCCCAAGGCGCGGCGCCTTTCGACCCGGACAGCATCCTTGTCTTCGTGACAGGCCCCATTGCCGGGGTCC
>CAYTKL010000010.1:0-23685 GCA_964438305.1 uncultured Dehalococcoidales bacterium | reverse complement strand
GTAGCAGTCACTGCAGTAAACCGGGCGGCCCTGACGGGGCTCGAACGGTACCTGGCAGTCCTGGCCACACGCGGCACAGACAGCGTCGTACATCTGCCGGCGCTGATACCCATAGCCGTCGCCATCACCGCGCCGCTGTCTCCTGGCTCCACGGCACTGCGGACACCGCTTGGGCTCATTGGTGAAGCCTCTGCTGGCGAACAACTCCTGCTCGTCGGCACTGAAGACGAAACTCCCGCCACACTCCACACACTGGAGCGTCTTGTCGACGTAGTCCACGGATAACCTCCTTTCCTTTGGTACTTTGGTTGCCGGTTGGTCATCCATGGCCCAGGGGGAATTTCGTCAATTGCCGCTTGGGGTCGGACTTGCAAACCTCCAACCAGAGAGGAAGTCTACCACAACTTACGCGTCGTGTCAAGCTGGACTGCGCCTGAGACCCGCGTCGGCAGGCACCGCCCCCTCTCGGCCTACTCAGCAGTCACCAGCAGGCCCAGGCCCCGACAGATCGCAGCCGCTTCCTCCACCAACCTGGCGACTATGTCCCCCGCGTTCTCGATTTCCCTTATCATCCCGCAGATCTGTCCGGCGGTTGCGCTGGTCTCCGACCCATCCCTGCGTCCCCTTCTGACCCTGCCAGCCAGGGCCGCAAGCTCCTTCTCGCTTGCCCCTTCCTTCTGCCGCTTCACCCACTCCTCGACGCCGGGACTCTTGATGACCCGAACGTTCCTGCCGGTGAAGATAGGCGTGGCTACAGTATCCTCCTCCGACGCGTCGATGATTCTCTGTTTCTGCTCAGCGCTGGCTCCGCTCTCGGTCGCCGCGACGAAGCGAGTCCCCATTTGAATCCCGCATGCGCCCAGCGCCAGAGCGGCAACGAAGCCGCGTCCGTCCGCTATACCACCCGCGGCCACCACCGGAATGCTGACCGCACTCACGACCTGGGGGATCAAGGGCAGACTGCAAACGGCTCCCACATGTCCCCCAGCCTCCATACCCGACGCTATCACCGCATCGGCCCCCTCTTCCTCCATTCTCACTGCATGCCTCACCGCGGCAACCACCGGCATAACCGTAATCCCATGCTCCTTCAACAGCGCCACGATCGGCTGACGTGGGTCTCCTCGCCCTGTGGTGACTATGGTGACTCCCTCTTGCACTGCCAGCCGCGCCACCCGGCTCACGAAGGCCGTCCTCGCTGCATAGATATTGAGAGCGAAGGGTTTCTCGGTCAGAGCCCGCGTCTCATTGATCTCCTGGCGCAGCCGGCTGTCGCTCAGACCGTAAGATGCCAGAACCCCCAGACCGCCAGCATTGGAGACAGACGCCGCGAGCTGCGGCCCGTTGCCGATGCCGCCCAGAGCACCCTGAATGATAGGGTACTTGATCCCAAGCAGGTCACAAAGCCTTGTGTGAAACATACTCAAGCAAGATGGAAGGGCCAGACTGAGGACACGGCCTCCAGCCTAGCCAATCCGCGCATACACCTGAAAAGCCTACTCTCCCGCCTGGAAGCTGTCAAGGCAGAATGCCCATCACCTCCTACGACCTGACGCGGCCATGGCCCGTCAGCAGCTCACCCCTGTGAGTGACAACGGCGAACGTGGTATACTCTGGCTGGACACTGGATACGTGTCGCCACATCCTTGAGTCACGTGGTGAGGAAACGGCATGACGATCGGCATTCTCTACCGAGAGGAAATCAAGCAGTACGACTTTGGGCCGGGTCATGCCTTCCGCGCCGACCGCTACGAGGCGTTCGTCCACTTCCTCAGAGAGCACCTTCCGGAGGACGACAACTACAGGATTCTCCAGGCAGAGTGGGCCTCTGATGACGATCTGACGCTGATTTGCGACCCGGACTATATAAACTTCACCGAGAAGTACTTCAGAGCCGCCTGTCTCGGACTCGACCTGGGCGGTCCATTCTCTCGCTTTCACTCCCCCGACAACACTCCCAGCGGGAAGCCAGGGAACGTCGACGAGGCCGCCAGGCTCGTCGTAGGGCAGGCGAAGCTGGCCTGCCATCTGGTGCAAGGCGGGCAGTTCGCCAAGGTAGTATCCATAGGCGGCGGCCTGCACCATGCGCAGAGAGACTACGGGGAAGGGTTCTGCATCTATAACGACGTGGCCTTCTGCGCCCTGCACCTGATACAGGACTACGGCCTGGAGAGGATTCTCATCCTGGACACCGATGCCCACGCCGGCAACGGCACCAGCGCGTACTTCTACGACAGCTCGAAGGTCCTGCTCATCGACCTGCACCAGGACCCGGTCACGCTGTACCCCAGCACCGGGTTCGCCTATCAAACCGGCCAGGGCGAAGGCAAGGGCCACACCATCAATGTGCCCCTGCCGGTTTTTGCCGGCTACGACTCCTATCAACTGGTCTTCGACGAGATCGTCGAGCCGGTGGCTGCGGAATTCAGGCCCCAGATCGTTATTAGAAACGGCGGCTCAGACCCCTACTTCGGCGACGGACTGACCAACCTGGGCCTCACCATTCAAGGGTTTCGCATGATCGGCGAAAGGGTGGCCCAGCTTTCGGCCCAACTGTGTCAGGGCAAGGTAATCGACCTGCTCGCCTCGGGCTACAACGGCAGGGCCCTGCCCCACGCCTGGCTCTCTCTCATCTGCGGACTGGCTGGCATCCAACTGGCTGTGCCCGACCCCGAGCCCGTCCCTGAGAGGTTCAGAAGGGACGGCTCCGTTGAGGACACCAGGAGGTCGGTGGAGGAGGTGAAGAGAAGGCTAAAGGGCTTCTGGCGCTCCTTGGGCTAGGCTCAGCCGCCGCAACGCCTCCAGCTTCTCCCTGTCGTCCAGCTTTGCCCGCCGCACCGCATGGGCAAGAAAGGCGATGCTTCTGTCATAGGTCTCACGGTACACCGGGAACGGATGTCCGTCCTTGCCACCGTGGGCGAAGCTGTAGCGGGCCGGGTCGCGAAAGCTGGGGGCCACTCCATAGACCATCTCCGAGATGAGGCTCAGCGCGCGGATGGTCCTCGCTCCAACTCGCTCCAACCCGAGCAGTTGCTCGAAACTCTGCGGCTGTCTCTCGTGGGCAAGGAACAACCCCTTGCGAAGATACTGGGGATGGATGTCCTCGGCAGTGAGGTAGTGCCGCGCCGGCATGTTCAGGGTCTTCATCCGGTTCAGCTCACCCAACAGCTTCTCCGGCTTCTCCTCCGAGGTGAGTTGAGTAATGGTGCCGCGCGCCGCGCCGCTCTCCACGGCGACGAGGTTCAGCGCTTCCCCCATGCCGTCGGAGCAGATGGCGCTGTGAGGCTCACAGGTGAAGTCCTCCAACTTCTCGCCGAGCCAGTGGTACCTGCGGGCGTAGCGAGTGTCTTCGTTCATTCCCTGCTGCACGACCGCCCACGACCCGCTGGCGGTGAACAGAAAAACGTGGTGATAGAGCTGGTAGCCGTCCTGCAGGGCGGCGTTGTCCACCTTGGCCGCCATCTTGCTGGCATAGACCAGCCGGCCAGGGTCGACGGAGAGCAGCGGCTCGAACCCTGAGATCTCCTCGGGGGTCCGCCTTGACGTTCGCCCCTTCCCACCGGCAATGAACAGGCCGACATCCTTCTCCATTCCTCTCAGGCCTTCCTTGAGCGCCCCGCACAGCGTGGTGGTGACCCCACTGCTGTGCCAGTCGAAGCCGACGACACAGCCAAGGGCCTGAAACCAGAAGGGGTCGGCCATACGGCGCAGCATCTCCTCTGGCCCGTACTCCAGGACTATGGCCAGACCGATCTCCCGGCTGAGCTTGACCATGCGCTGAAACAGCCAGCGAGGTGCCTTGCCGCCGTGAAGCGGCAGGTTGGCGATTCCTGTCCTCTGCGGACGGTTCATCCCGCTCATTATGGCATCGAGGGGTGGGCTTTTCAACGAACCGCGCCGCGCGCCGCTCTGGCTATGGGACCGACGAAGCGCTCCGTCTTGCAGCCCAGGCTGTCCCCAACTAAAATGGTACTTGCAGTTGAAACCTGGGATCGTCTATTCACTGGCGCAGTGAGGTGAGGGATAGTGGAAGTCGGGGACGAACAGATACGCTATGCCATGCAGAACACCGCGGTGCTGAGACTGCCGAGCCAATCGCTGGCTACCTTCGGCACCACCAACGTCGACTACTACCTGTTGACCAGGCCGGTGTACGCCGAGATGGTGGAGGGGCGGGAGACGGTGATCAGGGAAGGCAAAGTCAGCGCCCGCAGGCCGCAGATCGTGACCCCTTCCTATCTCACAAGGCTTGAGGGCTTTGGCGACAACGCCAGGAAGTACCTCGAACTGGTGATGCACGAGTACGGGCCCCACGCGCCGGGGCTCCTCTACACCTACAAGAACGAGCCGAAGGAGACGAGCATAGTATCGGACGGCCTGGCCGTGGTGGCCGGCAGATTGAACGACAGAATAGACCGGGAAGGCAACAGACTCGCCGCCATCATCCAGGGTGTCGACGAGCTGTGGGACGTGTCCTTGCTCAAGTTCATCAGCGAGTTGACCGAGGGGTCGCTGAGGAACAACCTGGCGGAGCTGCGAAGCAGGGGCCTCCTGGACGTGGACGAAGCCGGCATCACCAGGGACGCAAGGTACCGAATCGAGTTGCTGTTTCAGCAGGTGGCAAATGGGGAGCGTGAGCCATCGGAACTGAAGAAGGAGCTGGACAGGTGGGACCTCTTCCCCGAATACGAAGACCGCTTCTTCAAGCTCTTCCGCAGGTAGGCCCCGCCGCTGCCCGGCGGCAGCGGCGACTACAGTATCGCCCCTTCCTCCTTCATGGCAATGATACTATCCCAGTCATACCCCAGGTCGAGAAGTACCTCCTCGGTATGCTGGCCCAGCTCCGGCGCCTGCTCTCGCACCATGCCCGGCGTCTCGCTGAGGTCGATATTGACCCCCACCACCTTCGCCTTCCCGACGCCAGGGTAGTCAACAGTCACCAGATAGTCATTCGCTATCACCTGAGGGTCGGAGGGCAGCTCCGTGTACAGCCTCACTGGCGACCAGGGAAAGTTGTACCTGTCGAGGATCTCGATCCATTCGCTCTGGGTCCTGGTCAGAAACAGCTCGTCCAGTATTGACACCAGGGCTGTACTGTTCTCCCGCCTCGCCTCATAGGGGCCGAAGCGCGGGTCGTCCTTGAGGTGCTCAATGCCGACCGCCTCGCAGAACTCCGTCCAACTCGCGTCGTCGTGCATCACCGCTATCTGGATGAACCTGTTGTCCTTGGTCTCATAGATGTTGTACAGGCCTCCATCTTCCCCGTGTGACAGGCCGTACATGTCCTGATTGGCATAAACAGATGCATCCACGCAGCAGGACGCCACCTTCATGAAGGCGGCGAGAAGGGAGGTATGCACCAGTTGCCCCTTGCCGCTCCTTTCGCGGTGGTACATGGCCAGCATGACTCCGTAGGCGAGGTATGTCGCTGCTATGTAGTCCCCCAATGCCGGCGGCCACAGCGGAGGGCGAGCCCCTCGCTCGGCGAAGTTGGTCAGGACCCCGGACCCGGCAGCTCCGGTCACCTCGAACCCACCGCGGTCCCGTCCCGGCCCCTTCATGCCCCATCCGGTGCCCAACGCATAGACGAGCCGCGGATTCATGCGCGACAGGGTCTCATAGTCCACGCCCAACCGCTCCAGACCCCTCATCCGCAGATTGGTGACGAAGATGTCCGCCCTCTCCACCAGCTTGTACATCGCCTGGCGTGCACTCTCGAAGTGAAGGTCGAGCGTCACGCTTTTCTTGCCGCGTTGTATCTGGTCGAAGTACGAGTTGAAGCCGTTCGTCGGCACGCCGCGCAGCACGTCCACTCCTCGCAAAGGCTCGCCGCCCTTGGGGCTTTCTATCTTGATTACATCCGCCCCCATTTCGGCGAGGTACTCTGAGACACGCGGGCCGAATGCCTGTATGGTGAAGTCGACGACCCGAATACCCTCCAGCGGTCCGCTCATGTATGCGCTCTCCTTTCCTTTCCGTGCCAACCCCTAGAGGATGGCACCCTGGTCCTTCATCGCTATTATCTGCTCCCACGTATAGCCCACTTCCAGAAGGATCTCCTCGGTATGTTGACCCAGTTCCGGAGCCTTGCTCCCTACCTTGCCCGGCGTCTTGCTCATGTCAAGGGCAGGCCCCACAACCTGCACCTTGCCCGCCTCCGGGTCGTCTATGGTCACCAGGTAGTCGTTCTCAAGGACCTGCGGGTCGTTGGCCAGTTCGGTGAAATTCCTCACCGGCGCCCAGGGGAAGTGATACTTGTCCAGGATCTCGATCCATTCGCTCTGGGTTTTGCCGAGGAATTTCTCGTCAAGGATGGCCACCAGAGCCGCGTTGTTCTCCTTCCTTGCCTCGGGGGAGTTGAATCTCGCGTCGTCGACGAGAGCTTCCAGGCCAATAGCCTCGCAGAACTCCTCCCAGCTGCGGTAGTCCTGCACTACACACAACTGGATCCATCTATCGTCTTTCGTCTGGTACATGCTGTAGAAAGCCCCGTCCGCCTCATGGCCCTGCCCAAACATGTTCTCCCCAGCGTAGAGGCACGTGTCGACACAGCAAGAGATAACCTTCATCGAGGTCCCGAGAAGAGAAGCGTGCACCAGTTGGCCCTCGCCGCTTCGCTCGCGATGAAACAGCGCAAGCATTATGCCGTACGCCAGCAGCGTTGCCGCTGTGTAATCACCGAACGCCGGTGGACACAGCGGTGGCCGCGAGCCCGGTTGAGTCAGGGCCGTCACCAGGGCCGAAGCGGCGAAGCCCGTGGCCTCAAAAGCGCCCCGGTCCCGCGCCGGCCCCTTCAGCCCCCACCCGGTGCCTATGGCATAGACAAGCCTCGGATTGATCCCAGATAGAGTATCGTAGTCCATCCCCAACCTTCGCAGCCCACCCAGCCTCAGGTTGGTCACGAAGACGTCCGACGTCTCCACCAGTCTGTATAGGGCCTGGCGCGCCTCCTCGTGGTGCAGGTCAATGGCCATGCTCTTCTTGCCACGGTGCGTCTGCTCGAAATAGGCCTTGAAACTGCCAACAGGCACTTCCCTAAGCGAGCTCGTCCACCGCAGGGGCTCACCGGTTTGCGCGTTCTCTATCTTGATCACCTCAGCCCCCATCTCGGCAAGGTATTCCGAGGTCCGAGGGCCGAAGGCGTACACGGTCAGGTCCAGAACCCTGACCCCTTCCAGAGGCATGCTCATCTACGTCCTTCTCCTTTCTGTTCCCGCGCTCTCGCTCGGGCATTGTCGCCAGTAGTCCCCCTCACTGCTCCGCCCCCCGCCCCGCGTCTCCAGTGGCGGCGTCCATCCTCGCCTTCGTATCCCTCAGCTCACCGGCTACGTTGGCATAGGAATACCCCTCTGGTGGATGTTGACGTTTGCCAGCGTGTGCCGTGGCGGAGCCGAGGGGAAAACTGGCAGGAGTCATCCGGGGCAGTCTAGCTCACGTCTCATTGCCGCTTGTCACTTCATCCAACACATAGAACCGTACAGACGCGCTGCCCCAACAGCTCACCGCCCCAAGAAGTCAGTACGGAGTACGCTCGTTGTCGTAGTGCTGATTGACGAAGACGATGAATTCGTCAAGCAAGGCCACCGCCCTGCCCAGGTCGCCACTATCTATGCCCTTGATGGCCCCTTGCAGTAGCGCTATCTCCATGTCTATCAGCGACGATATGTTGCACAGGCCGCCGGCGCAGGAGCCCATATCGCTTCGCCACATCTGCGATTGCTTTATGTCAATCATATTCCTCAGCTCGGCGATGCACTCCTCCCTCTTGCGCGCGTCGTCAAGCCTGTCCTTGATGCCCGCAATGGCTCCCTCTACTTCCGCTTTGTCAATCATCAACATGTCACTTACCTTCCTCGCTTCGCCAGGCTGGAAGTCCGTGGCCAATCCCTCAATGAATATTATATGGCCAATCGAGGCGATTGCCAAGGGGCACCGCTATGGATGCTCATCAATGGTTAGCCCAAGGGTCTGGCTGAGTCCGAGTCTACTGACAGCCAGGCAACACAGCAGCACAGTGACAGGTTCAGTGCTCGGAGTCCTTCGCCTTCTCCTCGAGAATGATCCTGGTTGTCAGCCTCGCCATCTCGCCGACCAGCATGGAGCAATGGTCAAGCATGCCCGAGCTGAAGGCCTCCCGCAGCTCATCGGGATCGTACAGGTTGTAGGTCCGGCCCATCAGCCTCTCTTGGACGTCGTAGCAGCGGCACGAACCATACTTCTTGACGAACTCATCGTGCAGCAGCTTCGACAGCAAGTAGGACCTCATCGGTTTCATCATGTCGGCGAAGTCCTTCCGCTCCCTGCCGAACAGATACCCTATCACCATTGCCGCGGCGGTAAGGGAGCCACACGTCCCGTCTCCCGTCAGACCCAAGCCGTCAGCCAGGCCGCTCGCCGCCTTAAACACATCCTCATTCCAGATATCAAGCGCACCGAAGATCCCGGCGATGGTGGTCTGGGCACAACCGCTACACTCCCTTTCGTAACGCCGCGCCAGCTCGAAGGCCCGGTCTGAAATCTCATCCACCGATTCGCTCATATGTCCACCTTCATCAATTCCGCCCGCAGGCACCCTACCTCAGCTTCAGGTCGGGCATCTCCTTTTCCCTGTCCCAGGTCCGCTCGGTCGTGCCGCGCTTCTTCATGTCGCCCTTCTGCACCCGCATCGTTTCGGTGCGCGGAATCTCATCCACGACGTCGACGTACCGGGGAACCATAAAATAGGCCATGTTATCAGCGCAGTGCCGCATCAGGTCCTTGAGGTCGAGTTTCATCCCGGGCTTGACCGTCACCCACAGCATCACCTCGTCCTCGCCAAGCTCGGACGGCACTCCAAAGGCGGCACATTCGGCAACCGCCGGGTGCTTCTCCACCGTGCTCTCCACCTCAAAGGAGGAGATGTTCTCCCCACGGCGGCGCATGAAGTCCGACTTGCGATCGACGAAGTAGAGATTGCTCTCCACGTCGGTGTAGAACAGGTCGCCGCTGTAGTGCCATCCTCCATGCACCTTCTCCGCCGAGGCCCCGGGGTCTTTGTAGTACTCCACCCCGCGGCTCTCCTCAGGGACTCTGGTTGCGAACTCTCCCACCTCGCCCGGTGGCACGTCATTGCCTTCGTCATCCACCAGCTTCCACTCCCCGACACCGAGAGGTTTGCCCACGGAGCCAACCGGGGCGTTGCCAAAGTTGAAAATAAGCCCGCCTCCGTCCACCGCGCCATAGGCTTCCCATATCTTCACGCCAAAGCGCTTCTCAAACGGCTCCCACAGATTCGCCGGACAGGCCGCCGAAATCACCAGACGCACCGGATTGTCAGCGTCGTCGGGCTTCTCCGGCTGCTTCATCAGTATCGGTATCATCGCCCCCAGGGCATTGAACTGGGTACAGCCGTACCGCCTGATTGAGTCCCAGAACCCCGACGCCGAGAACTTCTTGTCCAGGGCGAACGGCACGCCGCCGCACAGGGCCCAGCTAGCGGTGAGTATCAGCGCATTGGCATGAAAGAGGGGCAGACAGGTGTACAGGATGTCGTCCGGCTTCACTATGATCGAGGAAAGCGCTCTCAAGCCCTGGACCGCCCCTGCCTGACTCCTGCTCACCACTCCCTTGGGGAAACCCGTCGTCCCCGACGTGTATATCATGTGGCTGATGGCGCCGGGGGCCATCTCGTAGCCCGGCTTGTCGGAGCCGGCCTCGAGAAGGGCCGCAATGTCCTGGGTCCCCTGCGGCAAGGCGGCGTCCGTCGTTCGTCGCACGAAGACTCTCTCAATGGCGCCGACCGGCTTCCCCAGCTCAGCCACTTGGGGGTAAAGGGCGTCGTCCACCACGAGGTACTTAACATCCGAGTTGCCCAGCACGTGGCGCAGCCCCTCACCCTTCAGACTGACATTGACCGGCACGGTGTAGCACCCTCCCCGAGGCATGCCGTGGAACATGGCGAGGTACTCAGGGCAGTTCCCCATCAGGATGGCTATGCCGTCGCCAGGCTCCGCGCCCTGGTCAGCCAGGCCATTCGCCGCACGACACGTCATGCGGTCGAACTCAGCGAAAGTGACCACCAGGTCTTCATAGAGGATGTACGGCCTACTACCGACCACCTTCGCCTGGTGCTCGATGAGGTCAGGCCAATATGCAAAGGTTGGTTCTTCCGTCAACGTGGGATCTCCGCGACCCTCAAAGTCACCCCCACACGCCTCGGCCCCAGCGATGCCGGCGCACCTGTCGCCGGGACGACGGCACCCAGCCCCCCGCCCCCATTGCCGGCGTCATGCCTTCAGGATCGTTATGGAGAGCGCCGCCTCGCCGCCCGCAACTATGCCTCCCTGGTTGTGCGCCAGCCCGATCCTGGCACCCTCCACTTGCCGTAGGCCACCCTGGCCGGTCAGGTGCCAGTACAGCTCCATAACCTGTCGGATTCCGGTCGCGCCGACGGGATGCCCCTGGGACTCCAGCCCCCCCGATACGTTCACCGGTATCTTGCCACCCAAACGCGTATGACCTGCCTCGGCAAAGGGGCCCCCACCACCCACGGGACACAGACAGATCTGCTCGGTCGCCGACAACTCGCCAAACGCGGTTGCATCGTGGACCTCGACGACATCGATGTCCTCAGGACCGACACCAGCCTTCTCGTAGGCCCTTCGCGCCAGCTTCATGGTTGTGGAATCCTCCCCTTCGCGGCGGTCCTCGCCACTTCCCAACAGACAGGCGGCAATGTCCACAGTATGGCTCGCCCCGATTCTCCTGGCGAACTCATCAGAGCACACGATGGCCGCGGCAGCGCCGTCGCCGATGGGAGAGCACATGGGACGGGTCAACGGCCAGGCCACCTCAGGCGCTTCAAGTACCTCGTCGACGGTGAACGTCATCTGGTACTGCGCAAGCGGGTTCATAGACGAATGGAAGTGATTCTTGGAGGAGATCACCGCTAGCTGTCGCTGTGTAGTGCCGTACAGCTCCATATGATGCCGTGCCGCCGCAGCATAGGCGTCCATGAACACCGTTCGTTGCCCCGACTTCTGCTTCTCTCCCTCGCCCTTGGCCTTCTGGGCCTTCTTGACCTGCTGCTCCTGCTGCTTGAACCATTCCATCATTTGGGGCAGGGTCTCCACGTCCATGGCCGCCATGAAGGCCTTGAGAACCAGACTGCGGTCTTCGAAGTACATCTTCTCCATTCCCAAGACCAGGGCCACATCGATCTCCCCCAGCGCCACCATAGCCCAGGCTCCATTGAGCGCCGTCGCCGAAGCCGCACAGGCGTTCTCCACGTTCACCACCGGGATGCCGCCAATCCCCAGCGGCCGCAGCACCACCTGCCCCCTTATGCTTTCCTGTCCATCAAGCACGCCCTGGGCAGCGTTTCCCACCCACGCCCCCTGGAGCTGCTCCCTGCTGACGCTGGCGTCCTCCAGGGCACCCATCACCGCCTCCGCCGCCAGCGACTTCATGTTGCGGTCAAAGTGCTTGCCGAACTTGGTTACCGCGCCGCCAATAATCTTGACTCCCCTAATCTTCTAACCCTCCCTTGTGCCTACTTCCAGTCCTCGAAACGATACACGTTGGGCTTCTCGCCGTCGAACTCCTCCCGCAGCAGCCGATCGAGGTTCTTCTGCGAAGCCGACTTCGGTATCTCCTCCACAACCTGGATGTATGAGGGCACACTGTTTCGCTCCAGCTCGGCCAGGCATGCGCCGAAAACCCCCTTGATGTCCGGCGCTCTCCCCTGGCCAGGGACTATGGCCGCCACCAGGTCGCTCTCACCAGGGGCGCCAGACGCCGCTGGTATCCCGTACACGCAGACGTCGCTCACGTCCGGGTGCTTGCCAATCGCCGCCTCCACGTACTCCGGCAGGATGAAATCGCCCTGCCGCCGCAGACCGCCTCCTCTTCGATAGTCGAAGAACAACCACCCCTCATCATCCCGATGCACCATGTCGCCGGTACGCGCCCAGCCGCCACGGGTCTTGGCCTCCGACGCCGCCCTGTCGCCATGGTACTCAATCTCGGTCGTGCCCGTCGCCATGCGCCACACGAGTTCGCCCGTCTCGCCGGGCTCGCATACACTGTCGTCCTCCCGCACCACCCTCATCTCCATCAACCCCTCAAGCGGCCGGCCAAAGGAACCGATCGGGCCGACTCCCGGCGGCTTGTGCGCGAAGCCCCCTTCGACAGCGCCATACCACTCGTGGATTCTCACGTCGAAGCGCTTCTCGAAGGCTTCCCATATGGGGCGCGGCGTGCCGGCACTGAGCACCACCTGCACCGGGTTGTCGCCGTCATCGGGACGCTCCGGCTCAGAGTAGATCCCCATCATCATGCCACCGAGCAGGGAAAACGTTGTGCAGCCATGCGCACGGCAGATGTCCCAGATGCGGCTCTTGGTGAACCTGCGGCTGATTACGGCCGGAATGGTCAGGTACAGCGCTGGCGTCAGCGTCACCGCATGGGCGTTCCCGTGGGTCAGGGACAGACCGGTATACAAACGGTCCTCAGGTTTGTATTGCCATATAAGTTGGCCCAGCGTGGCGTAGGCTTGCAGACGGCTCTGCCTCTGCCTCACACCCTTGGGGTCCCCCGTCGTTCCCGAGGTGTAGATGATCATGTAGTGGGCGTCGGCAGCATGGAAGTCGGCGGCGAACCCGGGCGCCTCGGGTCCGTCCAGGATATCGTTCACGCTTGGATGCCTGGCCGAGACGGGCACTCCAAAGTCATCCCTGTAGACGACGCCCAGGCTCTTCACATCAGGTAGCTGCGCCAGGGCATCCTCCATCGTTCCCATGAACTCAGCCGCGAAGATCACACCCTTCGAGTTCGAGTTTCTGACCTGGTAGACCAGCTTTTCGCCCCTCGACCGGGGGTCGATAGGCACTACAATAGCGCCCAACACGGTAGCAGCGTACATGCTTACCACCATTTCAGGGTGATTTCGCATCAGCACGGAGAAGATGTCGCCGCGGCCCACGCCCTCCTGGTGCAAAGCCCGCGCCAGCTTCCTTCCTCGAAGCACCAGGCCGGAGTAGGTGAGTACCTCATCGGGATGCGGCGAGTTGTCGAAGGTCAACACCGGGAAGTCCGGCTTCTCCTCAGCCTTGGCATCCATGTCAAAGGCGAGAACTCCTGGCGCTCTGCTCTCAGCCATACTTCCTCCCACAACCTAGCACATGCGCTGAAAGACGTCAGTCTCCTGACCTACTCTTCGATTTCGGGGCCGCTGCCGCCCTCGCGAAACCACGTGATGGGCCGGAACTCGCGGGGCACTGCACCATGCTGCTTGAACTTGGGGTATCCGAGGACCATAGAGCTACTGACCCTCCACGGGTCGTTGATGCCGAGCTTCTCTTTGAGAGCAGGCACCATGTTCACCACCTGGCTGAACCCCACCCAGCACGCCCCCAGCCCCAGTGAATTGGCCACCAGGTTCATGTTCTGTCCGCAGATGCCAACGCTTATCTTGGGATGGTCGATGGCCCGGTCATCGGCGGCTATCAGGATAACCACCGGCCCGTTGAGAAAGACCGGCATGGCGCGTCTGGCCACGGCGCCGATACCACCCAAAATGATACGGGGGTCCCACATTCCCGGGTTCGGGCTGGCTTCATACATGCCAACCAGCCCCTTCACCAGTTCGTCGTCCTTGTACATACCGTACAGCCCGTTGAGCGTGCCCCACACGCCCTCATTCATCTCCTCGATCAGCGCCTTGTCGGTCACCACGATGAACTTCCACGGCTGGCAGTTCCCCCCACTCGGTGCAAAGCGGCCGGCCTCCACGACCCTCCGAATCAGAGGTTCCGGCACCGGCTGGTCCTTGAAGTTCCGCACGCTGCGTCGCTCGAACACCGCCTTCTCAATGACAGTCCACGTGTCGGGGCTGCCCTGAGCATCACGCGGTTCATAGGGCATCTTCACTG
Source organism: uncultured Dehalococcoidales bacterium (assembly GCA_964438305.1). Classification (GTDB taxonomy): domain Bacteria; phylum Chloroflexota; class Dehalococcoidia; order E44-bin15; family E44-bin15; genus CAYTKL01. The sequence goes on along the minus strand of CAYTKL010000010.1, from coordinate 9,775 downwards.
GCAAGGGGTGAGGCTCAGTCTTGTAGAAGCCTTCGTCCACGTGGTACACGTCGACAATGGAGATGGCGTCCACCGGACAGGCTATCATGCAGTTGAAGCAACTGAAGCACTCGTATTCGTCCTTCTGTCGCGGCACCTCGTTCTCGTCCATCTCCCAGGCACGGAAGGGGCAGTTCAGAATACACAGTCCGCAATGGTTACACTTCTCCGCATCCGCCTTCATCACGCCCATGTGAACGGTCTTCGGGCGGAATACCGGTTCCAGGTCTTCCCACGGCATAGTCTCCTCCTCGTTCTCCTTAACCCTGGTCAGTCTATGGGATTCCGCGCAGCACTCTGTCGATCCCGGCAAGGCCCAGGACCTCGTTCACTCCATCCTCAACCATGGCCGCCCGCGCGTCCCTGAATATCTTCTCGATGATGTACTCCTTGGTGAAGCCATAGCCTCCAAACACCTGAATGCCCTGGCTGGCGACCTTGAATGCCGTCTCCGTGGCCATGACCTTCGAGGCGGTGGCATACTGCAGCGCCGGCGGCTGGGTAGCCCGATTGTACACGCTGACCGCGCGCGATAGGCAACGCGCCGCCTCCACCGACATGAACATATCGAACAGCATAACCCTGACGGTCTGATGCTGGCAGATAGGTCGCCCGCCCTGCACCCTGTCCTTCGAGTATCGCAACGCTTCATCAAGAGCAGACTGGGCAACGCCTACCCAGATGTTGCCCATGCCACCGTTGGCCCCGCACAGTATCGCCTCCAGCACCATGTTGTGCACGCCGGGGTCCGAAACCACCATCATACTCTTGGGGATATGCACGTTGTCGAAGAAGATCTCTCCCTGATTGAGGGCCCGCTGCCCCATCTTGTCCAGCGGCTTCCCCTTGGTCACCCCAGGCAGGTCCAGAGGCACCACCGCTAGACCGCACGCCCCCATTCCCTGGCTGGGATCCAGCGTCAGGAACAGCGCAGCATGGGTCGCTATGGTGCCGTCGCTCACCCATGCCGACTTCTGGCCGTTGAGTATGTACTCATCACCAGCCTCTACGGCCCGCACCTGCGGACCGACCTTCGGGTCGCTGGAGTACTCTCCATCGTACAGTATCCAGTCCGAACCATGGTCCGGCTCCGTTATAGCCCAGCATCCGACCATTTTGCCGTCGGTGTCCTCGCAATACTGCCGCGTCCAGTTCTGTACCTCAGGGTCCGGTGATAGCATGGCGAAGAGAAAGGGGAACACGGACACACCCAGACTGATGGCAAGGCCTCCATCACCCCAGCCCAGCTGCTCCGCAGTCATTGCCGATGTCAGAGCGTCCTGATCCAGGCCGCCGAACTCGGGCGGGAATCCCGTTCTGTGCAGGCCAAGCTCGCGATGTTTACGAAAAACGTCCCAAAGTACGGAGTCCTTCGCAATCACGTCCTGCGGATTGGGCAGTCTGTCCAACTGGATGCCAGCGGGCCGCACTACCTCTGCAGCGAACCTGTGAACCATGTCCTTCGTCGCCTTCTGCTCTTCAGTGAGCTCGACATTCAGCTCCCTCAATCCCATCGTCGCGCTCCTTTCCTCGTTACGTTAGCCGATTCGACGCACTCTCCGACTTGCCGGGCAAACAGGTCCAGCGTCATCCCCAATCTCAAGGCTGGCATATGCTACGCTGCTCCCCAATCCTTGTCAAGGATTCCTGCCACCCTCCGTGGATGTACCAGCTCAGCGAAGGCCGCAACATGCCCGCGGGTCGACTCCCCGTCCCACGCCCCCATGCCAATGACGCCTGAAGGCTTGCACGGCGAACCAGTCCTACACGAGTATGCCGCCGGGCAAAAAAAGGACCCCGACGGCTCGGGGTCTTCTCTCGCCCATTCCTGGCGCTCAGCCAACGGACGCACTGCCGGCCCTACCGCAGCGCCGCCCTCTCATCAGCGCACGACTCTGCACTGTAGACTCGTCGCTTCCACCGGACACTAGCGCCGACCAGCCGCAGCCCACCAGCGTAGAGCGCAGCCAGGAACAGGAACGAGAATCCGAAAGGATGAATGAACGCCGAAATCACCGGCTCCCTGAATCTGTTGTCCACCAGGCCCCGCATCGTGAGTATCGCCGCCACCTGGAAGAACACAAGAGCGCGCACGTCAATCGGCACCGCAGTGGCCACAAGCACACTCCACAGTGAGTAGAACGGCAGCAAGAAGAAGAAGTACCCGATGGCGAACAGGGGGAGCAGAGCCAGCCGTGACACCGCTGCCACAGAGTACAGCGACCTGACAAGCCCTTCCCACATGGCGCCCATGCTGCGATACATGTTGCACGAGACCACCCGTGACAGGTCGACGGCCACATGCCGGCCCCCACCACGGCACACCGCCACCCCCATCCACACGTCGTCGAGGATCTCCGACTTCACCGCCTCATGCCCGCCGATCCGCCAGTATTCCTCCGTAGGGAAGAGCATGAACTGACCGATGGCCAGCGATGGCTTGGGGCTCTTGCACCGCTGAAGCAGCCATATCGGCATCCAGCTCATGATTATGAAGTAGATCACGGGGATAACCACTTTCTGCGGCAGCGACATACCGAGCTGGCGCGGAAACCCGGAAAGCAGGGAAGGTTTCAGCTTGAGCGCCAGGGCCAGCACACTGCGCAGCATCCTCGGTGCGTGCATGGTGTCGGCGTCGATGAAGAGCAGCCAGCTCCCCTGAGCCGACTTGGCCAGTTGATGGCAGGCGAACGGCTTGCCCGCCCAACCTTCAGGAAGAGGCTCACCCGTAATCAGCTTGACGCGGCTGTCGCCATCCGCTACCCGCTGCACAATGCTCGCCGTGAAGTCGGTGGACCTGTCGTCAAGCACCAGAACCTCGAAATTCGGGTAGTCCTGTTGCGTCAGGCATTCCAGACACTTGCCGATATTCTCTTCTTCGTCCCTGGCGGGGATGAGGACGGAGATAAGGGGCGCAGCCCCCTCCACCGCTCCGTCGGCCACCGGCCTCTTGAGGCCCCGAAGATTCAGCAACAGATTCAACAGGAAGACGAACAGGCCCGCCGCTATGATTGCTTGATAGACCATGGCATCAACCCATAGTGCTCGACTCTACCCCCCCCCACTACCACACCGGAATACCCCTAAACAAAGCCACAAGAACCACGTCACTTCCGTCACACTCCTGCCCCAATCGACCAGCCCGGTCCACAAGGCCATCCTCGCGGTAACATACACCAAAGCCCCTCCAGTGGTCAAGAGCAGATAACATACTACTCTCAGGCACTCTGCAAGACAGGAAGGAGAGCTATGCCATAGTATCGCCGAAGTCATCCTCAGGGACTGCAATCCACGGACCGCCGAGAGCAGCCCGACGAGCTTACCAGGCCCCTCCTGGAACCCCTCAGCCACTTGCGGCAGCGCTTCCTCCGGCCAGGGCCTTGTCGCAGTATCGGCCCTCACCTACCACCTGGACAGAACGTCGCTGTAGAAATCGTATATGCCCTTCTTTCCCCGTCCGCCGGTGTACCCGGCTCGCACCATCGCCCGCACCAAAGGATGAAGGCGGCCCCCGTCCGGCCCCAACTCTCTCATCCTGTCCTCCTCAGATGACGCGGAGAGTCCCCATGAGCCGACCATATCAGCCAGTTCGAGGGGCCCCATGGGCAGGCCGTACCCCAGCTTGACCGCCCGGTCTATCTCCGCTGGGGGAGCGACCCGCTCCCAAACCATCTGAACCGCTTCACCGGTCATACGTCCGTAGACCCGGTTGGCCAGGAAGCCGTAGCTCACGTCACGGCACACTACCGGCTCCTTCCCCAGATGTCTGGCCAGCTCACAGGTGAAGTCCACCGTCTCGTCGGACGTGTGAGCCCCACGCACCACCTCCACCAGCGCCATGACAGCCACCGGGTTGAAGAAGTGCATCCCCACCACCTTGTCGGGGCGACCCGTCGCAGCGCCCATCTCCGTTATGTTGAGAGCAGACGTGTTCGAGGCCAGAACCACATGTGGCGGGGCACTCTCATGCAGACTGCCGAAGATCTCTTTCTTCACACCCAGGTTCTCCACCACCGCCTCCATAACGAAATCCGCGTCCTTCACCGCCCCCGCGATGCTCGTGCCGCACTTGATGCGGCCCATCGTGGCCTTCTTCTCTTCGGCACTCATTCTATCCTTGGAGACAAAGTGGCGCTCGAGCCTCTCGTCGATCCCCCGCATCCCCTGACTCAACACCTCCTCATTCAAGTCAACCATATGCGCTTCGTACCCTGCCACTCGCGAGAGCACCTCAACGATCTGAGACCCCATGCTGCCTGCTCCTATCACCGCAACCTTCCTGATGTCTTCGACTTTCATGCATCCCCCTTCATCGCGAACTTGTTGCGGGGCGCCCGCTCATCCGCACCTCAGTAGTCCTTGTGACGCTTTATCTCCAGAACCTCAGCACGATGTTGACCACGATGGTCAGTATCACGCTGATGATGACACAAGTGACTATCGGAATGAACACGCGAAAGCTTCCTCTCTGAATCACGAAGTCGCCGGGAAGTTTCCCCAGATACGGGATGCGTTCCCAGAAGATGAAGAGTAGTCCGAAAAGGATGAGGAAGACCCCAGCGAGCAGCAGAAGCTTTCCCACCCCACTAAAGGCAGACACCGTATGTCCAGGCCTCCCTCAGAACTCCATTCAGTCGTGTCGCCTTGCACCACACTTGTGCTTCCATCGTCGCCACGCCACCCATCCACTCAACGCAGACAGCTTACCCCAGTAGTCTACGTCACCTCGTCCACCAGCAGTTGCAGGACCCGAGCGAATTCCTCGCTGTATCTGCTCTCATGCTGTGCCAGGAATTCTCGCCACTGCGGGTTGCGCTTCACCGCCTCCTCCACGCTCAACTGCACCAGAGCCGTGTTCTGCCCCTGCCTCACCTGCTCGACTCGCAGTCGGGGGTCCCTTTCCACCTGAGACCTCAGCTCCTCATAGACTCGCTGCATTTCATCGGCATACCGTCTCTGCAACTCCGCAATGGAGTTCAGACCGCCCTCCAGGGCAGACGTATGCTGATCGTCTTTCAGGCCCTCCACGGCCAGAATGCCCTCTTTCCGCCTCTGAACATCCGCCGACACACTGTTCAAGCTCAGCGACTCTATCAGCCTCAACTGAACTTCCCGCAGAAGGCGCCCTTTCCCCCCTTCCTGCAGTCCCTTGAGTCTTTTCCACAAGCCCTCAGCATTGAGCTCGTCTCGATAGAACCTGGAGAGCAGCGAATCGACGACCTCCGAGTCCTTCATTCGCTCCTTCTCTTCCGAGGTCATGTCGCCCATCCTCGCCAGCCTCTCTCTCACAATCGGCGGTAGCCTTTCCTCCCAGTCTGCCATCTTCTTGCCTCCAATTGCCCATTAGAATCCGCCACCGGCTGCGTGGCAGCACGTCGGCTCCCCACACGGGCCACGTGGCTTGCTAGCTCTCCGCTTCACCCTCCACCTCCCCTTCAACCCCATTCTGCCCCTCAGGCTTCCTCATTTCGTCTCTTTGTGCCGCCGTTTCGCGCTCCCTCAGCCAGCGCTTCATTTCATCCAGTGCCGGGGGCGCGATATAGAAGACCTTTATGTCCGCGGGGAACTGCACCTGGTGCCCTTCTCTCATCATGAGAATCGCAGTCTCGCCGCCCTTCAGTGTCTCGTCTATCTGCTTGCCGATGTACTCGTTTCTCTTTCCCTGGATCTGCACAAAGGACTCGTATACAGTATTGAATACCCTCTCGTTCTGCAAGCCAATCGCCAAGCACCTGGTCCAGTCCATCAACTCAGTCAGCAGGTCGCTGTCTTCCATCGGGTGAATCTCTGCCCCTCTGTCCACTCTGGATTTCACCACCTGATAGCTTTCGGCGCTGAGCTCCTCAATCGCCTTTGCTGCATCCTCCCCACCCGCCGGAATCAGCTCATGGTACACCCGCACTACCTGCCCCAGCTTAACCTCAAGACTGTCCACCTGACTCCGCACTTGCTCCCAGTACCGCTCAATGAGCTCCCTCAGGTCAGCTTCAAGTTCTCGCGGAGCCAGAACAAGGGGCACGAAGAACACCTTTCGTTCCTCCTTGAACTCCTCCACCGAAGGTTTCTGTATTTCACCGAGTTGCTCAGTCATAACTGCGTCACCGACCTCCTTCCTTCCAGCTCACAACCCCCTTAGGAACTCGGGACGAAGAAGTGAGGGGTCACCGCTGGCGAGAATACGCCCGAGCTCCTTCAGCATCCTGTCCTTGTCCTGGGGCAAACTGCCGCGAATCGAGAGGTAGTTGGAGGCATGCATTGAGCTGAAGAAACAGTTGCTGAAGCTGGACAGCTCAATCATCCTCTTCAACTCGTCGAGCGATGCGAGCGGAGAAATGGGCTCGAAGCCCCCTTGCTGCCACTGTTGGTACAGCGGTGTGCCCGGTATCAGAGTCAAAGTCAAGGCGCCAACGTAGTCGGGATCGATCGCCGTCAAGACTCCTGCCGTCCCCACCACGTGCTCCTCACTTCCCTCAACGCCCCCGAGGCCCAGAATCACCGTCACGGACAGAGCGATACCCGCTTCCTTCACTTTCCTTCCCGCCTCAATCATCTGGCACCGATTCACTCCTTTGCCCACCCTCTCGAGCACTTCGTCGTCGCCGCTTTCCACCCCCATATACAGGATTCCGAGGTTGAGCTGCTTCAACTCCTCAAGCTCTGCGCTACTCCTTCGCAGAATGTCCTGCGGGGTGGCGTAGGAGCCAATTCGCTCGACGTGAGGCAGCTTCTCCCTCAAGTAGCGGAGGACCTCCCTCAGTTGCGCAAACGGGTACGCCAGCGCATCCCCGTCCTGGAGGAATACCCTCCTGCCGTCCCAGCGCTGGGCTACATAGTACGCGACATCAGGGATACCGGGAAGGTGAACGCCGCCGCGAATGTACAATGCGACCGCGTCTATCTCAGCCTTGATATTATCCATCTGTCTCACCTGCAGCTTGCTTCCATAGAAACCGCAGAAGGTGCATGTGTTGTTGGAGCAGCCCTTCGTCAACGGCAGGAAGTAGCTCTTCCACTCGCTTGGCGGGCGAATGATATCGGGTCTGTCAAAACGCGTACTCATGAAGCATCAAGCGCGGCGCGAGCAGTCCGCCCGGGCCCGTGCCCCATTTTACACTGGCTACGTGCCAGCCTCAAGCGGCGTCCCAACACCTACTCCCTGCGCTCAGGCGCGCCACTCGGCCAAACAGTCCCCCCGCAACCTGCAGCACCGTGCCGAAGTCTGTTGACATTTTGCGCAAAGTGTATAAAAATACACCATCGATGATAATAATACTTACGAGTAGATGCTCGTTAGCGAAAGTTGCCTAGTCAAGGGGAGCCATAGAGTGTTATACGTTGCCCTCGGGGCGCTTGGATTCCTGTTGGCTCTCCTCTTCGATCACCCGCGTATCGAAAGGGCCAGGTGGGCCAAGTTAACCATCGGAGTTGTTGCTTTTGCTGCGCTGGGCTACGCTGTTGGCGCGGCGGCGCTGCACCCCTCCAGATTCACGTTCCCTTCCGGCGTGGCACCCGTCGGGTGGGCTCTCGCCGGCGTATTCCTCATTCTCTTCCTCTACTCCGTCTTCCTTGAGATTCCCTTTCGACAGGCATATCTTGGTGCGCAGGACAACGCACAGGTAGTAGACACTGGGACCTACGCCATGAGCCGCCATCCCGGCGTTCTGTGGGCGGCACTGGCACTGGTCTTTCTCGTTATGGCCACTGGCTCCAAGGTCCTTCTCATCGCCACCCCCGTGTGGATTCTTCTCGACGTAGTATGGGCCTACGTCGAAGACCGCTTCTACTTCCCCAAGACCTTCCCAGGCTACGAGGACTACAAGAAGGAAGTCCCGATGTTCATACCCACTGCGTCAAGTGTGAGGAAGGCAGCAAAGACTATCCGGACTTCAAGAGAGAAACCGAACCCGGAGGGCATTAATGGAAGAGATGCTTGAAAGATGGCGGCGCGGCGACACCGGCCCTGTTTGGCGGCACTGTTGCAGTTTCCTTGACCTCTCGCTGGACGAATTCATGGCCATACAGAAGCACAAGTGGAAGGAGCAAATGGCCCGCCTGTGCGCGTCCTCGCTGGGCAGCAGCATCGTGGGGAAGACCCCACCGGCGGACCTGGACGAGTTCAGAGAGAGAGTACCCTTCACCACCTACGATGACTACGAGCCATATCTTACCGAGCACCAGGAGGACGTTCTCCCCGAGAAGCCCCTCATGTGGATACGCACCAGCGGGCAGGGCGGGCGTCCCAAGTGGATTCCGCTCACCCAGGCAATGCTCGACGTGGCGATCGACAGCCTCTTCGCCGCGATTCTGCTTGCCACCGCCAAGCGCAGAGAGGTATTCTCCCTCAGGCATAACGACGTCCTCTTCTGCGGCGTAGCTCCACCGCCGTGGGGCTCCGGCGTGGCGTTCTTTGGCATTGTTGAAAAGTACGGACTGCGCAGTGTGCCAACCCTGGAGCAAGTCCGAGCCATCGACAACATGGGGCTCCGCTCCATTGTCGGGTTCCAGGGAGCCTTGAAGCAGGGCCTCCACGTGATACCAGCGATTCCCAGCGTCCTCGCGGCCGTCGGCGACAGCTTCGACACTGCAGCACGCGCCTCATTCTCCATCCGCGACCTTCGGCCAGCGTACAGAATACTCAAGGGACTGCTGAGAAGTAGAATCGCCGGCCGCCCAATGTTCCCCAGAGACGTGTGGAACCTCAAAGGTGTTATGACCATGGGCGCCGACCTTCAGGCGTTCGAGAGCAAGATAGAGCGTCAATGGGGAAAGAAACCTCACGATATGTACGTCAACGTCGAGTTCGCCGGCCCCTTCGCCATGCAGACGTGGACTCGCAAAGCGATGACACCCATGCCTCACGTCGGCCTCCTCGAGTTCATTCCCGACAGCGAACGCGCAAGGACCCAGGCAGACCCGGACTACAAGCCCGCAACCGTCCTTCTCGACGGAGTGTCGACAGGCGAGAGATACGAGCTTGTCTTCACAAGTTTCAATGGCGGGGTGATGGTTCGCTACCGGCCCGGCGATATGATCAAGATAGAGTCCCTGCGGGACCAACAAGCTGGCGTCGAGTTGCCGCAGCTTTCGTTCTGGAGCAGGGCCGACAAGCTGATCGACATAGGCGGGTTCACACGGCTCGACGAGAAGACCGTCTGGCTCTCCCTTGAAGAAGCCCGAGTGCCGTATCAGAGCTGGATCGCCACAAAGGAGGTGCTTCGCGACCAGTCCATCCTTCACGTCTATGTCGCCACGCAGGCCCCCACTGAGGACAGAGAGAGGATGGAGGAGCGCCTTCACGCCGCATTGAAGAAGTTCGACAGCTCCTACGCCGACCTGGAGAGGCATTTGAGCGTCAAGCCCCTCCGATTGACTCTCCTCCCACCTGCAACCCTGACCACGTACGACGCCGAGAGGCAACTCGCCGGCGCCGACCCGGGACACATGAAGGAGCTTCACATGCAGCCTCCCGACGAGGCTATCACCAGAATCCTGGAGATCGCCGAGGAGCTCAAGGAACAGGCACCATGATCCTACTCCAAGCCGGCATTCCGCTTGCCGCTCTTGGAGGGCATGCCACCCTCCTCTACTTTCTCTATCGCTCCGGCATTACCCCAGGGCCGAGAAGAATCCTGGCCGTCTTCCTTATGGCGAACTGCTTGACCGCATTCGCCTCCTTCACCCTGCACACCAATCTCCTCGGCAATCCCACTGCGTCCCTCTGGTGCCTCATGTCATT
>CAYTKL010000009.1:0-25116 GCA_964438305.1 uncultured Dehalococcoidales bacterium | reverse complement strand
GGCGACGAAAAGCACGCGCGAGACGTCCGATACCTCGCCGAGCATGGACTCGGCCATCGACGGGTCCTGATGCGACTGTTCGTTCTTGGCGTTCTCCCATGTATGAGAGGTGAGCACGAGAGGGATGGAGAGCCAGCCGGGCCCGCAGCCGCACCATTCCCGGCAGTGGTTGGCGAAGATGATCTCCTGGCGCACCACCCCCTGCATCTTGGCTCCAAACGCCTCGTAGGTGGCGATGAGATTGATACCCCCCTTGTTTCCCAGGGCCGCTGACGCGACGGCAGACTCATTGAGGGCGGTAATCACCGTACCGTCGACGCTCTCCGGGATGCCCGGTTCAGGGTCGCTGACACGGAACTTGTGCCTGTCAAGCGTGCCCTGAAGCCGGTTTGAGCGCATTTCGTCCGGGTTTCCCACCCGAACGCGCAAATGGGGATTGTCATGCACCACGGCAAGGAACATGTCGTCTATGGCGTACATTGGAGCGTACCAGCTCCATTTCGTCGTGTCCTGCCGTTTGTCGGGTACTGCGCGAGGCCGGACGTGAGGGGCCTTGCTCAGATTCACCTTCCCTCTCGCCAACGGGTGGTCGCGCTCCTTCGGTCGGCCCGAGCGGTCATGATGCTGCAGGGTGCCTCTGGCCCAGTTCAACTCGGACAGAGGCACCCATAGGCGGCGCGCGCTCTCATTGAAGTGGTGAGCCGCTTCCATGCTGGTATGGGGATTATCCTTCAAGGGGAGATTGTGGGCCAGATTCGTCCCCTCGCCGTAGAAACCGGCCCCCTTGGGGGCAACGGCAATGCCGTAGGGCAGTCGCACCGGATACGTGCCCCGTTTGTCGCCTATTGCCTCCGCCGCAGCCTCGAGCCGCGATTCTATCTCGAAGATGACCCATGCAAAAGCCGCCGGGTCTCTGCCATCGAGGACGACAGGGTCGAAGTAGTTTAGACGGAGATGGTCAATGAACCATTCCACGCCGCCCAGTTGGGACATCGTTGTACGCTGGTCGATACGGCGCCCGTTGTTGATCATGATGGGAGCCACCAGTCCGCAGTCGTTCGCACGCCACCAGCGGGGCGCCCAGTCGCTCCCCCTCTCCTCCTCAAATGCCCCGTCACTGAGGAACACCACGAGCCGCTCACCTGGTAGAGGCATATGTACGTACTGAAGCTCAACAAACCCAAGGTATCCAGCCTCAGCCATACCGCCGGCGGTGTTGGCGTTTACATGGCTTCCCAGCGGCGAATCCTGCCTTCCGTCTGCGGTCAAGCGATAGGAGTAGAAATCGCGCACGTAGCGGGTGAGGCCTTCATCTGAGAGGGAGTAGCGTTCTGCGTGGGCTGGCAACATGTTGTCCAGCAGCAGATTCACTGTATCGATCGCCGCCACGCAGTGACCCTGTCCCATGACCCACGACCTCGTAAGTCCGGTGACAGCATTGATTGCCATGTATCCTGTGTATCCTGGCACCATATTGAGCACCCCACCGGTGTGCCCCTCGGGTTTCTCCTTGAAATCCTCCGGAGCCAGGTCACGGCCATCCAGGTAGACGTTCCGTGCATATGTCTCGTGCACTGTGATCCACATCGCGGCGCTGGCTAGCCGGTCTGCGGCGCTGAGCACGGTGAACAGGGGCTCTCCATCGCCCATACGACCCTGCGCTTTGAGTAGCTCCGCCATGGCGAAGACACGGGCCTGCGTCTCGATGCTATGGTCGATGGGCCCATAGCCTGTCGCCCAGCGGTCAGCATCGGGGTTGTTCTTCCGATACAGCTGCACCCACTCCTCTCTGCGGATCTCATCCCTGGCTTCATGCGCCATTGCCTCGCACCTCCATTGAACCGTTCCCGCACCGGCTTTTGGAACGAATGCTTGCCCTCACCGGTCGGTGAGGCATCGGAATGTATCGCGCGCTATCAGCGCTGCCTCGTCCACGGGGATCACGTAGCAGTCCATGGTCGAGTCATGGCTCGCGATCTGGGCCTCGGTGCCAGTGGCCGCCCGATTCCGGTCTTCGTCCAGCCTGAGCCCGCACCACTCCATGCCGGCGCAGATGCGGCTTCTTACGGACGGCGCATTCTCACCTATACCTCCACCGAAGACGACTGCTTGTGCACCCCCAAGAATGTTCAGATAGGCGCCAACGTACTTCTTCACCCGATGGCAGAACATGTCTATGGCGAGCGCCGCAGCTCTATCACCCTCGTGCTCCGCCGCCCGCAGCTGGCGCATATCAGCCGAGAGGCCGGAAACGCCGAGCAAGCCCGAGCGATTGTTGAGCCATTCCTCAACCTCCGCCGCGTCCACGCCTTCGCCGCGCACTAGGAACGCCACCAGCGATGGGTCCACGTCGCCGGACCGGGTGCCCATCATGAGCCCCTCCAGTGGAGTGAGCCCCATAGAGGTGTCCACCGAACAGCCTCTGTCGACCGCCGTAGCGGAGCAGCCGTTGCCCAACTGGAGCGTGATGAGCCTGGCATCGAAGACGGCGGTGCCGCTGAGGTCGGCATATCGTTCGACCATGTACCGGTGCGCCAGCCCGTGAAACCCGTAGCGTCGGATGTGGTGCCGTTCGCCCAGTTCCTGGGCGATGGCGTAGTGATAGGCATGCTGCGGCATGGTGTGGTGGAAGGCGGTGTCGAATACGGCGACCATGGGCACCCTCCACCCGAGCATGGTCCGACTCGCTCGTACCGCCTGCAGAGACGGCTCATTATGCTGGGGTGCCAGTTCGGTGGCCTCCTCTATGGCATCCGTTACCTCGTCGTCAATGACGACCGGTTCAACGAAGCGGTGCCCCCCATGCACCACACGGTGCCCCACCGCCTCGATGCCGTGAGAATTGAGGAGACTCTGGCTTTCCAGCCATTCCAGCATCCATCGGGCAGCGTCGTGATGGTCAGCTACCGATACCTCGGTACGAACACCGTCGCCACCTTCGACCACCGCCTCCAGTGTGGCCGCACCGCCGACCTTGTCGACTATCCCGTGCGCTCTTCGAGGGAACTGGCGGGATTCCCGTTCTCCTGCTTCCACCACGTCGAACTTGAGTGTAGAGCTTCCGCAATTGACGCACAGAACCATCATAGCGATTACTCCCGTGAGTCACGACGCCTTTCCTCGTCAACCTCGAGCAGTGCTACTTTGGCCAGACGCCGCTGTGCCTCTTCTGCATCTTCAAAGCGTGCATCAATGAACGCTCGAATGAGATGCACGGCAAGATGAGGGCCAACGGCACCGGCGCTGATGCACATGACGTTGAGATTATCCTCCGCCACCGCTCTGCGTACGGAGAGGCAGTCATGTATCAGGGCGGCACGCACTCCTCTGATCTTGTTGGCAACTATGCTGGGCCCTATGGCGCTGTCGAACAGCAGGATGCCGCGCTCTACTCGCTCCTGCGACACGGCGATGCCCAGCGGAACAACAGAATCTACATAGTCCGCATCTGGATCGGGAACCAGGGCCGGTAGGTCGACTACCTCATGGCCCCACTCACGCAGTGCTTGCGCCACAAGGTCCTTCAGCGGCGCTGTCCCGAAGTCTGAGGTGATCCCAACACGCATAGTCCCTCCCTGTCCACGTTGGCTGGCAGATTCAGAGGATGCGTCGCCGCGCGAGCATTGGCAAGAGAAAGTGCATTCATCGCGCTGATGGCCTGGAGCTTGCTGGTGTCTGCAGCAGCAGTTCGCAGGAAGAGGTCCAACCACCAGTGGATATCGCGTTTCCTGATGCGCTTTCTTAGGCTTCTCATCCTCGATGCTCTCTCTTCCGCACTCATGCGAAATGCCTTGCGAATCGCCTTGGCGACACCGCCAACGTCATATGGATTTATCAGCAGCGCGTCCCGGCGTAACTGAACCGCCGAGCCAGCGTACCTGCTTAGAATCAGCACGCCGCTACCATCGGTGTTGGCAGCGCAGTACTCCTTGGCCACCAGGTTCATCCCGTCCCTGACTGATGTCACCAGGGCTGCGCTTGCAGCGCGGTAGTAGGCGAGCAACTCGGCCCGGTCGAGGCTGCGATAGAGGCACTGCACTGGAGTCCAGCCCGGGTGTCCGAAGCGCTCGTTGATATTGACTGCCAGTGCCTCCACTTCCTTCTTGACCCTTCGGTACTCTGGAATGCTCTCCCGGCTGGGCACCACCACCTGCACCAGGGTCATCCCGCCGCGGAGTTCCTTGAAGCGCTCCAGTGCCGTGGCAAACGCGTGCAGCTTCAGCGGAATGCCCTTGGAGTAGTCGAGCCGGTCGATGCCCAGCAGTATCTGACGCCCCGGCATTGACCGCTGCAGACGGTTGACCCGGGCCGACACCTCCGAGCTCGCTGCTTCGCTGGCGAACTCGCCGAAGTCAATGGCGATGGGGAAGACGGAGGCCCTCACCCGACGTCTACCGCTGTCAATGACCGAGGTGCGGCCCTGGTCTTCAATGTCGACAACCTTTCCACAAGCCCGAACGCAATGCACGAAGTTCTCCTTGTCGCGGAGTGTCTGGAAACCGATCAGGTCATAGTCTAGCAGAGCTTGCACCACTTCTGAAAGCCAGGGCAGTCGGGCCAGAGTGTCCATCGCCGGGAAGGGGGTGTGGAGGAAGAAGCAGAGCAGCTGCTCCACCCCGAGGTTGCGCAGCTCCCTCCCGACGAGCATGAGGTGATAGTCGTGAACCCAAACGAAATCTTCGGTTTCGCAGCGCTGGGCCAGCAGCCAGGCGAACCTTCGGTTGACTCTCCGATAGGCGTTCCACCATCCACGGTCAAACTCACAGTATTCCCCGAGGCCGTGCAGGAGCGGCCACAGGGTGCGGTTGGAGAACCCCAGGTAATAGTCCTCCACATCCTCTTCGGTCATCGGCACCGGTTTGAAACAGCACCCGTGGTCATCACTGTGCAGGAGGGCATGTATTTCGCCATTAGTGTCGTAGGTTCCGCTCCAGCCGAACCACCACCCTCCGGTTTTTCGCACAATCGGTCGCAGCGCGGTAGCCAGCCCGCCCGAGCTTGGTCTGACCTCGTGCTCACCGTCGCCGTTGCGGGCAATCGTAACCGGCAGGCGGTTTGAAACGATGACAAGGCGGCCGCCCCCGCTGTCTCGCTGAGGGGGCGGGTCCATGGTGCCACTCAGGCCACCCACTGTCGCAACTGATTCCCCATTCCTGTCGGGAAGGGCCACTTTCCCTTCCTCCAGGGCCAGCATTGTGCCGTCCATGGTCATTCCCTCTCCTTCCACAGACGCCTGTAGTTGCTCCCACATTACATGTTTGCTGAACGGCGGGGGTATACGTAAACCTACGTACTTGGAGTAGGTTGCCCCCCTAGTTTGCCACTCCATCGCGTTGTCGCCGCAGTGCCGGGTGTCCTGCCGTTCCCTGATAACTTCCGCGGGCCGTTTCATTCTTCGTTGCCGTTTCCTGCCGGCGGGCCTCCTCGTATCCCCAGACCGCAATGCTTGGCCACTAGAGTGAGTTGACTATGGCGATTATCCCCACAATGATGAGCCATATCCCAATCACATAGGCGATGATGCGCGGCCATACGAGAATGACTATGCCCACGATGAGAGTTATGATTCCCCCTATCAAGCCGCTCACGTTCAGAAATCCGCCCATTCTCTTCCTCCTTTTCTTCTTCTCTGCACTGCAGTTCGTACTGCTAGTGAACGCCATCTCCAGGCAGTGTGCAATGTGGCTACGCCCGGCGATCCGTCTCTGGGTGTGAGAGCCCCCGTAGGCTGTATGGTTGAGGCTCAGCTGCTCGCCTTCCTGCAGCAACGGCAAGTCCATCCTGCGACTGAAGCGACCTGCTGTCGCAGTTGACTCCGAACAGGCTATCCCGCGGGGCAACTAGCCGCTTCTCTGGGGCCAATATCGTGCAGTTTGCAGTCATTCCCTCTCCTTCTGGAGACGCGTGTGACTATCCCCACAGTACACGTCCGCTGAACGGCGGGGGTATACGTAAACCTACGTACTGGGCGAAGGTTGCCCCCCTAGTTTGTCACTCGACCGCGTTGCGGCCATGTTGCCCGGCGTACCTCCGTCCTTTGATGACCGTGCTTGCCATTCCACACCGTCCATGGCCTACTAACCGTGATCGAGCCAGTCCTCACATGGACTCCCCGGGCTAGCGTTGACATAAGGGAAGGTGTATAATGTCCCTTCATCACATCGGCCCTTTTGAGCGTCACTGCTCTGGCCGCTACATCTAGAGGAGCCAATGGCGACAAAGAGGACACCTGGAAAGCCTCAGAAGCGGTCGCAGAACCCTTCAGAACGGCCGCTTCACGAGCAAAGGTCAGCAAGCTCACGTCCCGACATGCAGCTGGAGCACGCCCTCCTTGCTGCTGTGATGGAGAGCGCTGGCGCGCAGCTGGCCTACCTGGACCGCGGCTTCAACTTCGTCATGGTGAACTCGGCATATGTGCGCGGTTGCGGGCACAGTGCTGAGGAACTGCTCGGCGGCAATCATTTCCAGTTCTTCCCCAACGAGGAGAATCGAGCGATATTCGAAAGAGTAAGGGGCTCAGGTGAAGCCGAGACGTTTGTTGCCAGACCGTTCGTCTTCCCCGATCAGCCATGGCGAGGCACGACCTACTGGGACTGGACACTCATGCCGGTGAAAGATGCGTCTGGCGTCACACAGGGGTTGGTGCTTTCCCTCGTAGACGTGACGGAGAGCGAACGGGCTCAACATGCCTTGCGTTGGGAGCGAGACAAACAGACGACAATCCTCGACTCCATGGAAGACGGGGTTCTCATCGTTGATGAGGACTATCGTGTGCGGTACGCCAATCCGGCGTTGCGGGCGCGCTTCGGGGAGGTGGGCGGGCGCACCTGCTACCAGTACCTGTGGAAAGCAGAGGAGACGTGCCCGTGGTGCAACACAGGGATGAGTTCCAGTATCGAGGTGCCGTCCCGCTACGAATGCACGTTCCCTGAGCTGGGTGCGTCGTACGACGTCGTAGACACACCGCTGCACAATGCTGATGGAAGCCTCTCCACGCTGAAGATATTCCGCGATGTCACCCAACGCAAGAGAATGGAACGGGAGATTGTCGATCTGGAGCGGTTGGCCGTCCTGGGGCGACTTTCGAGTGGCATCTCCCACGAACTGCGCAACCCGCTGGCCACCATCGATAGCTCGGCCTACTTCCTGAGGTCCAGGCTGAAGGATGCCGATGCCAAAGTGCAGACGCACCTGGACCGAATCCGTTCTTCCGTGAGCCGATGTACCGAGATCATTCAGAGCCTTGTAGACCTGGTCAAGATGAAGGAGCCCAACCTGGTGGAGATTGACCTCGAAGCGCTCGTCTCCCACGCTCTTGCCGCGGCCAAGGTGCCTGAGACTGTCAGAGTGAATACCCATTTTGCCGACAGCATGGTAGTTGCTGGCGACTGGGCATTGCTGGAAATGGCCTTTTCAAAGCTCATAGACAACGCTGTTGAGGCCATGAGTGGTGAAGGAGAGATGACGGTGAGCCTTCGTCGCGTTCCCAACGGGCAAGCGGAGATGTCTCTTACCGACACTGGCCCAGGCATTCCTCTGGAGCAGGTTGACAGGGTGTTCGAGCCGTTCTTCAGCACCAAGGCTACCGGCCTTGGTTTCGGGTTACCTATAGCCAAGATGGTTATAGAGAAACATGGCGGAATCATAGAGGCCAGGCCATCGGCAACACGCAATGCCACCCTCGTGGTACGCCTCCCAGCGCAACCCCAAGGCAACCGGTTAGAGGAGGACTCCGATGGCAGACCTACGCAAGATCCTGGTGGTGGATGACAACGAGGAATTCCTTCAGAACACGAAGGACATTCTGGAACTCGCGGGTTACGAAGTCCTGTGTGCTTCCGACCCCCTGAAAGGACTGGAACAGGCACGGCTGGAGCATCCGGATCTGATATTGATGGACATCCGGCTGCCCATCATGGACGGCGTTGAGGCCTACGAGAGGATTCGGGAGACAACCCCCGAGGTGCCGGTCATCATGATGACGGCCTACAGCGTCGATGACCTGGTCGTCAAGGCATTGCATGAGGGTGCCTTTGGGGCCCTGATCAAGCCGCTGGACTTCGACCAACTGCTGCCCATCATCGACAGGGCGCTCGGCCACGGGCCGCTCCTGCTCATCGTGGATGATGACGCCCAGTTTTGCGCCAGCATGGCCGACGTGCTGGAACAGAATGGATACCGCGTTGATGTCGCCTACGACAGCGAGACGGCGATATCGAAGACCAGCGGGAGCAGCTTTGACGTCCTCGTGCTTGACCTGAAGCTGCCAACCATGGATGGCATGGAGACGTACCATGCAATCAGAGCTAGGCGTCCCAACGCGACGGCTATCTTCGTCACCGGCTATCCAGAGGAGGCGGCCAAGCTGGCGGCAGCGGCTGCTCGAGGTGGGGAACTGCTTTGCTGTTTGCAGAAGCCGGTGGACCTGGACCGACTGCTCGGCGGACTGCAAGAGCTTCCGGCAACTCCGTAACGGTGGTATGAAGGACTCTGGTGCAAGCGAAGCGAAAGATGCGGAGGTTGGCGTTGCGAACCGTCCGTTCAGCGTGGCTATCGTCGACGACGACGTAGACCTCGCTTCCAACCTCAAGGACATACTGGAGGAGAACGGCTGTGACGTGGAGGTATGCCTGGACGCCTCCAGCGCACTGCTACGCTTTTCGGAAAGAGGCTTCTGCCTTGGCTTGGTGGACATCAAGCTGCCCGACATGCCAGGGCTGCAACTCGTAGCCCAACTGAGCCAGGCGAGTCCAGGTACCGAGTACCTCATCATTACCGGCTACGGGTCGTTTGACAGCGCTGTCGAGGCCGTCAGTCACCGCAAGGTGATAGGCTACGAGGTGAAGCCGCTGGACCTGGACCGATTCTTGACCCTCGTCGAGCAGATTCGACTGCGTCAGGAGGCGGAGATGCGCTGGCGTGAGACTGAGTCGAGGCTGCGGCTGGTTATGGAGCGGATCCCGTGCATTGTCTGGGCGGTGGACCGTGAGTTGCGCTACACCTATTCTGCTGGGGCAGGACTGGCTGCTCTCGGATTGCAGGCGGGAGAGCTGGTGGGGACTACGGTGTCAGGGTACGTTCAGGCATCACAGGAGAACAGCCTGTCAACTGTTTCTCTGGCGCATAATCAAGCGCTTCTCGGGGTGCCGACGACCTACGAGATTGACTGGCAGGGGCGCACCTTCAGTTGCCGGATCGAGCCGCTCACTGAAGCAAGCGGACAAATCGTTGGTGCAGTTGGCGTCGCCTTCGACATCACCGACATTGCACAGATGCAGTCTCAACTCAGGGCCCTCACACGCAGGTTGGTGTTGGTTCAAGAGGAAGAACGAATGCGCGTCGCCAGGGAATTGCATGACCAGGGCGGCCAGTCCCTGACCGCCCTCCGCATGATGCTCGATATGTGCATGCGTGGGGCATCGGATGACGTGGCCCACGCCCTTGCTGAGGCGCGGTCGCTGGTGGATAAGCTGATAGGCGAGATGCGCGACACCGTGCTTCGCCTGCATCCGCCCATGCTGGACGACCTCGGGCTGCTGCCGACGCTGCTGTGGGACTTCGATTGCTTCCGCTCTCGAACCGGTGTGAGCGTCAACTTCAGACATGCTGGACTGCGTAGAGAACTGGACCCGGAATTGAGCCTGGCAGCCTACCGTATCCTCCAGGAGTGCCTGACCAACGTGGCGCGACACGCCGGTGTCAGTGAGGCAACGGTCATGGCAAAGGCTGACGGAGATGTGCTTGCCCTGTCGGTGGAAGATGGGGGCAATGGCTTCGACCCCAGCGGCGTCAGCCCCAACTGCAGCGGCCTGACGGGAATGATGCAGCGGGCGGAGATGGTGGGTGGAACGGTGGAGATCGACACGTCACCCGGCGGCGGGACGCGAATCAGCGTGGAGTTGCCGCTTCGCTCGCCAAGGGGATCGACTGGCGAGGTGGACCAGGATTGACGAGAGTAGTAGTTGCCGATGACCACGAAGTGGTGAGGCGGGGGCTTGGTGCTCTTATCAACGCAGAGGCCGACCTCGAGATCGTTGGCGAGGCTGACGACGGCGTGGCGGCGGCCCATCTGGTGGAGCAGGTGAAACCGGACGTCCTTGTGCTTGACCTCATGATGGGGGGCATGAACGGCCTGGAGGTGGCGCGTCAGGTCAGGAGAAGCTCGCCCGATACCGCTATCGTGGTCCTCTCCATGTATGACAACGAGGCCTACGTCGTCGAGGCGCTGGACGCCGGGGTGATGGCCTATGTCCTCAAGGGCTCGCCCACCGAGGAAGTGGTGCGTGCAATCCGCCAGGTGGCTCAAGGACATCGCTATCTGGCACCGCCGCTCTCGGAGCGGGCGATCGAGGCGTACGTGCAGAAACTCGGAGAGGCTCCGCAGACCCCCTACCAGAGGCTGACGGGCCGAGAGAGAGAGGTTCTCCACCTGGCGGCTCACGGCTCCACCAATGCGGAGATTGCCGACAGACTGTGCATCAGCCGCCGCACCGTTGAGGTGCATCGCTCCAACATGATGCGAAAGCTGGGACTGAACACCCAGACCGACCTTATTCGCTACGCGCTGGAGACCGGCATCCTCCCCCGACAGTCGTAGGCGGCCCAACAGACCCTCACATTTGTCCGACCTGTCCGCATTGCGGGACGTCCCGTCCTTTCGCCTTCCTTGCCAGACAACTACGCGCCTTTCCCCACTGAAGTACGTACGCCTACGTATGTCAATCGTTGAACGACGCGCATAACCTCACAGGGGCATGTAGACTTCCTTGGTTAACGGACACGGTTTGCCATGGTCACAGTAGTCATTGCAGACAGCCATCGAGCGTCAAGGGATGTGGTTCGGGCACTCTTGGAGACGCAAAGTGACCTGGAAGTTGTGGGCGAAGCTGACAACGGCCTGGAGGCCATCACCATGTGCCACGACCTGAGGCCTGACGTCGTGGTGGCAGACTTCAAGCTATCCGACATGAATGCTCTCCAGTTGACGCATAGCCTGACTCAGCACTATGCGGTGGACGTCGTCATTCTGTCCTCACTTCCGGACGAGGCGTATGCGGCGGCAGCCCTTGAATCAGGGGCAAAGGCGTGGGTTCCGAAAGAGCGAGCTGTGGAAGAACTTGCGTGTGCTATCAGGGCAGTGCACCGGGGAGGTACCTACCTTGGTCTACCCCTGACCCAGGAGGCGGTCGGCGCCTATAGGAGGCAAGCGGAGGAAATGCCGGGGCACTTGTACTACTCGCTTACAGGCAAGGAAAGACAAGTCCTGACGTTCATCGGTTCGGGCTGCAACGACATGGAGATAGGCGAGGCGCTTCGTGTGAGCCAGCGTGCAGTTAAGCGACACCGTGCCAGCATGATGCGCAAGCTGGGCCTGGCCACCGATTCCGAGTTGACGCGCTATGCCGTTGAGCGGACCATCCCCCCGCCAGCACCGTGACCCGTCCCCTCAGAAGTGGGGAGGGACCTGGATGGGGGGCACAGAAGCAGTGAGGTGGCTGCTGGAAGAGGCTTGCTGGACTAGGGGATGTTGACATCACGGATTACGTATGGGTACGGATAGTCGGCTCAATGAGAAAGGTCATAGACTGAGCTGTGCACACTGCTGAGACTGTTGCCCGTGTTTGCCTGATGTGCACAAACGGAACCAGGGCTGCGCCAGAACGTGTGCGAGGCCGCCCACAGGGGGCACCGAGGGCATGCGGATGGCGCGAGAACACGGCGCCGCTGATAGCGGGAGGTGGGTCAGAAGATGATGAAGGTGAGAGAGACACTGGACAATGGAATTCCCAGCGTACCACCTGGTGCTTCCATTGCCGAGGTATCGGAAGAGATGAACCTCAGTGGGGAAGGCGTTGTTGTGGTCTGCGACAGAGGCAAGTATCGGGGCCTCATAGAACGAAGGGAACTTGCCACTTGCATCTCAAAAGGGAAGCTCAATCCCAAGAAGGCCAGGGCCCGGTCGGTAGCAAAGAGAGACTGGCCGCTCATTTCCCCCGGCGCCAGCGCCTGGGATGCGCTGAAGCTGATGATGCGCAGCCGTGTTGAGGTCTTGCCGGTGGTCCAGAACGGCAGGTTCATGGGGATGTTGTCACTGGAGAGCGCGACCCGTGACAGCCCCGCTCTCCGTGCCATGGCGCTCATCAGATCAGACAGGGAGGGGCAAGTGTGAGTCGGTGGGAATCACGCTGGTACCAAGGTCAACATCTGAAGAAAGGGGCCCAGGAGGGAAAGCGATGACTGCGAAGGTCTACCTGCTTCTTGAGATCAAGGACGGCCACGGTGGTTGGGCGGTTGAGGTGCTCAGGCGCCAAGCTGGGGTGACGGTGGCTGACCTGCTCGATGGACCGCCTGACATCATCGCCATAGTGCAGGCAGGAAACCGACAGACTCTGGCACGGTTGGCGGTGCAGGCTCTTGGCTCGGTGGAGGATGTGACAGAAGAGATGCAGTTGCTGCCCAGCGCGGCGACAGAGAGGATTCGCGTTGAGGCGCCTGCAATCCAGTTGCATGCGCCGGGGTGAAGGGTATTGCCAGTCGGCCAAGACAGTGGTTCTGCAGTGAGTCAATAGTGCGGGGCCCCCCAGACCCGCCGCGTCTGACTGTGTTGGGAACGCGGCAGGTAGCCTACCCCGGCGGGCTCCCGGTTTGAAAGGAGGTCGAACTATGTTCGAGAAAATTCTGTTGTGCCTCGATGGTTCGGAGCTTGCGGAGCAGGTCCTGCCCTATGCGGCGGAACAGGCTTCGCGCTTCAACAGTGAAGTGACGCTGCTCGAGGTGGTACGGCCCTCGAGTACCTTCGTCACACCGATGATGCCTGGCGCTGACCCTGCAGCTCCGGTATTCGTCCAGGAGGATGCCAGCAAGGTCCTGAGAGACGAGAAAGAGGCTGAAGCCTACCTAGCCCGCGTGGCGCAACGACTGAGGAAGTCGGGGCTCGATGTGGAATGTGTAACGCGATTTGGAGACCCCGGCGCGGTAATAGTGGCATATGCTTCGGAGAGCGATGCGGACTTGATTGCGCTCGCGACGCACGGCCGCGGCGGACTGGGCCGCCTGGTCTTTGGCAGCGTTGCCGACCACGTCTTGAAGGAGTCCGGCCTTCCCATTCTCCTGATTAGGCCGCACGAAGACGGTCACGCTGAGGCGGCACAGGCGAAGAGCTGATGTCGACGCTGGCCCTGGGTGTGGTGCGGGGCTGTCGCGCTGCGAGTCGGCTTGCCACCGAGTGAAGAACCTGTCGGCGAACAGGGTCCTCACCAGGGGCTTTCGACATAACGGTAGGGTGCGGATAGCTGGGCGTGGGCGCCTGGACTACGGTTGACGCAGCGGGAAGCGGGACGGCTTTCCCCAAGAGAACTCAGAGGAGGTGACTCATGCTGGAGAGATGGAGACCGAGGGGGCTGAGAGAGTGGCAGCCCTTCTGGGAGATGGAAGACTTTGCGCGACGCTTCGAGGACATGCTCGGCAGGCCGATGCTTACGGCCATGAGCCGCTTCCCGTTGCGGGAGCGAGAATGGCTACCGTCCATTGAGATGTTCGAACGAGACAACAAGCTGGTGGTGAGGGCGGAGTTGCCGGGAATGAAGGAGGACGACGTAGACATCTCGGTCTCAGACGACTTGCTCACCATCAAGGGGGAGAAGAAGGCGGAGAGCGAAGTCAAGGACGAAGACTACTACGTCTGTGAACGCTCCTACGGCAGCTTCATGCGCACCATTCGTCTTCCATCGAATGCCGATACCGGGAAGATCAGTGCGGACTTCGAAGACGGGGTCTTGGAGGTCACCGTCCCCAAGGTCGCGGAGAAGAAGCCGAAGAAGATCGCTGTTTCGGCGAAGCCAAAGAAGAAGTAG
This sequence comes from uncultured Dehalococcoidales bacterium, assembly GCA_964438305.1. GTDB lineage: Bacteria > Chloroflexota > Dehalococcoidia > E44-bin15 > E44-bin15 > CAYTKL01. The sequence goes on along the minus strand of CAYTKL010000009.1, from coordinate 11,263 downwards.
TGCGCATGGCCGAAAGGCGATGCGGGCCGTCCCGCTTCTCACAGGCCGCGGAAAAGCGGGGGCCGCTGCCGCCGTGGCTAGAAAGACGACGCGTGCCAGCGGCCCTGAGCACAATCGCGAATACTGGAACAAGGTCATGAGCGACTCGGACAGGCAGGACAACGTCATCCCCCTTCGAGACTTGGGCAGCACCGGGGTGAAGGTGACTGTGTTGGGCATCGGCGGCCACGCGATCGGCACGATTGCCGATTCGGACTATGCGGTGCGTCTGGTTCAGGCGGCGGTCGACAGGGGCGTCCGTTTCCTCGACAACGCGTGGTGCTACCACCAGGGGCGGAGCGAGGAGTTGATGGGCAGGGCGTTGCGGCATGGGTACCGCGACAGGGTGTTTCTCATGACGAAGAACCATGGGCGGGATGCGCAGACCTTTGCACGCCAGCTGGAGGAGAGCCTGATGAGACTGGGCACCGACTACGTCGACCTGCTCCAGTTCCACAATATCGTGCACGAGAGCGACCCGGATGACATCTTCTCAGGAGGGGCAATGGAAGCCGCTTTGCATGCGAGGGAACAGGGAAAGGTCAGGTTCATCGGCTTCACCGGTCACCACTGGCCGCACCTGTTCCACCGAATGCTCAGCTACGAGTTCCCGTGGGACACGGTGCAGATGCCGACCAACCTCCTGGACTTCCACCACCGCAGTTTCATCAAAGAGGTTCTGCCGGTGCTGAGCCGTCGCCGCATCGGTGTCATTGGCATGAAAGCGCTGTCCGGCGGGCACATCCTCGAGACGGGGGTCTGGCCGGGCGAGGCCATCGGGTATGCGCTATCTCTTCCTATCAGCACACTGGTGCTGGGGATAGATACGATGGAAGTCCTCACGGAGAACGTAGACATTGTGCACGGGTGGCGCCCCCTGGCTGATGAGGAGCGAGACGGCCTGCTTGAGAAGGTGGCACCCTGGGCCACAGACGGGCACCTGGAACGCTACAAGCTAGACCCGGAGTAGAGGGCTAACTGGTGAGGACTAGAAGGAGAGGTACAAGCAATGGAGCAATTTGAAGACCTGTTTCAGACCGCCGACTGGAAGACAGAGAAGCACGTTCCGGTCATAGAGTGCCCCGATAAGATCATCCATGGCCGTCTCTTCTCGGTGAAGGTGAGCCTCGGAAAAGAGGTGGCACACCCCAACACCACGGAACACCACATACGGTGGATCTCTCTCTACTTCCATCCCGCCGGAGAGAAGTTCTCCTATCAGGTGGGCCACTTCGAGTTCTGCGCTCACGGCGAGTCGGTTGAGGGACCGGACAAGGGGCCGGTCCACACTGACCACGAGGTCATCGCTTCGCTCAAAATTACCAAGCCAGGCACGCTGTATGCCACAGCCCTGTGCAACATACACGGCCTGTGGCAGTCGGCAAAGGAGATCAGCCTGACATAGCTTCATGGAAGGTTCGTGGGCAGCGGCTTGACTGTCCGGGTGTGTGAGTGCTTTCGGGGAGGATGAGGCTAAGAAAGGAGGCATTGGATGTTTGTGATAGCAAGTAACATCACAACGCGGCAACCAAACGTGGCGTCCCTGTTCGACAAGTTGAAGGCGTCGGGCTGGGATCTTGATGGGGATGCGGCGGCAGTTCTCCAGAAGCTGGCGGCGCAGTGCGTGGACGCCGGTGCCGACGCTCTTGAAATCAGCACGCTTCACCACATGGACGAACCAGAGGCCATGGAGGCAGCGGTCAAGATCGTGCAGCGCACCACCGATCGCCAGCTCTGTCTCAGCACCAACAACGTCAGGGCGCTTGAAGCCGGGCTCGATGCCTGCAGAGGCTCACCCATCGTCAACTACGTCTCTATGGACGAAATGAAGTTGAAGCACATGTTGCCGCTTGCTGCTGACCGTGGGGCGGAGGCAGTGCTGCTGTTGAGCGAGCCTGAGGCGCCGCGGGCTGCACAGGAGATGCTGCACAACGCGGCCGTCCTGGTAGGCGCTGCCAATGAGTCGGGGATTGACGATGACCGCCTCTTCGTCGACCCGGGCGTCATTCACATAACGAGGTCCATCGGGCAGCAGCATCTGGTAGAGGTAAGGAGATTCCTCGAGTCTCTCCCCGACGTCTTCGAGCCGCCCGTAAGGAGCACCTGCTGGCTGGCCAATGCCTCGGCTGGTGCTCCGAAGCGTGTACGGCTCACAATCGAGACGATTCTGCTGGCCATGCTGGCGGGACTCGGCCTTTCCTCAGTGTTCCTGGATGTGCTGGCGCCAGACAACATGCGTGTCATCCGCGCGCTCAGAGTATTCAGCAATGAGGTCGTCTATTCCGAGCAGGATTTCGAGTACTAGCGACGGCTGTAGCCCCAATCCCAAGCCCGGTGTGGGGTAGACCGATAGGAGTCCGAATAGCAGTGACACAAGCTAGTCCCAAGCAAATCCGCAAGCGCGATGGCTCTGTGGTCGCCTTCGAGGCCGCCAAGATTGAGCGGGCGATAGCGAAGGCGCTGCAAGCCACAGGCCTTCATGACGGAGAGCTGGCGGCCAGCCTTGCTGACGAGGTGGTTCGTACGCTGGGGGACAGGTACGCCGGCGGTATGCCTGGTGTTGAAGACGTGCAGGATGTGGTGGAACAGGTTCTGATGGCCCAGGGGTACCCCGATGTGGCCAAGGCGTACATTCTGTACCGCCAGCAGCGGGCGGACGTGCGAGGGATGAAGCTTCTCATTGGGGTCGAAGACGACCTCAAACTGGGCATCAATGCAGCGAAGGTGCTGGAACGCAGGTACCTGTTGAGGGACGAAGATGGCCAGGTGACGGAGACCCCGAAACAGCTCTTCTGGCGGGTAGCTCGAGCGGTTGCAGAGGCGGAAAGCACCTTCGACCCAACCGCCAATATCCAGGAATGGGAGAACGAGTTCTTCGACGCCATGAGCAGCCTGGAGTTCCTCCCCAACTCACCTACGTTGATGAACGCTGGCACCGATCTGGGCCAACTCTCAGCCTGCTTCGTCCTCCCGGTCGAGGACTCGATTCCGGATATCTTCGACGCCCTCAAGCATGCGGCAATCATCCACCAGTCCGGAGGAGGCACCGGCTTCTCTTTCACTCGCCTGCGACCGGAAGGAGACCTGGTTCGCTCCACCAAAGGCATTGCCTCCGGGCCTGTCTCGTTCATGAGGATCTTCGACATGGCCACCGGAGTGATGAAACAGGGAGGGAGGCGTCGCGGCGCGAACATGGGGATTCTGCGGGCTGACCATCCCGACATCTCTCAGTTCATTCTCGCCAAGAAAGAGGAGGCCGCTTTCGCCAATTTCAATCTATCCGTGGCCGCTACTGATGCATTCATGGAAGCGGTCTCGACAGGCGCCAAGTGGCCTCTTATCAACCCGCGAACAGGAACGGAAACCCGGTTGGTCAAGGCAGATGACATCTTCGATATGATTGTGAACAACGCCTGGTTGACTGGCGAGCCGGGACTGGTCTACCTGGACGAGATAAACCGCCACAATCCAACGCCGCAGTTGGGCGCAATGGAGGCCACCAACCCCTGTGGCGAGCTCCCCCTGCTTCCCTATGAAAGCTGCAACCTGGGGTCGATAAACCTGGCCAGAATGGTAGCCGGCGGGAAGGTGAAGTGGGAAAGGCTGAGGGAAGTGGTTCGTATCGCCATACGCTTCCTCGATAACGTGGTCGAAGTGAACGCCTTCCCGCTGGAAGCGACGAAGCGCATTACTCTGGGTAACCGCAAGGTCGGGCTGGGCGTTATGGGCTTGGCCGATGCTCTCGTTGAACTCAACATACCCTACGATTCGGAAGAAGCGCTGGACATGGCGGAGCGCATCATGCAGGCACTTTCGGAGGAGGCACGTCGCGCTTCTGCTGAGCTTGCCGTTGAGCGATCCCCCTTTCCCAACTTCGCGGGCAGCGCTCACGATCGAGCCAGCGCAACCGAACTGCGAAACGCTTCCCTCATCTCTATCGCACCGACAGGCAGCATCAGCATCATTGCCAGCTGTTCGAGCGGTATCGAGCCCCTGTTCGCCCTGGCCTATGTGCGCAATGTCATGGATCAGGCGAGGCTCTTCGAGGTGAACCCTTGCTTCGAGCGCGTGGCCCGTGAACGGGGGTTCTTCTCGCAGGCGCTGATGAGGGAAGTGGCACAGAAGGGAACACTGAAGGGTATAGACGCGGTCCCTGAGGATGTGAAGCGCACGTTCGTGACAGACTATGATATTGAACCCGAGTGGCATGTCCGGATGCAGGCAGCATTCCAGGGATACACGGATAACTCTGTGTCCAAGACGGTGAACCTGCCATCCCATGCTTCTCCGGAGGACATGCGCCGGGTCTACAGGCTTTCCTACGATTTGGGCTGCAAGGGCATCACAGCGTACCGCTACGGCAGCAGGAAGCGACAGGTGCTGTACTACAGAGGTGACATCTCAGAGCAAGCAGAGCCGGTCCCATACGTGACTGCCGACCCGGAGTACGGCGGCGGATGCCTCTTCGGTACGTGTCCTTTCTAGGAACTGGCTGACCGAAAGCGTGTGGCTATGCCCCAGGGACCGGGAAGACGGAGGTGCGCGGGCACCGGGAGAGATGGAGGCGATAGTGTCCCCAAGGCATGAGGAAGTGCAGCAGAGACTGCGGGAGAGCAGAAGTCCCGACAGCGGCGTGGACCGAATAGAGGGGTGGGAGAAGCCTCGACGTGAAGCTGAATCGGCGACGGAAGACCTGGTGGGCGTCTACCTGGGGGAGTCTGGTGAGACGCCCCTGCTCGATGCCCGGCAGGAGAAGGAACTGGCAAAGAGAATGGAGGAGGGCAGACACCTGTCGCGTCTCGAGAACGAGCACCGGTCCCGCTTGAGACGCAATCCCTCCCCGATGGAGTTGCTCATGAGCCTGTTGGAGCGTTTCTGGCGGGCTCGAGACGTCTTCCAGGCACTGACTGGCTGTCTTGGCCTTGAGCCCATGGCAAGTGTGGCCGATGCGGTATGCAGCTCCGACGTGCGTCTCGCCGTCGACGGCAGCATCGACGACCAGTTGATCGCCGACATCGCACGGGCTCTGGGACACCGTTCGGACCAGGTCAGGCAAGCGCTCATTGACATCTCCCGGGACACCCGGCTGGTACCGTGGCGTTTGCTTTCTGGCCCAGGAAGTGCCACTTCAATGGAGGGGTTCGGGAGGGCAATTCACTCGCCGGACTTTGGGGATCGGTTGGAGGAGATCCGCCCCGAGCTTGTTGCGCACTTCGGGCGGATTCGAGATCAAGCCGAGGAGGCAGCCGACGAGTTGACCCGAGCCAATCTTCGGCTCGTGATAAGCGTGGCGAAGAAGCAGGTGGCCAGCGGCCTACCCTTCCTGGACCTGATTCAGGAAGGCAACATCGGCCTGATGCAGGCAGTGCAGAGATTCGATCACCGCCGCGGGCACAAGTTCAGCACCTACGCCACATGGTGGATTCGACAGGCCGTCGGACGGGCTGTAGCCGACCAACTGCGGACAATTCGCCTGCCAGTACACGTCGCTGAGTCTGTCGGAAGGCTGAACAGAGCGCGTGAGCATCTATCCAAGCAGCTCTCTCGGGAACCGACCGTCGACGAGATCGCTGCGGAAATGGGGGTGTCGCCCCGTAGGGTGGACGAGCTGCTCCAGGCGGTCAGCAGAGAGCCCGTCTCCCTGGAGACACCGGTGGGAGAGGGTGAAGAGGGGAGCGAACTGGGAGATTTCATCGAAGATCAGCGAACTCCCACACCCTCAGAAGAGGTAACCGACCGTCTGCTGAAGGAACAGGTACGGGATGTGCTCGGGACGCTGACTCCTCGAGAACGCCGTGTAATCGAACTGAGGTACGGCCTCACGGACGGACAGGGACGTACGCTCGACGAGGTCGGTGCCGAGATAGGTGTCACTCGAGAACGTGTCCGGCAGATCCAGGTCAAAGCGCTCCAGAAGCTGCGGCAATCCGGCTACAGGCGTCAATTGGAGGACTACCTGCGGTAGGCGACAGCCCCAGGCGAATGGCTGGTGGCGTGTCTGGTTCGCCACGGGCTTGAAGGTGTCCCGGTCGGTCCCATATCGACCAACGGAGGGCTTCGGCAAGACGAAACGAGAGCAGAGCACGGGCTGAAGAAGGAGGTCTTGGCTATGAGGGCTTCGTTGCGCCTCGGGCGCATAGCGGGAATCGAGATAGGCATCCACTATACCTGGGCACTTGCGTTCATTCTGATCGCCTGGTCTCTGGCGCAGGGTTTCTTTCCGGCCTACTATCCCGGCTGGAGCCAGGCCACCTACTGGATAACCGGCGTGATAGCGGCGCTGCTCCTCTTTGTGTCGGTGCTTCTCCATGAACTGGCCCACTCTCTCGTAGGCAAGGCTCGCGGCATGAACGTCCGCAGCATCACTCTGTTTATCTTCGGCGGGGTGAGCAATCTGGAAGACGAGCCAGAGAAGCCGTCAGTGGAGTTTGCCATGACAGTCGTCGGCCCCGGTGCCAGTTTCATCCTCGCCGGCATCTTCTGGGGAATTGCGCTGGCAATGCCAGACGAGCGAAGCCCGGTGGCGGCCGTGCTGATGTACCTGGCGCTGATCAATGCCATTCTTGGCGGGTTCAATCTCCTGCCTGCTTTCCCCCTCGATGGCGGCCGGGTACTTCGTTCCATTCTGTGGAGGTCGACGGGCGACCTGGGAAAGGCGACCAACATCGCGGCGACTGTGGGCCGTTTCTTCGGATGGGGACTCATAGCCTTTGGCGTGTTCGAGCTGTTCACCGGAAACCTGCTGGGAGGTCTGTGGATTGCCTTTATCGGGTGGTTTCTGAGCAGCGCCGCCGATGCCAGCCGCCGCGAATTGACAGTGCGCGAGCACCTGGGCGGCGCCAAGGTGAGGGACGTTATGGATGCCGGCACTGAGGCCGTCAGCCCCGGCACGTCCGTGGAGGACCTCGTCGACGGGATCTTTGGGCGCTACCGTCGTCGCGCCCTCCCCGTGTCTCAAAACGGTCGGGTCGTCGGCATCGTCACCGTGAGCGACATCAAGAAAATTCCCCGTGAGAGATGGACCGATACAGAGGTGCAGGAGATTATGACCCGACCTCCGTTACACAGCGTGTCACCGGATGACGATCTCTACGCGGCTATGCAGAAGCTATCCCGCAACGACGTGAATCAGGTGGTGGTGCTCCGCGGTGACGAGCTCTCAGGTATGCTGACGCGAGCCGATGTCGTCAACTTCCTGCAGACGAGGGAGGAGCTGGGAATCGGCCGCAGGCAGCATCGCTGAAGGCCGCGTATGGGGCTTCCATCTCGTGCGTGGAACGGACGTATGTCCCTGGTGGCCCGTCGGCCCCGGACTGTGAGGGCTCACCATGTGGGAGGACGCCTGCCGTGTCGCCCTGCACACGCGCGCAGTCTCATAGTGGGACATCGTTGCCGTGACAAATGAGTCAGGAGAATGACGTTCACGCACCTTGTAGTGAGTATCGGATCTTGCCTTGGAGACCGCGCGCCAGCCCGTTCACGGGTTGCATGTGAGGCATGAAATGCTGGCGCGAAGGAGAACAAGGCGGCGGCTGTTGGCGAATCGGACGGGTCATTGTGCAGTGGTGCAAACGTTGGCGACCTCAGGCAGTCACGACGCGAGGGTACGGACGACTTCACGGGTCAAATACGTATGTATACGGATGTGCGTCTAGGGGTATCAGACACCATAATACAGTCGATGAGGGTGGTGGGGGATGCGTGCTCCAAGGAAGGGAATGTCGCAGCGCAAACTCGAGGAACGGAGGTGAGCGATGGCAACGTATGTCATTCTTACTCGGGTCTCACCAGGGGCTTTCCGAGACCCAAGCGCCTTCAAAGAGGTAGCCCAGGATGTGGCCGCCAGGATCAAATCCGAGTGCCCTGCCGTGGTCTGGAAGGAGAGTTACTCCACCTTGGGGGGCTATGATGTAGTGGACATTGTGGAAGCAGAACGCCCGCAGGACGTGCAGCGAGCCGCGATGATTATACGCGGCTACGGGCATGCGACTACTGAAACGCTGCCCGCCACACCATGGAAGGAATTCCTCGATCGATTGTAACTGGAAGCTCGGCCTATCTGGAGGCATTCTTCGCCACGCGACCAACTGTAGGGGTGGGGAGCCTTATACTGTGCAGCGGCCATTGTCCGTACACAGAAGCTTCTCTTGGCCGGGTGGTGGGAGGTTGGCGACGGGTGTCCTATGGTGGTCGCATGCTTTCCGAATATGTACCGAATTTCTTGAGGAGGTTTGTGCTATGTGGCAGTTTGATACGGCCATTTCCGAGGTGATTCAGCGCACTTCAGACATCAAGTCGTTCCGGTTTGATGTGAGCGATAGGAATGATGTGGAGTACAAAGCGGGTCAGTACTTCTTCGTGACCATCAGGATTGACGGACGAGAGGGGGTTCATCATTTCACAATATCGAGCTCACCAACGGAGACGGCAAAGAGAGGATACCTCGAGTTCACCAAGAGAATCACGGCGAGTGAGTACTCCCAGGCGCTGGATCGCATGAAGCCAGGTGACTGGGCCAGACTCCGGGGTGCTGAAGGAGATTTCACCCTTCCAGCAAGGAGACGCAATCTCGCCTTCCTCAGTGGCGGGATTGGTATAACGCCACTTCGAAGCATGATGCGCTACACAGTGGACAGGAATCTCAAGCGCGATGTGGTTCTCGTCTATGGCAACAAGAGCTATGACCATATTGCCTTTCGTGATGAACTCGACGAGATGGCTGACAGCCACGAGAGCATCCGCGTCGAACACGTCCTGTCGGGACCGGACGTACCGCCCAGTTGGAAGGGAAGCAAAGGGCGCATCACCAAGGAGCTGGTGCGCGAACTGATTCCAGACTTCCGGAAGCGAACCTTCTATGTTTCTGGACCCATCGGCATGGTGAAGTCTCTGGAGGAACAACTGGCAGCGATTGGCCTGAGAAAGGACCGGGTCAGGCACGACTACTTTCCTGGCTACGAGTAGGGTGGTTCTTCACCCTGGAGTTGTGCATTGGAGGTGCCTACCATGTCTGCGATACGGAGAGAGAATCTGCGGCGATTCCTACAGCGAAGCCAAAGGGGCTCCATTGCCTTGCGCGGAGTTAGGGAGCTCGGCTCTGCGGAGGGGCAGGGTATGAAGGAGTTCGGCTATGGCGAGCCTCTCGAAATAATCTATGAAGAGGACGGCTTGGAGCGAAGGGCGGTGCTTTCGTTTGTGCGTCCGGAACGGTACGGGCACCAGTTCTACTGGGATCGGGCTGCTATTGTGCTGTTCCAATATGAGGCCAGTGCGAGGATGGAAAAACACGCCAAACCACTCGCGCTGGGATACGTCGACCAACGGGGCCACCTGGTGCCCATAGAGAAACCGAAGGAGTTCTTCTGGCTCCGCGAAGAGGTGCCAGGCAGAGACTACTACGTCGATCTGGAGCGCATTAGAGGGGGCGATTTTCGCCCTGAGGATGAGAAGCTGACGCGTCAGCTCGCCCGCTGGCTGTCACGAGTGCACTCCCACAAACTGGATGCTCCCGCCCTCTATCTGCGCAGCGTCCGGCAGCTCATCGGGCATTCCGAGTGTATCTGGGGGCTCATCGACACCTATCCCCACCCCTATGAGCCTTTCCCGCCGACACGCTTTCAGGAACTCGAGAAGAGACTGATTGACTGGCGCTGGGGATTGCGCAAGTATGTTCACCGGCTGGCTGCGGTTCACGGTGATTTCCACCCGTGGAATGTCATCATCCGCCCCGATGGTGATTTCGCGGTGCTTGATCGGAGCCGTGGTGAGTGGGGGGAGCCAGCCGACGATGTCGCTTCCATGAGCTGCAACTATCTACTCTACGGACTGTATCAGGACTCGCGCCTCGGCGGGCACTTCGAGACACTGTACCTAGCATTCTGGGAGGAATACCTGAAAGAGAGCAATGATGAGGAGATGCTTGAAGTCATCGCCCCGTTCTACGTATTCCGCTGCCTTGTTATGGCACATCCCGACTGGTACCCCGACCATCCGCCCGACGTCCGGCAAGGGCTGCTCAGGTTCCTGGTGAACGTCCTTTCGGAGAAGCGCTTTGACTACCTCAACCCCAACAAGTACATTGAGTGACACAAACGGGCTTTCGCCATGACGCCGGAGCGAGAGAAGCGAGAAGCTGGCTGGGTCTTGTGGTTCGTCGGTCTTCCCGGGGCGGGAAAGACGACGTACGCCCGGGCGGTCCATGATGCGCTGCAAGAGAGGGGGGAGGACGTGCGATACCTTGCTATGGACGAGCGTCGCCAGGTCTACTCCCCCAACCCCACGTACACTCCACAAGAGCGAGCGAAGGCATACAGGCTCTTCGTAGAGGATGCGGCTCAGATTGCCTACCAAGACACGAATGTGATTATGGATGGCACCGCTCCGAAACGGCAGATGCGATGGTATGCTCGCGAAGTGCTACCCCGTTTTGCCGAGGTGCTCGTGCGCTGCTCTTTGGAGATGGCAATGAAGCGGGAAGGCGGCCGCCCGGAAGGCCACGTCATGGCCGACCTGTACAGAAAGGCGCTGGAGAGAAAAGAGACAGGGGGCAGCTTTGAAGGGCTTGGCGAGGTGATCGGTGTAGACACGCCGTTCGAAGAGGACCCGATGGCCGAATGCGTCATTGATAGTGAGCACATGACTGTGGAGGAAGGTCGCGATCTTGTTCTGGCGTTTCTGCTCACATGGGGCTCAGAGGCTGGGAGTGCGACTGGGCGTAACAAGGAACAGGCTCAGGACGACGAATTGGGGGGATCCGCGAGTCACCGCCAACGCTTCAGCTGAACACAAGAGCGTACACCACCACACGCCTTGTATAGTACCGTGTAGTCGGTCTGAGGAGGAAACATGAAGACCGCTATTGCCCTGATTGAAGAGGTTATGAAAGAACATGAGAGTGTCCTCGAGGGGGTACACAGGTTGGACCAGATGGTCAACGACCCGAAAGCGCTTTCTCAGCTTGACGAAGCCCGAGATGCCTTCATGCCGGGCAGGTTCGACCAGAAAGAGAAGCTGGCCAGCATAGGGGAGTTGTTCGACTCGCTTGACAAGGGGCTCGAAGCGCACTTCGAGCGTGAGGAGACGGCGGTGTTGGCCACCTTCGTGGAACACGGTGACAGGGAACTCGTGTCTTCTTTCAGGTCGTTAATGCAGGAGCATACAGAACTCAGGAATGGGCTTGGGGCGACGAAAAAGTACATGTCTCGGCTATCCAGCGGAGAATTGT
>CAYTKL010000008.1:0-25928 GCA_964438305.1 uncultured Dehalococcoidales bacterium | reverse complement strand
CCATCAAGCATAAAAAAGGGGCGGCTGATGCCAAGCGTGGAAAGATATTCACGAAGCTAATCAAGGAAATTACCGTTGCGGCCCGAATGGGCGGCTCTGGAGATCCGGATGCCAACCCGAGACTAAGAGCGGCCATATTGGCGGCCAAGGCTGAAAATATGCCCAAGGACAACATTGAGCGGGGAATTAAAAAGGGCACGGGTGAACTGGAAGGCGTTGACTACGAGGAGAATACCTACGAGAGCCGCAAGAACGCTCCCCGGGTGGTCGGTGTGGTGAGGAACTCTCCCGCTGCCAGGTCCGGGCTGATGAGAGGCGATGAGATTGTGAAGGTGGGGAGTGTCGTCATCTCCTCCAGACCACAGGCTCGGGGCCTCCTCTCCGTCCTGCAGGGCAGCGAGATTGGCCGGGCATCACTCACCGTTGAGCGGGCTGGAGAGCGTGTGGAGGTCACTCTCAACGTGGAGGATTTCTCCTACCCCTATTCTCCTGCGACCGACCATCACCTTGGCGTCATCTTCATGGGCACCGGGCTCAGACTGAGCTACCTGGAGAGCCTGCGGGGGCTGGTCAATTCCCGCGATGCAAAGCATGTCCTCTTCTTGTCCTCTACTCTGGTCAAGCCCACATTCGAGCAACTGCTTGCGGAGAGCCATCTTTTCGGCGACGTACGGGTTGATATCGGGGTGCCCCGTAACAGCTTCTTCGGCGGAAACATATTCATGGGAGACCTTCTGGTGGTTCAGGACTTCATCGACTTCATCAAAGAGTATGTGAAGGGTGGCGGTGATAGACCTGACCTTGTCGTCATTCCCTCAACGCCGTTCAGTCTGGGGGGTTGGGGCCGTGACCTTACAGGAAGGGTCTATCTCGACATAGAGCGCGAGGTGGGGATACCTGTTGAGCTGCTGCAGTGCAGCACGATCTTCGACTAGACGTTGAAGAGGAATGTGATTACGTCGCCGTCACTTACGGCGTAGTTCTTTCCCTCTACGTGGACAAGGCCTCTCTTCCTCGCCTCAGCGATGCTGCCGCACCTCACCAGGTCGTCGTAGCCAATGACCTCCGCTCTGATGAAGCCCCTCTCCATGTCCGAGTGGACCTTGCCCGCCGCCCTTGCTGCGCTGGTGTCCCGCTTGATTGTCCACGCCTTCACCTCATCGGAGACCACGGTGAAGAAGGAGATGAGGCCCAAAAGCTCGTAGGAGAGCCTGACCATCCGGTCCAGCGCCGCCTCGTCCACCCCCATCGAGGAGCGGAACTCCGTAGCGTCGTCATCATCCAGTTGCGCTAACTCCATCTCCAGCCTGCCGCAGAGGGCGGCGACTTCGAGGTCGGGCCGCACATACTGAGCGCGCCACTCCTCTTCGAGCGAGCTGGCCTGGGGCAGGCTTTCCTCGCCGATATTGGCGACAAGAAGGAGCGGCTTGCCGGTGAGCAACTGGTAGCCTGAGACGAGCTTCGCCTCATCGTCGCTCAGGTGCTGTTCTCTGACCGGGACTCCGCCTTCGAGGGCAGTCTTGATCTTGGTCAGAAGCGCTTGCTCCCTGGCGAGGCCGTCACGTTCTTGTGGCTTGGCCGATTTGAGGGAGGGTTCAATCTTCTGCAGCCGTTTGTCAAGAATCGAGAGGTCGGAGAAGACGAGTTCGGTGTCGAGGATATCGATGTCCCGCGCCGGGTCGACGCTTCCTTCTATGTGGGGGACGGTGTCATCACTGAAGACACGCACCACGTGGAGCAGGGCGTCCGCCACGCTCATGTGAGCGAAGAACTGGCCGCCGAGCCCCTCTGTCTTGCCCAGGCCCACGGGAGGAACCCCGACATCGACGTATCGCACCTCGGCGGGGACCTTCCTCTTGGGGTGGAACACGTCGTCGAGGCCGTCGAGTCTGGGGTCAGGCACCCTCACCACCCCCACGTTTGGCGCTCCCTTGGCGTGGGCGTCAATGTCGGCTTCGCCTCTGGTCAGGGCGTTGAACACGGTGGTCTTGCCGCTCTTGGGTAGCCCGATGATTCCGATCTCCATCTCCCCCTCCGCTCTTGGCCCGGCGCAGGCTATGATACCACTTCCGAGAGGACGTCTCCAGGGCTAGCCTGGAGTGTGGTCATGGGTTAGAATTGATGGAGAGGTCGCTGAGAAAACCGTGTTTCACATATTGTACGGCACTGACGACTTCTCCCTCCGGGAGGAGATGGAGAGGATCAAGGCTGGTTTGGGCGATGGGGAGTCCCTGGCATCGAATACTACGCTGTTTGACGGGCAGCGCTTGGGCCTGAACCAGTTGATGGATGCTTGCATGGCCCTGCCCTTTCTGGGTTCTCATCGTCTTGTAGTAGTCCAGGGGCTGCTCGCCCGCTTCGACAGGCGGGAGAAAGGGTCGGCGGAGCAGGGGGAAGGGAACGCGAGCGCGTCAAGGGGATCGGCGGCATCGAAGGAATGGTCGGCGCTCGTGGAGCGAGTTGCCGGCTTGCCTCCGACCACCGTGCTTGTCCTGGTTGATGGCCAGATAGGCAAGGGCAACGTGTTGCTGAAGAAGCTCGCACCGCTGGCGGAGGTCAAGGAATTCCCCAGCCTGAAGGGGGCGGCACTGCGCCAGTGGATCGAGCGAAGGGTGAAGCAGGAAGGCGGCAGCATCTCACCTGAGGCGGTGCGACTGCTGGCCTCACTCGTCGGGGACAATCTGTGGGTCCTGGCCAGCGAGATCGACAAGCTCATCTCGTATACTCTGCAGCAAGCCATCGACGTAGGAGATGTGGAAGCCGTGGTCAGCTACGCTCGCGAGGCAAATGTCTTCGCCATGGTCGATGCCCTGCTCGAAAGGAGAGCATCGACTTCGGCATCACTTCTGCATCAACTGCTGCAAGAGGGGGCACCGGCACCCTATCTGATTTTCATGGTCACCAGACAGCTTCGCATGCTGGTTCAGGTGAAGGAGCTTGACGTGAAGGGGTTGCCCAACTCACAGATCAAGTCGGTGCTGGGCGTAACCTCGGACTACGTACTTGGGAAGGCCGTTGAACAGGCCAAACGCTACTCCATGCAGCGATTGGAGCAGGTCTATCACAGCCTTCTGGATACCGACCTTTCCATAAAGCGGGGGGTCTATGGTGGTGAGCTTGCCCTGGACCTGCTAGTCGCTGAGCTTTGTGGGTGAGCCTCGATCCAGCTTCGCTGCGGCGAATCTGCCGGCTTTCAGCTCCGTAATCAGCTCTTGGAGGTTAGAGACCCGTCTCTCAAAGAGGGTGGCGCAGCGGCCGATGTCCTTGACGTCATGGGCGTCGCTTGCGGCGATGCCCGGCTTGTTCAATGTCCTGGCGATGTCCTGCGAGAACAGGTTCTCAACCGCCGACCCCCTGCCATTCAGTATCTCAACGGCGTCAACCATTTCAAAGAGCGGGCTTTCGCATGCCCTGTTCAGCGCGGGGTAGTACCGCTCTCCCTCGGGACCCTCCTGCGTCAGGTAGTGGCGGCGATAGGGATGGGCGACGATTATCACGCCCCCAGCCTCGTCCACCAGGCGCCTCACGAAGGAGGTGCGGTGCATGCCGAAGACGTACTTGTCGAGTCCGAACACCAGAAGATGAGCCTGCTCTGTGGTTATCTCGACGCCGGGGAAGACGGGGAAGTCGTGCCTCTTGCCTAGCTCTGCGATGTCCTGGTCTGTCCAGAACCTGTCGTGTTCGGTGAGGCAGATGGCGTCGAGGCCGGCACTCTTGGCGGTGGCGACAAGCTCATCCGGTGTCAGGTTGCTGTCCTCTGACTCCGGCTTGGTATGCGTGTGAAGGTCGATTAGCATTTGACGAGGTTGATACTGACCAACGGACAGGTGGGAAGCAGGCTCGCTTTCCGCCTGGATGAGCATATGTTATCATACGACTGCGAGCGTGGGCAACTGCGGCTCACGCGGAAGCGCCTTCGCGAGGAGATCACCGTCGATGCGCCGGGGTGGGTCGAGGGTACGCTACGACCGCCTGGGAAAGAGACCTGAGGTCGGGTAGGCCGACACCGCCATGCTGCGGTTGGCTCCATATCGGACTGGTGACGCAAAGGAACAGTCATGGGAGAGATAATGGTTGCCGTGGGTGCAGTGATCGAGGACGACAGGGGCAGAATCCTCCTGGTGCGGCACGTGCCTGAAAGGGAGGGGTTCTGGCAGGGGAAGTGGATATGTCCCGGCGGCAGACTCGAAACGGGGGAAAGCATCAGGGATGGGATTGAGCGCGAGGTCATGGAGGAGACCAACCTCAAGATACGTCTCACAACTCCCCTTGTCCCTTTTGAGCGAATCGTCAAGGCTGAGAACGAAACAGCGCTCCATGTCATCTACATTGACTTCCTGGCGAATCTGGCAGGCGGCGAGCTTCGAGTGGACAGCGATGTGGGCGAGGCAATGTGGGTCGCCAGGGAAGACATCCCGAAGGTGTGGGAAGACCTCCACGAGGACACTCAGAGGCTGATGCAGATAGCTGGTGTGGTTTGAGGAGGCCGCTATCGCCGCCGCGACAGCCGCAGCCTTCCTTGACAGCTTGGCCTGGCGGTGATAGACTTCGCCGTGCAAACTCATTCTCAGTCTCGTCGATTCACCCTTGAAGAAAGTAGGCATTCTCTATCACCCGAAGATCGCGGCGGCGGGAGGTCTGGCAGAGGAACTGGCAAACTTCTTACCCTCAATCGATGCTGCCGTATGGCTCTGTTCCGCGTGGGAGGAAGAGCAGGCAAGAAGTGAGATTGAGGGCACCGACCTGATCCTCAGCATTGGTGGCGATGGGACTATCTTGAGGGCGGCACGCGCTGCCCTCTCGCATTCCGTGCCCATCGTGGGGATAAACCTGGGAAGGCTTGGTTTCATGACTGAGCTTGGGCCCGATGAAGCTCTCGACAGGCTGCCCCAATACCTCAGAGGAGAGGGTTGGATCGATGAGCGAGCTATGCTTGAGGTGCAACTGGCTGACGGGGGTCACTATCATGCCCTCAATGACGTCTTCATCGGGCGCGCTGCAATACCCCGCCTGGTCAATGTGGAGACATCCATTGATGGAGCCCTCCTGACCACCTACCGGGCCGATGGAGTGATCCTGTCCACGGCGACGGGTAGCACCGGCTACTCTCTTGCCGCCGGTGGTCCCATTCTCTGCCCGCAGGCCAAGGAGATGGTTCTGAACCCGCTATCTCCCCATTTGGCCTTTGCCAACGCTCTGGTGCTGCCGTCCACGGCTGTCATAGAGCTCAGGGTCCATACCACGCATCGGGCAATGCTGAGCGTCGACGGGCAGGTCAATGTGGACCTGGAGAATGGGGACTGCGTAAGGGTGAGGCTCAGCCCCCACGTGGCCTGCTTCTTGAGAGCCCAGCCGGCGGGCCATTTCTACGGCACTTTGATGAGCAGACTGGTGCAGAAGTGAAAGCGGAGAAGGCACGAATAGACGACATTCCTCAGATCCACAAGCTGGTGAACTACTTCGCTGGCAAGGGCGAGATGCTACCGCGGGCTCTGAGCGAGCTGTATGAGAATATCAGGGACTTCTGCGTTGTCCGCAGGGGTGACGAGGTGGTCGGCTGCGCCGCCCTTCACGTATTCTGGTCGGACCTGGCTGAGATCAGGGGTGTGGCCGTGACCGAGGAAATGCAGGAGAAGGGTGTGGGCCAGTTGGTCATGGAGGCCTGCATCGAAGAAGCAAGGCGGCTCGGCATCGAGACCCTCTTCTGTCTCACCTACAGGCCCGACTACTTCGAGCGCTTCGGCTTTCGCCAGGTAGACAAGAAGGAGCTGCCACAGAAGGTGTGGGGAGAGTGTCTCAGGTGCCCGAAGTTCCCGGACTGTGATGAAGTCGGGATGACGTATCCTCTGGGGAAGTAGAGTTCGATGGAGGAGAAGACGATAGACAGCAGGCGCATGTACGAAGGACGCCTGGTCAATCTCCGTGAAGACAGGGTGGTGCTGTCAAGCGGACGGGAGACGACGAGAGAAGTGGTTGAGCATGCCAACTGCGTCGCCATCGTCGCCATTGACCCCGAGGGTGAAGTGGTTCTGGTGCGCCAGTTCCGCAAACCGGTGGGGGAGGTCCTTCTGGAGATACCTGCTGGCGGTGTTGATCCCGGAGAGGAGCCGCTGGATAGTGCGCACAGGGAACTCGAAGAGGAGACGGGATACGTGGCGGGGAGGATGGAGAGGGTCGGTGGCTTCTACAGCAGCCCGGGGTACTCAACCGAGTTCCTTCACCTCTTCGTGGCTTCCGAGCTGCGAAAGGGTGAGGCTCGTCCCGACGCGGACGAGATTATTGAGGTGGTATCTGTACCCTTCGAGAGGATGCTCAGCCTCATACTGGCTGGAGAGCTTCGCGATGCCAAGAGCATCGCCGGCCTCTTTACTGTTGCTTTTCGCTGCAAAGAGGAAGAGAAGAAGTGAGAATATGCCTCCTGTGTAACAGGGGCAATATGTATTGTGGCGGTCAGGGAGTATACCTCTACTATCTGTCCCGTGAACTCCAGAGACTTGGCCACGAGGTTCATGCCATCGTCGGTCCTCCCTATCCCGATATCCCTGAGGGCGTTGTCGAACACAGGGTGGATAACCTGAACCTCATGGAGTTCGGATTCCCCAAGCAAGACCCCTTCAAAGTCTTCACGCCTCTCAACCTGTATGAACTGGCGGTGACGCCGATTGGCATGTTCCCCGAGATGTTCTCCTTCAGCTTCAGGGCCTACAACAAGCTGAGACAACTGCTGCAAAGCCAGCGCTTCGACATCATCCATGACAACCAGACGTTGGGATATGGCATTCTGATGATGAAGGCCTTCAACATCCCGGTCGTGGCCACGGTGCATCACCCGTTGCCCATCGACAAGAAGACCGACCTGGCCTATCTGGAGCGGATTGGGGCTCGGGTAACCAGGATAATGTTCTACCCGTTCTTCATGCAGCACCTGGTAACCAGGAGGATGGATAGGGTAATCACTGTCTCGGAGAACGCCGCTGAGGAGACGGTCAACGCCTTCAAGGTGCCGCGGGACAAGATACGGGTGGTCTACAACGGAATTGATACCGAGATGTTTCGGGGGGTGGACGGTGGCGGCAAGGAGCGCGGCCGGCTCATCGTTGTGGCCAATAGCGCGGATCGCAAGAAGGGTATAGTCTATCTTCTGCGCGCTGTTCAGTTGCTGAGAAGCGAGATTGACGTGAGACTCACTATTGTGGACAGGGGGGCGCCGGACAACAAGTACACGCCGGCTCTGGTGAGCAGGTACGGACTGGATGGCAGCGTTTCATTCACCGGCAGGTTAAGTGTCGACGACCTCGTGAGCCACTACGGTCGGGCTGAGGTTGCCGTGGTGCCTTCGCTCTACGAAGGATTCGGACTGCCCGCGGCCGAAGCGATGTCCTGCGGCCTTCCCGTGGTGGCTACCACGGCTGGGGCGCTGCCGGAGGTTGTGGAAGACGGCAGGAGTGGTCTTCTGGTCCGCCCCAGAGACTCGGCTGCTCTGGCACAGGCGATTGCACGTCTGCTCAAGGACGATGGGTTGCGGAAGACTATGGGTGAAGAGGGCAGGCGACGGGTGAGAACGCAATTCGACTGGAGCGAGGCGGCGAAAAAGACTATCGAGGTGTATCAGGAGGTGCTTTAGGTGCTCACCGTCAATTTCGGGCTCTTCAAGGTGGAGGATGGCGACACATTCCTGGACGCTGGTTGTGGCGAGGGCAGGCACAGCTTTGAAGCGTGTCGACGCAACAACAATGGCATCGTATGTGCCATGGACATCGATGACTTGAGTCTGAAGAAGACGCACTACGTGTTGCACTACATGGACACCCAGGAAGAAGCCAACGGCAACTGGAATGTGCTTTGCGGCGATGCACTGAGACTCCCTTTCAAGGATGCCTCGTTCGACAAGATCATCTGCTCTGAGGTACTGGAGCACGTCGATGACGAGGAGCAGGGTATCAGAGAGTTCGTAAGGATACTGAAGCCGGGCGGGGCGCTGGCGGTCACCGTGCCTACCTATTTGACGGAGACGGTCTACTGGGCCCTGGATGACGACTACTACAACCATCCTGGCGGCCATGTGAGGATATTCACTGCCAAGCAACTGGTGGCTGCTCTCAGGAGAAACAGTCTGGCGGTGTACGCCATCCGCTATGAGCATGCCTTCCATTCCATCTACTGGCTGCTTCGCTGCGTCTTCGGACTGAAGAACGAGGACGCGAGGATTCCAGCGCTGTATCGCTGGTTCCTGGAGGCGCCGCTGGCCACCAGGTCGAAGTTCATCCCCTGGGCGGAACGCATCCTGAACTTCTTCTTCCCCAAGAGCATAGTCGTCTACACGAGGAAGGTCTAGGAGGCAGGCAGAGTGAGAATATGCTTCCTGTGCTATCGAGGGAACATGTACTGCGGTGGGCAGGGCATCTACATGTACTACCTGACGCGCGAGCTTCGCAGACTGGGGCACGAAGTCGACGTGATGGTAGGGCCGCCGTATCCGGAGATAGCCGACGACATCACGGTGCACAAGCTGCAGAGTCTGAACCTCTACGACTGCGCGATTGAGGGGAGATCGTGGCTGCCGCAGGACAATCCCTATCGCGTCTTCACCCCGGCCAACCTCTTCGAGTTCATGGCGACGAAAATGGGCATGTTCCCCGAGATGCTCACCTTCAGCCTCAGGGCGTACCAGAAGGTGCGCCAACTCCTGCCCGAATACCGCTTCGATGTAGTACACGACAACCAGTGCCTGGCCTACGGACTTCTGCTGATAAGGGCGTTGAACATCCCCGTTGTGGACACCATTCATCACCCCCTGCCAATCGACCTCAAGGCGGACATCGTTCAGGCACGGCACGTTTTTCAGGCTATTCGACAATGTCTGTTCTATCCACCAATGATGCAGGGTCTTGTCGCCAAGATGCTCGACAGGGTGATCGTGGACTCAGAAAGCTCGGCGGAAGAAGTGCGCCGGGTTTTCAGGGTGCCCGATGACAAGATGAGGCTGGTCTATGTGGGCGTGGACACGGAGCTGTTCAGAGGGGTCGATGGTAGACACAAGACGCCGAATAGCCTGATAGTGGTGGGGAGAACCGAAGACCGAAAGAAGGGCATTCTGTATCTGCTTCAGGCATTGCGGCTGCTGAAGAGCGAGAACGTGGACGTGAAACTGACCGTGGTGGACTACGTGTTTCCCGACAACTTCGCTCCCAGGCTGGTCAGAGAGTACGGGCTTGAGGACGTGGTCCGGTTCACCGGCAGGATAAGCACGGAGGAGCTGGTGCGAGAGTACTCCAGGGCGGAGGTCGCGGTCACAGCCTCGGTGTACGAAGGCTTTGGCCTTCCCGCTGCCGAAGCCATGGCGTGCGAGGTGCCGGTCATTGCTACTCGGGCGGGTGCTTTGCCTGAGGTAGTGAAGGACGGCGAGACCGGACTTCTGGTGCCGCCGCATGACGCCGCCGCGCTTGCCGGGGCGATCAAGCAGTTGCAGGGGGACCAGCATCTGCGCCGGCGCCTCGGTGGCAATGGCAGAAAACGGGTGAAGCAGTGCTTCTCATGGGAACTCGCGGCAAAGCAGACTCTTGGCGTCTACGAGGAAGCTATTTCGGAGTCTGGTCGCGTCTAGGTGTGCCCTTTATGATAATCACGTCGCTCAGGGCTGGCATCCTGCGGGCCAAAGCGTCAAGGAAGGACAGGACGGCCTGAGCGACCCTTCGCGGCGGTAGCGAGATAGCCTTGCCCCAGTAGGGGGCAGTCCACAGCATCGAGATCGGCAGGACTTCCTTCACCTCGAAGTGACGCTCCACCAGGCTGACGATGATGGGATAGTCGAGCTTGCAGGTATGGTCCTCGGGAATCTCCCAGGGCGTCCTCGGGTGGTCTCCTTTGATGAACTTCTTCAGTATCGAATGCCACGCTCTCCCCACCCGGCAGCTAAGGCTCTCAAAATTGGCAATGGCTATTATGGCTTCTCCATCCGGCTTGAGGACCTGCGACATCTGCTCGATGCTCCCCTGGGGATCGGGGAAGTGGTCGAGAGCGCCTTTACACACGACCTTGTCCAGCGACCCTCTTCTGAAAGGCAGGGCCTCACCGATGCCGCGCACCAGGGCGACCTCTTTGCCGCACGCTCTCAAGTCGTCCCTTGCCTGGCCGAGCATCTTCCCCGACGGGTCGAGCCCGACAACGTCCCCACCACTTGCGGCGAGCTGCAGAGCATCCGCAGCCTTGCCGCAGCCAACATCGAGGATTCGCTCCCCCCTCCGCGGGGCGACCATGTCGTGAGTCCCCTGCGTCATTCGAGCGAAGAGGAAAGTGGTATCCAGATAGTGAACCCCGGTGACAACGTACTCATCGTCCCAATTCAGGTCGACCTGCAGTCGGCACTTGTCCGGGTTCACGGAGATGCCTTCCGATAGTGGGCCATTCCCTGCTGGTACAGGTCCCCGCCATGGATGTCGTTGATGACTATGACAAGGAAGTTCTCGACCTCGAGGCGCAGGATTGCCTCGGGGCCCAACTCCTCGTAGGCCACGGCCTCGGCCTTCCTTATCGACCTGGCGATCAGCGCACCGGCCCCCGCGATCGGCGCGAAGTAGATGGCCTTGTGTTTCTTGATGGCGTCCTTCACTTCCTGAGAGCGTGAGCCCTTGCCGATCATTCCCCTGAGGCCCGCAGCGAGGAGGCGAGGGGTGTAGATGTCCATCCGTCCGCTGGTAGTGGGCCCGGCAGAGCCGATGACGTGCCCGGGCTTGGTGGGGGTGGGCCCCATGTAGTATATGGTCTGTCCTCGGATGTCGAAGGGCAGTGGCTGATGGGAGTCCAGAGCCTCGATGAGCCTATGATGGGCGGCATCGCGGGCAGCATACATAACCCCGTCCAGGGTCAGGAGTTCTCCCACCCTCAATCTCTCAATCGCTTCAGGCTCCAAGGGCAGCTTAACACCCATTCGCTTCTGTTCAGGCCCACAGAATACCATAGGGCAGCCGCATGACGCGCGGCGCAGCAGTGTCTGGAGCGCTGGCGTATGTGCGCCCTCTACCTTAGAGTCCCAGCGTAGTGTGCGGTGAGCTGACGCTTCCTGACCTCCGGGTCGGTGTAGTCAGGAAGGAGCATTGGGGCAATCCTGTCGGTCACTATGCCCGCGTCCTCCAGGCCTTTGTGATAAGACCTGACATGCTCCAGAGTCAGCTTACCTTCTTTGGCGTTCTCTTTGGCGAAGATGCCGGCGTTGGTGCCTGCTATCCTGCCATAGAGATGTACGCCGAGCAGGGAATTGCCCATCAGGCGGTTCTCCCCATGTACCCCTCCAACTACCTCTCCCGCGGCGAAGAGGCCGGGGACACTGGTCTCGGCTCGCGAGTTGAATACCAGGCCCCCGTTCTGGTAGTGAAGGGTGGGGTATACCAGCATGGGTTCCTTGGAGATATCGAAGTCGTGTCGCTTGAACTGCTTGAACTTGCCGGGGAACTCCTTCTCCACCGTGCCTGGGCCGTAGAGATCCTCGAGCATGGGAGAATCCAGCCATAGTCCCAGCTTGCCGGTGGGTGAAGGTACACCCTTGCCTCTCTCTAAGCACTCGCGTATATAGGCGGCTGATTCCACGTCCCGGGGCTCCCGCTCGTAGACAAACTGGTCCCCGTCGATGTTCACCACGTTCGCCCCCGCCGCCCTGAACTTCTCGGTAATCAAGGCGCCTTCCAACTGCTCAGGGAAAACAACGCCGGTAGGGTGATACTGGACTGCATGGAGGTCACGGAGCCCGACTCCCACTCTGTAGCCGAGGACTATTCCGTCTGCGGTAGCTCCGTAGTGGTTGGTGGTCATGAAGCCGGCAATGTGGACTCGTCCCTGTCCGCCGGTGGACAGGACAACCGCCTTCGCCTTCACTATGTGGTACTCCTCGGTCTCCAGGTCATAGAGAATGGCGCCAGCGCACTGGCCGTGCTCATTGAGAAGCAACTCCACAGCGGGCGAGAACTCGAGAACGGTGATATTCTCACGGTTCCGTGCCTCGTCGCGGATAACGCGCATGATTTCGGTGCCGGTTATGTCGCCGGAATAGAGCAGACGCTTTCTGCAGTAGCCGGCAGCGGGCAGGCTCTGCAGTCTTCCTTCGGGGAACTTGAAGAACATCACACCGAGGCTCTCCAACCATTGGACAAGGTTCGCGGCGTTGTTGACCAGGGTCTGCACTATTTCGGGGTCATTCTTGAAACGTCCGCCCCCCATGGTGTCCAGGTAGTGAACGCCAGGGGAATCCTTGTCGAACTTGGTGGCTGCCTGGACGCCGCCTTCGGCCATGATGGTATTGGAATCGCCGTGGCGCAGCTTGGTGGCGATGAGGACCCGCACGCCCTGCTGTTCCGCCATGAGAGCTGCGGCAGTCCCGGCTCCGCCCCCTCCAATCACGAGGACGTCGGTCTCGTAGTCTGGCTGGGAAAGGTCGACTGCATCCGGTTCAATCCTGCTCTTGGCCTCCAGGAGGTCTACAAGCTCGTCGGGCAGCTTGTAGCCCTTGTTCGGTCCAACCTGTATATCTCTCTTCCCTTCGTCTTTGTAGTCAGGGTGGTACTTGCGCAGTATCTCATCCCGCTCTTTCAGGGACATGGCCGGTATCTCTTCGCCCGCCTTCTTGCGGGCCAATCGCTCGGGCCTGGTCTTCTCTACAGTCTGGATCAGGCGTTTCAGTTCCTCGGTGTATGGCATGTATCCCCCTCTAACCTAGTCTTCAACCTCGATGAGGAATCTCTTGTCCCCAGGCCTCCAGTACTCCTCACCGAGCTCTGATTCTATCTCTCGCTCTGAGTAGGCCTTCTGGATTTCCTCCTCGCTCATGCTCATCAATTCCGCCAGCACGGCCTCGAACTTGCCCTCTTCGACCGCTTTGACCGCGGCGGCCAGGTGTTCCGCCTTGGGCACTATCTTGCCGGCGTAGATCCTTCTCACCAGTTGGGCAATGTGATACTGAGGCAGTTCACCCATGCAGCGACTGACACACAGCCCGCACTGAATGCATTCAAGAGAGAGCGTGGCCGCCTTGGCGAGGTCCCCCTGTTTCACGGCGGCGATGACATCCATGACCTGGATATCCATGGGACATGCTTTGGTGCAGGCGTTGCAGGCGACGCAGCGGAAGACCTCGGGGTAGAGCTGGAAGACTTCCTCAGGAGTGCCCTTAAGCTCTTCCCAGTTGTAAGAGGCGCGGTTGACGGGGTAGAAGGGTATCTGCGTCAAGTACATGTTGGGTTCGACGGCAGTCTGGCATGCCAATCCGATGCGAATGTGATAGTCCCCTGGCTTGCGATAGACCGTGGCGCATGCTCCGCACTTGCCGTCACGGCAACCGCACCCGCGAATGAACTTGTAGCCAGCGTATTCCATCGCTTTCATGATGGTGAGTTCTTCGGGGACCATGTGCTTGCGCCCCATGATGAAGATGGGTACAAGGTTCTCCTTCGCTTCAGCCACCATCTCCTGAGCGTCGCTCCCCGCCTTCGTCTCGGTGCTACTCATCCACACTCCTCCTTGGGAATTCTATACTATCCTATGCGATGCCAACAAGGCAACCGGGCTCACCATGTGCTTCTGCAGCCATCCCTTTCCATCAGGTGCGCCGAAAGCGAGCCCCATGAGCTCAGTGAAGTACAGGATGGGCAGTGCCTTGTCGCCGTTGGACTTCTGCCTGGTGTCGAGATTGGCCATACACAGGGGGCATGCGGTCACTATGGCCTCGGCTCCTACCCCCCGCGCGGCGTCAGCGATGTCCGAAACAAGCTTGGTGACGATATCTCTCTTGGTCAGCGACAGGCTGCCGCCGCAGCAGTCGACCTTGGCCGACCAGTCGAGGACCTCCGCCCCCAGAGCATCCATTAGAATATCCATCGATTGCGGATTCTCCAGGTCGTCGAACTCAACCACTTTGGGAGGGCGGACGATGAAGCATCCGTAGTAGCAAACCAGCTTGAGCCCGCTCAGGGGCTTCGTAACCCTGCTGCGAATCTCCTCGATATCGAAGTCGCTGTAGATGATGTCCAGCAGATGCCTCACATCGTGTGTTGCCTGGTAGGGCATGCCGATCAGGTCGGGCAATTCCTCCCGCAGTTGGGCGTTCTCGTTGAACTCGTGCCTGGTGCCTTTGAGCCTCTGATAGCAGGCGGGGCAGCCCAGCGCGATGTCCATGTCCATTCTCTCGGCCAGGGCCAGGTTCCTTGCCGCCAGGGCGTGCCCGAGCCTGAAGTTGGTGCAGTGCCCGGAGGACGCACCGCAGCAATTCCAGTCAGGAATCTCCTCAAGCTCCAGCCCCAGCTTCTGGCACACCGCCTTCACCGACTGGTCGTATTCCTTCGCTGTCCCCGATTCCATGGAGCAGCCAGGGTAATACGCATACTTCAAGGCGCCGCCTCCTTGGTTTTCTCAAAGATGGCTTTCACTTCTTTGGTCCCCTGCATCTTGGGCGGGAGTATACCGAACTTCCCCTTCAACAGCATCTTGATTCCGAAATCAAGGTCGCTGAACAGGTCCTTGGTCCTCAGCTTGAGGAGGACAACCATCGAAAGCTCGTGCTGCCTTCCGAAGTTCCTGATGCTCTCGAGGAAGGTCGCATGGAAGATAGGAATGAAGCTCTCCTTGCCCTTCACCTTCTCCTGAAGCGCCATCTCCTTCAGGGTATCCATCACCCTGAGGATGTCCACCTCCTGGGGGCAACGGGCAACACAGGTCTCGCACGTGGCGCACAGCCAGATGGTGGCGCTCGACAGCACCTGCTCCTTCAGCCCCAGGTGCACCATCCTCAGCAACTGATGTGGGGGCAGGTCCATGGCATAGGCCACCGGGCAGCTAAGAGTGCATGTCTGGCACTGGTAGCAGCGCTCCAACCCGGCCTGACTGACCTCCCTGACCTTCCGGGAGAAGGCCGGATCACCTGTGCCCTGGACCCGCTCGCTTACAAGCTGCATCACAGTTTCTCCGGCACCTTCAGCAACTCTCGCTCCTGGAAGGTGCTCACCGGTATAGGCTCATCCAGGCTGCGCCCGGGAACGTAGTCGAAGAGCTTCTGGGCATCCAGCCCGACCAGACGGAAGATATTGGCCACGGGGATGTCGTTGGGGCACGCCTCAGAGCACATCCCGCACCCGACGCACGAAGCCACCATGTGGGACATCCTGGTGAGATGGAAGAGCAGATTATGCGTCGGCATCCTTATCGTGCCCTTCTTCTCAGCCCACCCCAGGTACTTCTCCGCCTCCATCTCGAAGGTAGGCGAATCGAAGAAGCACTCCTTGCAGAAACACAGCGGGCAGACGTCACGGCAATTGTGACAGTTGATGCAGGGGGCGAGGACCTTCATGAGGTTGTCTATCCCCGCTATCTCCTGTTGCGTCTCCTGGAGCACCTCGTCCCTCTTCTTGGTTCTCTGCTCAACGAGCTTGGAGACGGCCTCGTCGCGCTTCGTTATGTCAGCTTCTGAGCCCTCCTTAAGTTCGAGAGCTTCGAGAATTCTCTCCCCCTCGGGCGTGGATGCCTGGATAAGAAGGCTCTTGTCCAGGTCAACGCCTATCAGGCCGATGGCTATGTCAGCGTTCATCGGGGTGGGGTACTCGCACATCTGGCAGACCTGCCTGAGTGACGCGTCTTCTTTGCCTTCCCTCACCGCTTTGATGAAGGCATCGCTGGGAGAGGACCCGTTCTCGGCAAGGTTCTTGTAGTCGTTCACCGAGTAGGTGCCGAAGCAGTCGATGCCTATCAGGACCAGGTTCTCCAGTGAAGCCTGCTTCAGTTTGACCAGCTCAATGAGAGCCCTGAGTTCGCAGGGCCGCAGCACCACGCCGACCTTCCTCGGACTGGGGGTGACCTTGGTCATCTGAGAGACGAGCCTCGCCGTATTCACCGGCATGACCGGGGCCAGCGGGTTGGGGGTGGTGAGGTTGTCTGCGCTGCTGACCAGGGTCTGCACGACATTGCCTCCCGAGGGAAGCTCCTGCGGTATGAGGAGCGCATCGACGAGACCCTTCTCAAGCAACTGGCGCCACAGGCCGTTGAGGGTCTGTATCACGTTTCCGTTTTGTACTTCCAATACTGCATTCTTTGCCATGGTCTCGTCCTATGTAGTCCAGTAATCTTTCATGGGGTTGGGTCCCTTCTTCTTCAATGCCTCGGTGAACTTGGCGACGGTGTTGGCGAAAAGCTGGCCCTCGGCGGCGCTGATCCAGCACAGCCAGATACGTTCGTCGTCGAGGCCCAGAGTCTTGAAGATGCTCTTGAGGACCGCCATCTTCCGTCTCGCCTTGTAGTTGCCCGATACGTAGTGGCAGTCGGCTGGATGGCATCCCCCTATGAGAACGCCGTCGGCTCCGCCGAGAAGCGCCCAGAGCACGTAGACCGGGTCCACCATGCCGCTGCACATGGTCTGGATTGGGCGGATATTGGCGGGATACTGTGTTCTGGTAGTACCTGCCAGGTCGGCAGCGGTGTAGGTGCACCAGTGACAGAGCAGACCCACGATATTGGGTTCGAACCCGTCTTCCCGTTGTTCCTGTTCCTGCTGCTCCTGCAAGGCAACCTCCTTTTAGATTGCGGCATCCAGCATCGACAAGACCTGCTTGTCGGTGAATCCCCTGAGCTTTGCGGCACCGCTGGGGCAGACGGCAACACACGCACCGCAACCCTGGCAGAGTGCTTCGATCACCACGACCACGCCCTTGTCGACGTCTTTGAATCGCGCGTTGTAGGGACAGGCCTCGACGCAAAGCTCGCAGCCGCTACAGCGTCTCTCGTTGACCTCAGATACTACCCTCCCCGACTCAAGACGCTCGCGGGAAAGGAGAGATGCCGCCCGCTGTGCCGCCGCCTGGGCCTGGGCGATGCTCTCGCTCACGCTTCGTGGTGAATGGGCGAGGCCGCAGAGGTAGATCCCGTTGGTCAGGAAGTCCACCGGGCGGAACTTCGCCTCAGCCTCTTTGAAGAAGCCGTCCTCGGTCAAGTCCAACTGCAGCATCTGCGCCAGCGCCTGGTTGTCACCGGGGACAATGGCGGTGCTCAGAACCAGCAGGTCGGGCTCAATGGTGAGCACACCACCCGTCGTTGGCTCGACGGTCTTGACGACCAGCTTGTCTCCATCGACCGCCACCTCAGGCTTGTGGTCCAGGTCGTAGTTGACGAACACCACTCCGCTCTCTCGGGCCTTGCCATAATACTCCTCAAGGAAACCGTAGCTCATGACATCGCGATAAAGGACGACTATGCTCGTCTCGCTATTCCGCTCTTTCAGTTTCAGCGAGTTCTTGATTGCCTGAGAACAGCAGACCCGGCTGCAATACGGCCTCTCCTCGTCGCGGGAGCCGACGCATTGAATCATCACCACCGTGCCAAGCTGCGCAGCGTCGAGCGCCCCGGAGGTCAGCTTCTCCTCGAGCTCGGCCTGGGTCACTACCCGGTCGCTCTCGCCGTAGCAGTACTCCTGCGGTTCGTATGACTCACCGCCGGTGGCTACGACAATGGCGCCAACCTTCGCGGTGCTGAGCGTTCCCTCTTTGTCTTTGAGGGCTACCTCGAAGTTGCCCGCATAGCCTTTGGCTTCAGCGATTTCAGTCTCCCGGTGAATGTGAACAAGGGAATTCCCCTCGGCCTCTGCAGTCAGGCTTTGCCGCAGGGCCTGCGCGTCACCGCCACCGAGAATGGAGTAGATGTGCCTCAGGTTACCGCCGAGTTCAGCCGTCTTCTCCACCAGTTGGACCGCGAAACCCTGCCCTGCCAGCGAGAGGGCGGCGGTCAATCCAGCCACGCCGCCTCCAACAACCAGGGCCTGGTGTTCCACCTCCTGGGCAACGAGTCGCAAGGGCTCCTGCGTTCTGAGCTTTGCCAGGGCGATGGCGGTCAGGCTCTTCGCCTTCGCCGTCGCAGGCTCCTTTCCGTTCGGGCCCGCTGAGGAGACCTGATTGCGGAGGTCCAGTATCTCCAGTAGCGATGGATTCAGTCCCACCTGCCGGACCGCTTCGGTGAAATGCCTCTCATACACGAAATTGGAGCAGGCTGCGATAAGGACCCGGTTTGCCTCGGTCTCCTTTATTCTCCCCTTGACCTGCTCCAGAGCATCGCTCTGGCACAGATACGGGACCTGCTCAACGTGTACCACGCCGGGGAGGGCCTGGGCGAACTGGCTCAGCTCCTCCATATCGGCGGCGGCCGCGATCTCCTCCCCGCAGCTACAGAGGAAGACGGCTACCCTGGCCGCCTTGTCGCTCAGGTCCAACTCCTCGGGATACTCTGCCGCCGCCACCGACTTGGCTCGCTCCGGGGAGAGCAGCGCGGAAACGTTGCACGCTGCAGCGCCAGCCTCCACCAGCGTGTCGGCAATGTCCTTGGGAGCCGCGGCGGCGCCGCACACGTATACCCCTTCCCTCGACGTCTGAGCGGGGGAGAACTCCCCGACCTGGCAAAATCCCCATTGATTGAGTTCTATGCCGAGCACCTCGCTGAGCTCTCGAAAGCGAGGTGACGGCGTCTGTCCCACGGACAAAACGACGAGTTCGAAGTCCCGCCTCTCCAGACCGCCATCCTCACCTGCTGCGGTGAAGAAGAGGTTCTTGGTGGCGGGGTCTTCCTTCAGCTTGGGGACGCGACAGCGAGTGAACTTGATGCCATAGTCCTGTTCCGCCTGCTGATAGTAGCGGTGATAGCTCTTGCCGAAGGCTCTCAGGTCCATGAAGAAGATCTCGACGTCGGCCTCAGGGTACTTCTCCTTGGCCAGCATTGCCTCTTTGAGGGCATACATGCAGCAGGCTGAGGAGCAGTAGTCCCTCTCCCTGGTTCTGGAGCCAATGCACTGGAGAAACGCTATCGACTTGGGGGGCTGGCGGTCGGAGCCTCGGAGGACCTCCCCGCCGCTGGGACCGCTGGGGCTGAGCATCCGCTCGAATTGTATGCTGGTGACCACATTGGGATGGCGCCCGTGGCCGTACTGGGTCCACGGCTGGGGGTTGAACTCCTCGAAACCGGCGCTGAGCACGATGGCCCCCACGTCCAGAGTCCCTGTTTCCTCCTCCTGCGAGAGGTCAATCGCGTCCGTGGGGCATTTCTCGACGCAGGCTCCGCACTTGGTACACGAGTCCCAGTCGATGGTGTAGCCGCTGGACAGGGCCAATGGGTTGCGCAGGTAGATGGCCTTGCGGTTCTCCAGCCCCTCGTTGAACTCGCTGGGCACCTCCACCGGGCATACCTCGGTACAGAGGCCGCAGGCGATGCACAGTTCCTCTTTCACACCTCGCGGGCTGGTTCGCACCTTGACCTGGAAAGCGCCTGCTTCGCCGCTCACCTCCTCTACCGTGGTGAGGGGCAGAAGCTCGATATTAGGGTGATACAGACCACGGCGAAGGCAGAACTGCGAGCTGTCATCCCTGGAAAAGACGGGCAGTATCTTGCACATGCCGCAGTGGTTGTCGGGAAACCACTTGTCCAGTTGGGTTAGAGTGCCGCCGATGAAGGGACTTCGGTCGACGAGGTATACCTTGAACCCGGACTCAGCCAGCTCCAGAGAACACTTGATGCCGCCGATTCCGGAACCGATGACCAGTACCGCTCCTACCATTTAGACATACGCTCCGCTCGCTATATCGATCATGTCGAAGAACTGCCTCGCGGTGAAGTTCTTGTGCCGCATGGCACCTGAGGGACAGGTGGCGATGCAGGCGCCGCACCCTTCACATACCGCCTCATTCACCCGGGCCACCCGTTTGACCGGGTCTATCTCTATGGCGCTGTAGGCGCAGACCTCAGCGCACAGGCCGCATCCGCTGCACACCTCCTCGTCGGGCCAGGCGACGGTCGGCTCATGCAGCAACTCCTTCCTGGCGAAGAGGGACAGCACCTTGCTCACCGCCCCGCTGCTGGAAGAGATGGTGTCGGGGATGTCCCGCGGCCACTGGCTGGTGCCGGCAATGTAGATGCCCGTGGTCAGTGTCTCCACCGGCCTCAGCTTGGGATGGGCCTCAGTGAGGAAGCCAATGGAATCGGCGGTGACGTTCAGCTTCCTCGCCAGCTCTATGGCACCGCTACGTGGCGTCATCGCGGTGGCCATGACCACCAGGTCGGCCGAGACCTCGACGCTCTTGCTGCTGAGGGTGTCACTCCCCCAGACCTTGAGCTTGTCTCCTTCGCGGAAGACCCGGGATACCCTGCCCCTGAGGTAGAGTACGTGCTCCTCTTCCTGGGCACTCTTGACGAACTCTTCGTATCCCTTGGAGTCCGACCTGATGTCCATATAGAAGACATAGGCCTGGCCGTCGGGGACTGTCCTGCTGTATAGCACCGCTTGCTTGGCGATGTACATGCAGCAGACCCGGGAGCAGTAGGTGAAGCCATGCTCCGGGTCGCGGGAGCCACAGCAGGAGATGAAGACAATCTGCTTGGGGACCTTGCCGTCCGAGGGCCGCCGTATCTCACCTCCGGTAGGTCCGGTTGGCGAGAGTATTCGCTCGAATTGCAGGCCGTCGATGACGTCGGGGTCCGATTCGTATTCCGGGATATTGGCTTTGTCCCACAGGTCGTATCCTGTGGCGATGACTATGGCGCCGACGGTCTCCTCGGTCGTCGTCTCTTCCTGGGTGAAATCAACCGCGTCGGCGGGGCAGACCTCTTGGCACGCGCGGCACTGAGCGTCCTGGAAGTAGAGGCAGCTATTGGTATCGATCATGTACCGCTGCGGGCTCACCTCCGGCGGCGACTTGTAGATAGCCTTCCGCTCCGAGAGCCCTCGGTCGAACTCACTGGGGCAGGTCACCGGGCACTTATCGACGCAAAGGCCGCAGGCAGTGCACTTCTCGTTGTCCACATAGGTGGGCTTCGTCTTGATGGTAAGATCGAAGTTGCCCACGTAGCCGGAGACGTCGTCAAGCTCGGAGTTGGTATACACCTTGATTCGGGGGTTTGCCGCTACCTCGGCCAGTTTTGGAGCGAGGAGGCAGGGCACACGGTCAAGCGTGGGGAAGGTGCCGGCGAGCTGCGCGGCGTGGCCTCCAATGTAGGGCTCCTTCTCCACCATCACTACCTCATAACCGGCGGCAGCTATCTCCAGGGCTGAGGTGATCCCTGCGATGCCTCCACCGATCACCAGCGCCCTCTTGTGGAGAGGCACCACCATGGGGGTCAATGCCATGTTCCGCTTCACCTTCTCAATGGTCATCTTGATCATGACAATGGCCTTCTGAGTGGCCAGTTCCTTCTCGTTCTCGTGCGGCCAGCTCACGTCCTCGCGGATGTTGGCTATCTCGAGAAGGTAGGGATTGAGTCCCTCTTTGGCGGCGACGCCACGGAAGGTCTTCTCGTGCATCAACGGGGAGCAATTTGACATAACTACACCGTTGAGGTTTTGCTCCCGTATCGTCTTCCTCACCAGGTCCTGCCCCGGGTCGGAGCACATGTAGATGTAGTTCTGCGCGAAGACGACGCCGGGGTAGTCCTTGACTGCCTCCACCACGCGCTGCACATCGACGGTGCCGGCGATGTTCATGCCGCAGTGACAAACGAAAACACCTATCCTCTGTTCCATTAGCTTACTGCCGCCTCCTCGAGTTCCACTTCGTCCTGAGCAAACAGCGCGAGGACCTTGCTTGCCGCTGCTCCCCCCTGGGCCACTGTGTCCTGGATGTCCCGTGGCCCCTGGCAGCAGCCGGCGAGGAAGATGCCGGGCACGGACGACTCCAGCGGCCGGAGCTTAGGGTGCAGTTCGGTCATGAATCCGTACTCATCCGTTGCGATGCCCAGTTTGGCGGCAAGCTCCGCTGCTCCCTCGCTGGGGAGCATAGCCATCCCCAGGACCACCAGGTCACAGGCTATCTCGATTCGCTTGCCGGTGAGCGTGTCGGAGCCCCACACCATGAGCTTGTCGCCCTCTCGGAATATCTTGGACGCCCTGCCTCTTATGTAGAGGACATTGTCTTCCTCCACCGCTCGCTGCACGAACTCCTCATAGTTCTTGCCGGTGGTCCTGATATCGATGTAGAAGATGTAGGCCTGTCCGTCGTGGCAGACATGCTTGTACAGCAGCGCCTGCTTGACGAGGTACATGCAGCACACCCGGGAGCAGTAGGGGACGCCGTGCTCCGCGTCACGCGAGCCGCAGCAGGAGATGAAGGCCACCTCTTTCGGCTCCTTGCCGTCGGACGGCCTGATGACCTTGCCTGTGGTGGGTCCGGCGGGGCAGAGGATGCGTTCGAACTCGATGCCCTCGATGATGTCGGGGTCCGCATCGTACTCCTTGATGTAGCTCTTGGGCATCAGGTCGAAGCCAGAGGCCACGACTATGGCTCCGACCTCCACTTCAACGAAGCTGTCCTCCTGCTCGAAGTCGATGGCCTTGTTGGGACATGTGTCCACGCACACACCGCACTTGCCTTTGGTGAAATGAAGGCAATGCTCCCTGTCGATAATGGGCCGCATGGGGACGGCCTGAGCGTGAGGGACCCATATGGCGCGGCGATGGGCCTGTCGCTTGGGCAGGTTGAGGTACCGTTCGTACTCGGACAGCACGCGCGGCGGGCACTTCTCGGTGCACATAAGGCAGCCGTTGCATTTGTCCCAATCGACGTAGGCCGCCTTCCTGCGGATCTTCACCTTGAAGTTGCCGATGTTTCCCGAGACCTCCTCGATCTCGCTATGGGCGTAGATGGTTATGTTGTCGTGCTGGCCGGTCTCAGTCATAAGCGGCGTCTCGATGCACTGGGGACAGTCCAGCGTGGGGAAGGTCTCCGAGTACTGGATCATGTGCCCCCCGACGCTGTGCGTCCTCTCCACCAGGATGACCTGGTAGCCGCCGTCGGCGATGTCGAGCGATGCCCGGATGCCGGCGATGCCGCCCCCGATCACAAGGACCTTCTTGATGACGGGGACCTTCCTGAGCACCGGGGGCTGACTCGCTTTGAGTGCCTCCAGTTCACTGTCGATGGCCTCCAGGGCTCGTTCCGTGTTCTCCTTGATGCCGTCGTGGCTCCTGATGTCGACAAGCCGCATTCGATAGGCTTCAAGGCCCGCTGCAGTAACGGCATGGCGGAACACTTCCTCGTGGAGGACCGGCGAGCAACTGGTGACGAGCACTCCATCGAGACCCTCACTCTTGATCGCCTCCTGGACCCGCTCCAGGCCCGGCGTCACACACAGGTCCTCGCAGGCCTCGGCATGGACCACGCCCGACTTCTCTCTGACCGCCTCCAACACCGCATCGGTGTCGATGGGCGTCATCAGCTTACAGTGGCAGATGAAAACGCCGATTCTCTCCATGTTACTGCCTCAACAGCCCCTTACTCTCGAGAAGCGGCCGCGGGTCAACGTAGTTCAGCTCGAAGCGGCACACTTCGGGGTCCAATCCCAATGCCAGGGCGAGAAGCTGAGTGAAATACAGTATCGGTATACCAGTGAAGTCACTGCGCTTCTCGATGAACTCCTTCTGAGTCTGACCAAGGTTCGCATCGCACAGCGGGCAGGTAAGCACTATGGCATCGGCCTTGCGGCGCACCGCCGAACTCAGAATATCCCACGCACGCTGCGAAACGAAGTCTGGATTGCTGATGATCTGGTAGGAGCCGCAGCACTCAGTGGCATAGGGAAAGTCCACAACGTTGCAGCCTATAGTCTTCAGCAGGTCATGCATGATGGTGGGACGCTCCACGTCATCTATTGCGATTTCCTCCGGACGGAGCAGGGTACAGCCGTAGTACGGCGCCACCTTCAGCCCCTCGAGGGGCTTCTGCACCTTCTCCGCGATGGCGTCCCAACCCACGTCGTCCCGCAACACTTCGAGCAGATGGACTACATCAACATCGCCTTCGTAGTCTATCTCTTCCTCCATGAAGGTGTTGAGGGTGTGCATCTTGTCCGGGTTGTTCCTGACCAGCAGGTCGGCCCTCTTCAGCGTGTTGTAGCAGAAGGAGCACAGGGTTGCGACCTTGTCACTTCCCGTTTCCTTGACCCGTATGAGGTTTCGAACCGGAGCCAACTGATGCAGTTCCTCATCGCCGGCAAAGGAATAGACCGTCCCACAGCAGTTCCACCGGGGCAGTTCCACCAACTCCATTCCCAGGGCTTCCATGGCCGCGATTGCAGAATCCTCCAGGTTCTTGGCTTTCGTCTTCAAGGTGCATCCAGGATAGTAGCTCAGAGTCATCCTTACTCTCCTCAAGCGGTAAGCTTTCTGAAGCCTCCGACCATGGCAAGCTGGGGTAGTTCGGCTATGGTCTCCTTGGGTATGTCCGGTATCTCAACATGATCGACATTCTTCCTTGCCTCGATAAGCCGCAGGGCTTCCATCACCCGGGCGAGGTCCACGCCCCGCGGGCAACGGACCGAACAGGTGATGCACGAGGCACATATCCAGATGGTGTTGGCCCTGGCGATATCATCTTCCTGGCCGAGTTGGGCCAGCCGGATGATTTGGTTAGGGAGCAAATCCATGGCAAAGCACATAGGGCAACCTGCTGAGCACTTGCCGCACTGGTAGCAGGAGAGGAGCTTCTGCTCGCTGATTTCCTCGACCTTCTTCACGAAGTCGCTGTACAGGGTCTCAGTGGATATCTCCGTTCTCATCTAGAGCACTTCCTCCTTCACACGAGCGCAGTGACACTGCAGATTGACCGCCACGGGCAGGGCGCTGATATGGCAGGGATATACTTCAGCGTGTACCGACAGCGCAGTGTTGGTCCCCCCAAAGCCTACCGGGCCAAGGCCAAGTTCATTCACCCTGTCCAGTATGTCCTTCTCGAGCTGTGCCACCTCCGGGTCAGGGTTAGGCTCGCACACCTTGCGCAGGAGCGCCTTCTTCGCCAGAACCATTGTCCTTCCCGCCGTTCCGCCGATGCCGACACCGACAATGAGTGGAGGGCAGGAGTTGACTCCCACTTCACTCACAACCTCGGCCACGAAGTCAATGATCCCCTGGCGTCCGTCGTCGGGGCGAAGCACGGTGAGACGGCTGGTGTTCTCGCTGCCCCCTCCCTTCGGCATGACCCTGATGCGGATGTTCTCGCCCGGCACAATCTCAATATGGACAACGGCGGGGGTGTTGTCATTGGTGTTCAATCTGGTGGAGAAGGGACTCGCCACGATGGACTTCCGCAGGTACCCATTCCTGTATCCCCGGCGCACCCCCTCTTGAACCGCCTCATTGATGTCTCCCCCGGAGACATGAGCATCCTGCCCCACGTCCAGGTAGACGATGACGATGCCGGTGTCCTGGCACAAAGGCACCTCGTCCTGAGTGGCGACGGCGGCATTCTGCAGGACCCTCTGCAGGGCCCGTCGGCCCAGTGGGGACTTCTCGGTGTCCCTGGCCTTCCGTAGTGCCTTGAGAACATCCTCGCCGAGGTGGTAGTTCGCCTCCTCACACAGGCGAGCCACCGTCTCGGTAATCGTCTGCGCCGCAATCTCTCTCATGCTTTCGATTCCAGCTTCATGACGTTCACCAGTTGCCTGACCGTCTCAGCCGACCTGGACAGCGCAGCGTGCTCCTCCGGCGTGAGCTTGACCTCAACGACTTGCTCCATGCCTGCAGCGCCCAGCTTCACCGGCACGCTGAGGAACACGCCGTGGATACCGTACTCGCCTTCGAGGTAAACCGAACAGGGGAGTACTCGTTTCCTGTCGAGAACGACTGCATCCACCATCTGAACCGCCGCCGCTGACGGGGCATAGTAGGCACTCGCGCCCTTCATGAGGTTGACGATCTCAGCCCCGCCTCTTACAGTGCGCTCGACAATGCGGTCGATGGTCTCCGGGGGAAGAAGCTCGGTCACCGGGATTCCACCGACGGTGGTCAGTCTGGGAATGGCAACCATGGTATCGCCGTGTCCCCCCAGCACACATGCCTGTATGTCCTCTACCGAGGCGTCGAGTTCCGTGGCGAGGAAGCTGGCGAACCGGGCGGCATCCAGGACACCGGATTGGCCGACGACACGATTTCTGGG
>CAYTKL010000007.1:0-26004 GCA_964438305.1 uncultured Dehalococcoidales bacterium | reverse complement strand
CCCCGGTGCGGATGACGGCGTGATGGAAGTCGGGACCGCCGCTCCCCTGCCTTCTTCCCGGATAGAGCACCCGCAGGCGCTCCCCGCCGGCGGTGAGTAGCTCCCTGTTGCGCAGGCCGCGGCTCTGCCACAGCCGGGCCAGCTCGCTTTCCGTTATCGCCTTCATAGGCACACACTCTACACGCTTGCGTGTAAGGCCGGGAAAAAAGAAGAAGGCCTGACGCGTCAGCCGTTGCCGTCGGACTGGCCCCGCGGCACCCACCTCCTCTTCTCGTCGATGACATGCTCGAGGGTGAAGCCGTGCCGCGCCAGTTCCCGGCCGATGAAGCGGCGGTGGCACCGCCACGGCAGGCGCTCGGCACAGAGAACGACCACCCGCCTGACGCGGGCCAGTTCCTCAAGCTGGCTCAGCCCCTGCTGGAACTCCGCGGTACTGACGAAGGCTTCGTATCCCGTGCTCCGGTATCCCCCCAGCTTCTCACCGAGGTGGACGTAGTCGAAACCTGCTCGCTGGAGCAGCGGTGCAAGCGCCTCTTGCCTGAAGTGGGGGAAGCGTGATGTGGGGAAGCGACGCACGTCCGCCACCGCCTCGATGCCGAGACCGGCAAGGAGGGAGAGGAACTCCTCGGGCGTGCGATCGCTCGTTCCCAGCGTGTACACCACCATCTCACCGCTCACTTCACTGGCCCTTCCGCCGCCTGCGAAGCAGGTTCACTGCGCCGCTTCGGCGCCATCGTCCGGGGGAGGGGTCTTGGCTTTGGGTTGATACTCGAAGCCGGCCCTCTCGGCGACGATGGATAGCAGCCTCACCGACGTACCCCGAGGACGGTACATCTCTCGCTCCCACTCGCTGATGGTCTGTTGCCGTGTCCCCAGCTCGTCGGCCATGCCCTGCTGGGTGAGCCCAAGATGCTCCCGCAGGGCGCGAATGCCCTGTCCATCCCACTGCACCCTCTTCCTTCTCCCCCGTGCACTCACGCACCCATCTTACACGATATCGTGTGCACCGTCAATATCAGTATGATGGGGTAGACAGAGTATCCAGAGAAGAGAGAGGGAGAAAGGGTGAGCTAGATTTTGCTCAAGCGATGTCAGTGCCGACAAAGCCTGATGTAGCCACTTGCAGCCGCTGGCGATGTAGGCTAATATTATTAGCAGTCTAGTGGTGAGAGTGCTAAAGCGATAACCTAGAGGGAGGGCGAAATTGGCGACCAAGGGAACCAAGACAGCGAAGGCAGCGAAGGTGACCAAGATGCAGCCTCTGGGAGACCGGGTGTTGATCCGGCCCTTGACTGAGGAAGAGGTGAGCAAGGGAGGCATCATACTACCGGATACGGCCAAGGAGAAGCCGCAGCGTGGTGAGGTCGTCGCCGTGGGCCCGGGAAGGCTGGATGAGAACGGCAAGAGGGTGGCGATGGAGGTGAAGGTGGGAGACAAGGTAATCTACTCCAAGTATGCCGGCTCCGAGATCAAGGAAGGCGAGGAAGAGCTCCTGATTCTGCGGGAGAGCGATATACTGGCCAAGTACAGCTAAAGGGAGGAGAAATGGCAAAACAGCTTGCATATAGTGAGGCTGCGCGGGCACATCTGAGGGAAGGGATGGACGCCCTGGCCAATGCGGTCAAGATCACCCTTGGCCCCAAGGGCCGCAATGTGGTGCTGGACAAGAAGTTCGGCCCGCCGACGATAACCAATGACGGCGTTACCATCGCCAAGGAGATCGAGCTGGAGGACCCCTTCGAGAACATCGGTGCCCAGCTCATAAAAGAGGTGGCGACCAAGACCAACGATATCGCCGGCGACGGCACCACCACCGCCACCGTGCTGGCCCAGGCGATGCTCCATGAGGGGATGAAGAACGTCGCTGCCGGGGCAAACCCCATGGCCCTGAAGAGGGGCATACAGATGGCAACGGCCGCCATCGTCGATGAGCTCAAGAGCATATCAACCCCGGTGACCACCAGGGACCAGGTGGCCCAGGTTGCCGCCATCTCGGCGGCTGACGAGGAGATCGGCAACATCATCGCCGAGGTGATGGACAAGGTGGGCAAGGACGGTGTTATCACCGTGGAGGAAGGCAAGGGGATCCAGTTCGAGACCGAGTACGTCGAGGGCATGAAGATCGACCGCGGCTACACATCGGCCTACTTCATCACCAATGCGGAGAGGATGGAGACGGAGCTCGAAGACCCGTACATACTGCTCACCGACAAGAAGATCTCCGCCGTTGCCGACCTGCTGCCGGCGCTGGAGAAGGCGCTGCAGGTCACCAAGAACATCGTGGTGATAGCCGAGGACGTAGACG
This sequence comes from uncultured Dehalococcoidales bacterium, assembly GCA_964438305.1. Classification (GTDB taxonomy): domain Bacteria; phylum Chloroflexota; class Dehalococcoidia; order E44-bin15; family E44-bin15; genus CAYTKL01. The sequence goes on along the minus strand of CAYTKL010000007.1, from coordinate 23,699 downwards.
GTGAGGCGCTGGCCACCCTGGTGGTGAACAAGCTGCGCGGGACGCTCAACTGCCTGGCGGTCAAGGCGCCGGGCTTCGGCGACCGCCGCAAGGCGATGCTTGAGGATATGGCCATCCTTACCGGAGGCAAGGTGATAACCGAGGAGACGGGGCGAAAGCTGGAATCGGCTACCATCGAGGACCTCGGCCGGGCGCGAAAGGTGGTGGCCACCAAGGAGGATACCACCATCGTCGAGGGCAAGGGCTCGGATGAGGCCATTCAGGCGAGGATCAAGCAGATAAAGGCCCAGATCGATGATACCACCTCGGAGTTCGACCGGGAGAAGCTGCAGGAGCGCCTGGCGAAGCTGGCTGGCGGCGTGGCTGTGCTCAAGGTGGGTGCCGCCACCGAGGTCGAGCTGAAGGAGAAGAAGCATCGCGTGGAGGATGCCCTTTCCGCCACCAGGGCGGCGGTAGAGGAAGGCATCGTCCCCGGTGGTGGGGTGGCCTTTGTCAATGCGCTTCCCGTTCTGAACAAGGTCAAGGCCAGTGGCGACGAGGCGACCGGGGTCAACATCGTGAAGAAGGCCCTGGTGGAGCCGCTGAAGATGATCGCCATCAACGCCGGCAGAGAGGGTTCGGTGGTGGTGGAGAAGGTTATGAAGAGCAAGCCGGGGATTGGCTACGACGCATTGAAGGACGACTATGCCGACATGCAGAAGCGGGGCATTATCGATCCGGCTAAGGTGACGATCGCCGGGCTGGAGAATGCCGCCAGTGTGGCGGCGATGGTGATCACCACCGAGTCGCTGATCACCGACCTTCCGGAGAAGGACAAGGCGGCGATGCCGCCGATGCCCGAGTACTAGCGCCTGACTGGCGTCCAACACAATGGCCAAAACGTAGCCGCAGCCATCTGGCTGCGGCTACGAGCAATTGCCACATCAAGCTAAGGAAGGTGGGCCGTGAGACGTCACGTTCTCAAAGAGGATGGGCTCATGATGGTGTCCGATGAATTGGGGGACATGCCCCGCGGTCGGCGCCGCCTCGGACTGTATTGCCGCGATACCCGTTTTCTGTCCATCTGGGAGACCACGATAGGCGGACAGCAGCCGCGTATGCTCGCCTCGTCCAGCGATCTGGACTATGTGTGCGATGTGCAGATGGCAAACCCCACGCTTGAGCTTCCCGACGGCGCGACCGCCCTGGCGCGGACCATCAGCATCAGGCGCAGCCGCTACCTCAGGGATGGGCTCTATGAACGCATCAGCTTCTACAACCATAACCCGTTCCCGGTCACCGTCCAGTTCGCCATGGTCTTTGGCAGCGACTTCCGCGACATCCTTGAGATCCGTGGCTGGGAGAGGGAGAAAAGGGGCGAGGTCAGACTGCCCCGGTTCGCCGATGGCCGACTCATCCTGAGCTACATGGGGCTGGACGAGGTGGAGCGGCGCACCGAAGTGGTTTTCGGACTGGAGCCGTCGGGCGTGGAGATCGACGTGTGCGCTGCGGAGCCGCTGGTTCGCCGTCCCAGCACCTTCCTTCCCGATGCGGTGGAGCCGGCGGTAATGACCGTCTTTCGGCCGGCCTGTGCGCAGGCAACCTGGGACCTGGAGCTCATGCCGGGCAAGCCGCTGGAGGTGGCCTTTCGCATTCTGGCGGTGGAGGGTGAGTCCGTCCCCGCCGAAGTGGCCTTCAACACCGGCCTGAAGCGCCTGGCGAAATCCTATGACGACTGGCTTGGCCAGTGCACCAGGCTTGAGACCGATAATGAAATGGTCAATCATCTCCTCCATCGCAGCGCCATTGACCTTCGTCTGCTCATGGACAAGACCCCTGAGGGAATGGTGCCCGCCGCCGGTATCCCCTGGTTCGCCTGTATCTTCGGGCGTGACAGTCTCATCACCTCGCTGCAGACGCTGATGCTCAACCCCCACATAGCGGTGAGCACCCTGCGTTTCCTCGCCGCGCATCAGGGGACGGTGGATGACCCGTGGCGGGACGAGCAACCGGGCAAGATTATCCACGAGATCCGTCGTGGGGAGACGGCACGGGCCGGTGAAACACCGCAAAGTGCCTACTATGGGAGCGTGGATGCCACCCCGCTGTTCCTCATGCTGTTCGCCGAGACGATGAGATGGCTCGACGATGACGCTCTGTACCAGGAGATCCTGCCTGCGGCGAAGAAGGCGCTGAGGTGGATGGACGAGTACGGGGATATACGGGGGAGTGGCTACCTGGAGTACCTCAGCCGCTCTTCGAGGGGTAGTGCCCATCAGGGCTGGAAGGACATTCCCATGGCCATCACCCACGCCGATGGCAGCGAGGTCGAGCCTCCCGTGGCTCTGGCTGAGGTACAGGGCTATGCCTACAAGGCGATGACGGAGATGGCGGGGCTGCTGAGGAGAAAGGGAGAGCCGTCCCTGCCCGCCGAGCTGGAGAACAAGGCAGCTCGGCTGAAGGAGAGATTCAACCAGGACTTCTGGCTGGAGAAGAAGAGGATATTCGCCCAGGCGCTCGATGCAAGGGGAAAGGCGGTTGAGGTCCTCACCTCGAACCCGGGGCACTGTCTTCTGTGTGACATTGTGGATGAAGACAAGGCGAGGTACCTGGTGCTGCGCCTCAGCTCAGCCGACATGGCCGGTGGCTGGGGCATCAGGACGGTCAGCAACAGGGAGGCGAAGTTCAATCCGATGAGCTACCAGAACGGCAGCGTATGGCCGCATGACAGCTCCATCATCGTCGCCGGCATGAAGAGGTGCGGCTACACGTGGGAGGCGGAGCACATTGCCACCCAGCTATTCGAGGCCAGCCACCACTTCCCGCAGTCGCGCTTGCCTGAGCTCTACTGTGGTTTCACCCGAGAACGAGGTGGCTTCTCCGTGCCGGCGGAGTACCCGGTGAGCCCGAGCCCCCAGGCGTGGACTGCCGGTGCCGCCATCCTCCTCTTCCAGTCGCTGCTCGGTCTGCAGGTCGATGCCCACCTGAAGAGAATATGCGTTACGCCGAAGCTGCCGCCGTGGATAGGCCATGCCTCGGTGAGACGGCTGCGCGTCGGCTCGGGAACGGTGGACCTCCATTTCGACAGGCACGAAGAGGACACCAGTTTCAAGATCACTGACAATGAAGCGGACGTGGAGGTGGTGCTCCCGCCACCCTAGAGCCGGAGAAGCTGGTCGAAGCGGTGGTCCGCGGCGATGGGGCCGACGACGGCAAGGTTCAATCCCTCGCTGACCAGCAGTTCTCTCGCCACTCTGTTCAGGTCCTCGGCGGTGATGGTGTCGACTATCGATATGACCTCGTCAACCGTGTAGATCCGTCCCGCAAGCAGCTCCTGCCCCCCGGTCCAACTGGCGACGTTCCTGGTATCTTCCATGCGCAGCAGCAGACGCCCCTTGGCGTACTCCTTTGCCTTGTATAGCTCGGCTTCGGGGATGACTTCCTGGATGAGGCGCAACTGCTCGAGGGTGGCCTCCACGGCGGTGTCGATGTGCGCGGGGTCGACGCCGGCGTAGATGGTCACCGCGCCCGAATCGAGGAAGTGCTGAACGTAGCTGTAGATGTCGTAGGTCAGTGCCAGCCTCTCGCGAATCTCCACGAAGAGACGGCTGCTCATCCCTTCCCCCAGCACCACGTTGAGCAGGTCGAGGTTGAACCGGTCGGGATGATTGATGGGCAGGCCGCGCAGCGCCAGGCAGAAGTGCGCCTGCTCCGCCTCTTTGGGCTCGACTCTCGCTCGGGGTTCCTTCTGGGTATCGTCGGTGGGGTGGGCTGTTCTGGGCCTGGCCTTGGCCCAATCGCCGAGGGCCTCCGATATGGCTGAGACGACCTCGTCGTGTTCTACGTCGCCGGCCACGCTAACCACAGCGTTGTTGGGTACGTACTGCTGCCCGATATAGTCAAGAAGCATCTCCCGTCCCAGGCCGGCAACCGATTCCTTGGTCCCGATAGCGTCGCGGCCCAGGGGCTGGTCGGGCCACATCACCTCATCGATGAGCATGCTCACCCGGTGATGCGGCGAGTCCAGGCTTTCGTTGAGTTCCTCGACAATGACCTGCCGTTCCCGCTCCATGTCCTCTTCGTCGAACCTGGAGTGCCGCAGCATGTCCACCATCAGGTCCAGGGCCAGGGCGAAATGGGGGCGGGCCACCTTGAACCAGTACATGGTGGCCTCCTTGCTCGTACCGCCGTTGAACATCCCGCCCACTCCCTCGATGGCCTCGGAGATCTCCTTGGAGGTCGGCCGGCGCTGGGTACCCTTGAAGAGCAGGTGTTCGATGAAGTGGGACAGGCCGGCCTCCGTGGTGCTTTCGTACACCGGCCCGGCGGCAAGGAAGAAGATGATGGTCACGGAGCGGGTACCGGGCATGCTGCTGGATATGACCCGTAGCCCGTTGTCGAGGACACTTCTCTGAAACATAGGATTCCTCAGCCAAATATAGGCCTGACCTCCTGCTTCTGTCAACCGCGGTTGACTTTGCCCAGGCCAGTTGCTAGTATTCCCTCAGAGTGAAGTCTCCAGTGGCTCAGGGCTTAGAGGAGGAGGCCGAATTGGAGATCGCTTCCGGAATCCATTCCATCCCGGTGCAGAAGGGCTCTTTCATGGGTTTCTTCGCGCCGAATGTCTATCTGGTGGTGGGCGAAACCGGAGGCGCTCTGATAGATACCGGATACGGCGACGAGGAGTCGGTTGCGGCTCGCCTGGACTACATCAGGACGGTCCAGCCTCACCTGCAGTATATCGTGCTGACTCACACGCACCCGGACCACGTTGGGGGTGCGGCGGTGATCAAGAGGGAGACGGGGGCGGAGATCGTTCTTCACTCCGCTGAGGTGGGGCGAGGCGTCGTTGAAGTGGACAGGACGGTGGAGGACGGCGATACCCTGCCGTTCGATGGTGGTGGGTTGGAGGTGGTGCATACCCCGGGACACAGTCCGGGACATGTTTGCATATACCTCAGGCAGGAGAAGGTCCTCTTCTCCGGGGACCAGGTGGTGGGCACGGGCACCACGGCGATGAGACCGCCGGAGGGTGACATGGCCACCTACATCGATTCGCTGAGGAAGCTCCTCAACTACGATATTGCCATGATCTGCCCGGGCCACGGTCCGCCGGTACGGGAAGCCAGGCGAAAGATCGAAGAACTGATTCAGCATCGCCTGGAGCGGGAGGAGCAGGTGCTGAGCGGGCTGAGGCAAGGGAAGGCGAGAATAGGGGAGCTGGTAAGCGTCATCTATCCGGAGCTAGACAGCCGCCTCGTTTCCGCAGCCAGGGGACAGGTTCTCGCCCATCTTGTCAAGCTGGAGCGGGAAGGGAAGGTGTCCTCTTCGGGGGGTGGGGAGGATGTCCGCTACGCCCTCAACTAGCCGCCATTGGGCCACCTGAGAGGAAGGTATGCGCCGGATATCTCTGTTTCCTCAGGCCACGCATGTTGACCGGAACAACCATCTTGTAGTCGGCGGTTGCGACGCCGTGGCGCTCGGCGCGGAGTTCGGCACGCCGCTGTATGTCTTCGATGAGGCAACCCTGAGAGGCAAGTGCGCCGAATTCCGTGAGGAGTTCGCTTCGCGCTACCGCGACAGTCTGGTAGTCTACGCCTGTAAGGCCTTCATCAACCGGGCTCTGGCCCAAATCTTCAAGGAGGAAGGCCTCGGCCTCGACGTGGCCTCCGGGGGTGAGCTGTCCGTCGCCAGGTCGGTCGACTTCCCCATGGAGAGGGTCCACTTCAACGGCAACAGCAAGTCGCAGAGTGAGCTGAGGCTGGCCGTGGAGTGCGGGGTTGGTCGGGTGGTGGTGGACAACTTCCATGAGCTTTCCCTGTTGAGCACGGTGGCGGCGGAGGGAGGGGTCAGGCAGGGAATCCTTCTTCGCCTCTCACCGGGGGTGGACCCCCATACTCATGCTTACATAGCCACGGGCGTGGTTGACAGCAAGTTCGGTTTCCCCATGGCACAGGCTGAGGAGGCCGTGGCGCAGGCGATGTCCAGTTCGTCGCTTGAACTCAAGGGCCTTCATTTCCACATCGGCTCGCAGTTGCTGGAGTTCGAACCATATCGAAAGGCGATTGCCATCGTGTTGCGATTGGCCGTTGAGATGGGACGTGAGCACGGCTTCGCCCTCACCGAGCTGAGCACGGGAGGCGGGCTGGGCATCACCTACAGCGAGGACTCTCCGGCGCCTACCGTCGCTGAGTTCGCCCAGGCCATCGTCACCAGCCTCGAAGAGGAGGCCGGAGCCCTTGGCATAGAGCCGCCGCGCCTCGTTGTGGAGCCAGGGAGGTCGATTGTGGGACAGGCCGGAGTGGCGGTGTACACCGTGGGATCGACAAAGGACATCCCGGGAGTGCGCCGCTATGTGTCCGTCGACGGGGGAATGGCGGACAATATCCGCCCCGCTCTGTATCAGGCCAGGTACGAGGCGGTGGTGGCGAACCGGGTGCAGGGGGATGACTCAGAGCTGGTCACCATTGCCGGGAAATTCTGCGAATCGGGAGACATCCTGATCAGGGATATTGAGCTGCCCAGGATTGAACCTGGCGACATCATAGCTGTCCCCTGCTGTGGCGCCTACTGCCTTGCCATGGCGTCACACTACAATGCGGCGCTGTCCCCCGCCGTCGTCCTGGTGAAGGACGGAAAGGCGCGCTTGATAAGGCGCCGGCAGAGCTACGATGACTTGATGAGCCATGACCTCATCTAGGTGGAGGCGATCCCCATGTGGGAAGTGGTGGGACATGAGAAAGCGGTCGCGCTGCTGGACCGGAGTCTGAGAAACGGAAAGCTGGCCCACGCCTATCTCTTCGTAGGGCCGCCACATGTGGGCAAGATGAGGCTGGCCATAGACCTGGCCAAGGCCGTGAACTGCGAGGGGCAGGAGAGGCCGTGTGGCCAGTGCACCCAGTGCGTCAGGATTGAGAAGATGAAGCATGCCGACGTCCATGTCATCGGCATCGACGGCAGGACGGAGATAGGCATCGACCAGATGAGGGAGATGCAGCATTCGGCGAACCTCAAGCCCTTTGAGGGCAGGCATCGAGTCTTCGTGGTCGACGGGGCGGAGCGCCTTTCTCACGAGGCGACGAACTGCTTGCTGAAGACGCTGGAGGAGCCGCCGCCGGGTGTTGAGTTGATTCTGCTGGCCAGCAACGAGAGACTGCTGCTGGGCACGGTGCTCTCCCGATGTCAGCGGCTGGAGCTGAGACCATTGCCGGTCGCTGCGGTACACACGGCACTCGTGGAGCGGTGGGGACTTGGCGAGGAGAAGGCGACGATGCTGGCGCAGCTATGCGGTGGTTGCCTCGGCTGGGCTGTCACCGTGGCGGATGATGACCGGGTTCTGCAGGAACGGTCGGAGAAACTAGCTTCGCTGGTGCGTCTCCCCCGGGCGGAGCGGGCGGAACGCCTGTCGTATGCTGCCGACCTGGCGAGCCAGTTCGCTCGAAATCGGGAATCGGTGCGGGAGATTCTGGCCCTGTGGATGGGGTGGTGGCGCGACGTGCTGCTGACCAGCGAGGGATGTGTCGACTATATAGGCAATGTGGACCAACGAGAGAAGCTTGAGGAAGAGGCGCTGAGCTACAGTCTGGAAGGGACAAAAGCGTTCCTGGAGAGCCTGCGGCGGGCGTTGACGCAGTTGGAGCAGAACGCCAATCCGCGGCTGGTGCTGGAGGTTCTGATGCTCAGCATGCCCACGAGAAAGGGGGACTAATCACTTCGGATATGACCGAGATCGTTGGCGTTCGTTTCAAGCGAGCGGGGCGAGTCTACTACTTCGACCCGGCGGACATAGAGCTTGAGTTGGATGACTGGGTGGTGGTGGAGACTGAGCGTGGTATCGATGTTGGCAGGGTGGTCATCTCGCCGAAACAGGTCCTTTCCAGTGAGATAACGGAGCCGCTCCGGCCCGTTCTGCGCCGCGCAGAGGAGGAGGACCTGACGCGAAGAGAGGAGTTCACCGGCAAGGAAGAAGAGGCGCTGGTTCGATGCCAGGAACTGGCGAGCCGCATGAATCTGCCGATGCGGCTGCTGTCAGCGGAATACGCTCCCGATGGCACCCGCCTTACCTTCTGCTTCAGCGCCGAAGGCAGAGTGGACTTCCGTGACCTGCTGAGGGAACTCACCAACATCTTCAGCACGCGCATCGAACTGCGGCAAGTGGGCTCGCGTGACAAGGCGAAGCTGGTGGGAGGGATCGGGCGGTGTGGGCGGCCCCTGTGCTGCACCACGCATCTGTGCGAGTTCAACCCGGTCACTATCAAGATGGCCAAAGAGCAGGATTTGCCGCTCAACCCGATGAAGATCTCTGGAGTCTGCGGAAGACTGCTGTGCTGTCTCACCTATGAGTCCGAGCAGTACCGCGCTATGAAGCAGAAGCTCCCGCCGGTGGGGCAGCGGGTAAACACCCCGATGGGTCCGGCCACAGTGGTCGGAGCCAACCCGCTGCGACAGACGGTAGTGGTGCGGCTTGAGAGCCAGGCGACAGTGGAGTTGCCGGTGGACGACGTGGATGTGAAAAAAGAAAGACCGCGCCGGGCGAAGAGTGGCTAGTTGAGACTGCTCGTCTGTGACAGGGGAAGGAACTTGTGCCACTCCCTGTTGCGGTGAAGGTACTCGTAAGGAACGGTGTAGCCGCCGACATGCGGCGTAAAGGGCCGGCGTATGAGCTTCATCCCCGCCTCCTCAGGCGTACGGCCCGCTTTGCGGTTATTGCACGGGATGCAGGCGCTGACCACGTTGTCCCAAACGTGCTTTCCCCCTTTGTAGCGTGGCACCACGTGGTCCAGCGTGAGCTGCCGGGTCTGACGCGCGCAGTACTGGCAGGTGTACGCGTCGCGCCGGAACACCTCGTGACGGGTGAGCTTCCTCTCGCGACGCGGGCGCTTCACCAGGTAGACGAGCCGTATCACTGAGGGAAGAGGGATGACCTCCTGGGGGGTGTGGATGACCCCGACTCCGTTCTCCAGCAACTCAGCCTTGCCGCGCAGGATCAGCACCACCGCGCGCCGCGCGCGGGCGATGTTGAGCGGCTGGTAGTCCTGATTCAGCACCAGGACGGGGGAGTTCACCATCGGCTAGTGTTTCCTCCCGGTGCGGTGCGACTGCTGCCTCCGTCTGTCCGAAGGGATGAGATCGCCTCTGAAATCGGGCACATCGATATTGAACACTATACTGATGCGCGGGTCAACCAGTCTGGAGCTTATCCGGGTCTCGATTTCCTCAAGTGAGAAGCACGAGGTGATCACCGTTGCCAGCCTGGCGTTGTAGCGGTAGTTGATCACCTGGTACAGCTTCTCCTGGGCCCACGGGGTGGTCGCCTGCTCTCCGAAGTCGTCGAGAATGAGCAGGGGGGCATTGCGTACCTTGTCGAACAGCTCATCGTAGGTCACCTTGCTGTCCGGGCCGAAGGTGGCCCGCAGGTGGTCGAGGAGGTCGGGGACCACTTTGAAGAACACCGGATTCCCCGCCTCGAGCTGGTAGTTGCCGATGGCGGCGGCGAGATGGGTCTTGCCGCACCCATTGGGCCCCTGGAGCACCAGCCATCCCTCCGGCTCCGCAGCGTAGAGCCTTGCCAGCTTATAGGCATCCCCCAGCATCCGGCGCTGCTCGCGGGGGAGATTGACCCGCTGACAGTCGAAGTTGTCGAAGGTCATGTTGCTCAGCAACTGGTGCACCAGGTCTCCACTGTTCTGGCGCAGGCGCAGCAGATGCTCCTCTTCGGGCTCTCCCCGGTTGCACTGGCAGGGCACCAGCCTGGTGAAGTCAGGACGTCCCGACGGGAGCAGCGGATGGACAAACCCGGCCCCCTTGCACACGGGGCACTCTCCGGCCTTCGCCGCGTCCTCGCTAGATTCGGCGCTTGACCAGGTGTCCGTACCTGCCCTTGACATACTTGTCCCGGTCCTCTTCAGGATGTCGCCCACTCTTTCCACGGTCCCTGCCCTCAGCGGCCCAGCGCTCCAGAATGCTGGAGACGTAGCGCCACTTGCGTATGTTCAGGCTCACTGCTTCCTTGAAAGCGTCCTCGACCCAGGAAGCAGGATACAGTTCCTCTGCCTCCTTGAGCTCCTCAGCAATCATCGGAGTGAGCATACCGATATTCTGCTCGTAGAGAACGAAGATATTGGGCTGCTCTTCCGGCTTGTGGTACGGCTCCGCTCTGGGGATGGCCCCCAGGTCGAGCTCACCTCTCTCGATTCTAGCCACCGCATCGCGGTTGCTCTCGCTGTTCAGGAAATACAGGTCTTCACTGCCTCCCTCGCGCTCAAGGGTGAGGCGGATGAGCGTGCCGCGCGATACGGCCATCTCCAGGCCGCGTCGCAGCGAGTCGCCGTTGCCGATGCCGGCCATGAGCCTCTTGTCCCCGAGAAGCTCCCCATAGGTGACGAACTTGGGATAGCCCCGCTTCTGATACAGGCTCCAGAACGTATGGAGGGTCGCTTTCAACTCGGCGAGGTCATCGATCTGGGGAAGAAGCTGGCTGAAGAAGACGTTGGGCAGCGGGGTGAAGCGCATTCTGGACGTAAAACCGGGGAAGGGCTTCATGCCATCCGCTCCACTTCGTAGTCGGCGAATTTCACCGTTCGCGCCAGGAAACGCAGCTTTCCCTCGCCAACCGGCCCGTTGCGGTGTTTGGCGACGATGATGTCGGCAACGCCTCTGGGGTAGGGCTCATCGAGATGCTGCTTCTTCCAATCATCTTCAGTGAAATACATGTCATCGCGGTAGATGAACAGCACCACATCGGCGTCCTGCTCGATGGAGCCGCTGTCCCTGAGGTCGGATAGCTGGGGCCGGTGAGAGGCGCGCCACTCTGAGGCCCGCGATAGCTGTGAGACAGCGATCACCGGCACGTCCAGCTCGCGAGACAGCTCCTTGATGGAGCGAGAGATCTCGGTCATCTCCTGGACCCGGTTCTCCCTGCCATCGCCTCGAATGAGCTGCAGGTAGTCGACTATGACCAGGTCGACACCCTGGTCGGCGTGCAGCCGCCGCGCCTTGGACTTCATCTCCACCACCCGCAGCATCGGGGAGTCATCTATGAAGATGGGTGCCTCGGACAGCACACCGGTTGCCTCCATCATCCGTCTCTCTTCGGCCTCGGTCTGCTCGCCAAGGCGCAGTCTCTTGGTGTCGATATTCGCCTCGCTGGAGAGAAGGCGCTGCACCAACTGGTCCCGGGCCATCTCCAGGCTGAATATGGCGACGTGGGCCCTTTGCTGGACGGCGGCGTTCCTGGCGATGGCTAGGGCCAGGCTCGTCTTGCCCAGGCTCGGCCTGGCGGCGAGGACAATCATGTCGGAGCGGCGCAAGCCGCCAAGGATATCGTCCAGGGCGCGGAAGCCGCTGTACAGCACTTCACCCTGGAAGGGCCGGACCTCGCTCTCCTCGAAGTAGCGGTTGAGGAGATCGCGGAGTGAGACGAAGTCGCGCGGGCGCTGGCCGTGGCGCAGTCGGAACAGGATCTCCTCCGCCTTGCCCAGGGCGGCGTCCACCTCAGGCTGGGCCTCGTACCCGATGGACTCGATCCGGGACGCCGCGTCGATGAGGCGGCGCATGACCGACGTGCGGTGGACGATCTGCGCATAGTGCTCGATGTGCAGCGAGGTGGGCACAATGGAGACGAGGTGGCTGAGGTAGGCGGCGCCGCCGATAGCTTCGAGCCTGTCCTGGCGCTCCAGCTCGTGGGCGACGGTGACCTGGTCTATCGCCTCGCTTCGCTCATAGAGCGAGAAGCAGGCTTCATAGGCCCACCGGTTCTTCTCGCGGTAGAAATCGTCCGGCTTGAGGAAGGTGGCGATTTGGTATATGGAGTCGCTATTGATGAGGAGGGAGCCGACTACCGATTCCTCAGCCTCGATATCGTGGGGGGGCAGCCTCTCGGCGACCATCGCTAACCATTCTCCCCCTCGACAACAACCCTGATGGTGGGCACCAGCTCCTTGGACAGCCTGACCATCACCTGATACTCGCCCAGTTGGTGTATGGGCTCTTCGAGCTCGATCTTGCGCTTGTCTATCTCCTGTCCAACCACTCGTTGAAGCCCCTCAGCGATGTCGCTGCTGGTGACCGCGCCGAACAGGCGACCCTGTGCACCGACCTTCGCCTTCACCACAACCTCCGCGCCGTCCAGCGTGTCGGCGAGGCCGGCAAGCTCAGTTACGGCTACCTCACGTCGACGCGCCATGGACTGGCGCTGCTCCTCAACACGCTTCAGCAAGGCGGGAGAGGCGAACTCAGCGAGCCCCTTGGGAATGAGAAAGTTGCGTCCATAGCCGTCGGCCACCTCCCTGATCTCACCCGCGCTTCCGAGACCGGACACATCCTCAAGCAGTATTACTCTCATGTCGCCACCCATTATAAACCAACAAGTATAAACCAACAAGAACGAAAACGAGAAGCGATTCTCTGTCTGCCATTTGACCGAAGAGCCTGACTCGCTGCCGCCCGGCCCGGGGAGCGGCGCGAGTGGGCAAAAAGAAAACCGCACCTTCCGTGGTGGTGGTGCGGTGTTCGGGAATGGATCCAGAGGGTGCCTGCGGTTGGATGTTCCCTTTGGACTACAACTGGGAGAGCAATTCGGTCACCGCGTCGCTCACCTCACGCCCATCGGCCTTTCCCTTGACCTGCGACATGAGCTGAGACATTACTTTGCCCTTGTCTCCGGGCCCTCGCGCCCCAACCTGTTCTATCACCTGGCGAGCCGCCGCCACCACCTCCTCCCGGCTCATCTGTTCTGGCATGTACTCAAGGAGAACCGCCAGTTCGGCCTGCTCCTTGTCAGCGAGGTCCTGACGGTTACCCCTGGTGAACTCGGTGATGCTCTCGCGGTGCTGCCTCACCTCCCTGGCGAGCACGTCCATGACAGCGGATTCATCGAGGGGAGCGCCTTTTGCCTTCTCGGCGTTCTGCTTCTCCGCCAGAACCAAACGCAACGCCGACCTCCGCGTGGCATCACCTTTCTTGGCGGCCTCTCTCAGGTCGGCCACCAGCCTTTCCTCTAACGTCATATTTGCCCTATGCTAATCGGACTGTCCCCTAGCTGCTCCGGGCGCTCTTGCGCCGCTTCGCGGCTTCTTTCTTCTTGCGCTTCACCGAGGGCTTCTCATAGTGCTCGCGACGCCGTACCTCAGAGAGGATGCCCTCCTGCTGTACTTTGCGATTGAATCGCCTGAGGAGACTATCGAAGCTCTCGGCTTCAGAGAGTATCACTTCTGCCACACGATCCCCCCCTTCCTTACACGTCCAGGTCGTTTTCTGCCTGGGATATCTTAGCCGCTTGTGACCAGCGTGTCAAGCTGGCTGGCTATCAGTGTTATGGGTCACGATTCGCCGCTGGGCGTCACATTCACGATGGCGCTCGTTGACCGATGGAAGGCCAACGCTTGCGCTGCGATGCCGGCGAGACCCGGCGCGGTGCGCAAAACGGAGTAACCAGTCCTGGCTTCTGAGCGAGACGGCCGGGGAACACCAACGGTGTGACACTACACGAAAGCCGTTCTCCTCCACCCTCCGCCGGCCTAGCCCTCAATTGACTCGATTCGATAGGTGAGCGTGCCCACCGGCGCCGCTACCTCTACCACCTCGCCCTTTCTCTTGCCGAGGAGCACCTTGCCGGTGGGTGAGGTGACCGAAAGCTTCCCCTTGGGGGGGCTGGCCTCGCTGGGGTCAACCAGGGTGTAACGCACTTCCTCGCCGGAAGGCAGAGCTCGAAGGACGACAGTGCTGCGCAGGGCCACCGTTGTGGTATCCACCTCATCGCTGTTCACCACCGCCGACTTGAGCACTGTCTCCAACTGCCTGATGCGGCCTTCGACCATCCCCTGGTGGTCCTTGGCCGCGTCGAGGGGGGCGTTCTCACGGAAGTCCTTGTCGGCGGCAGCCAGCCGGATATCCTCGGCGATCTGGTGACGTTCTGCTTGGAGGGCCGAAAGCTCAGCCTGGAGTTCCTGGTAGCCTTCGGCGGTGAGGTTCAACCTCGTAGCAGGGCCTCTCTTGGCCGGTTTGCGCTTGGGTGAGCCCTTCTTCGCCCTGAGGTGAACCGAGAGGTTGGTAGCGGTGAAGCCTTCCTTCTTGGCATACGCCAGAAACGCTTTCACCGGTTCCAGCCGGCTTGAGACGTTGGTCGACGATACGTCCATCCTCTCGGCATAGGTCGCCACCTGCTGAGCGCCAAGCCTGCGCATGAGGTGTTCCGTGCCGTACCAGCGAACGAACTTGTTCACTTCCTGCTGGGTAACCTGCCTCTCTTGCGGGGGCAAACTGGCGAGGAAGCTGGTCGCAGCCTGGCCCAGGGTCAAAGCATCCTTGTCCATTCCTATCTCTATTCTAGGAGGTTTGGCCCCGAGCGTCAATTTCCTTGCCCAAGCGGTTGCATGGTGCTACAATCTAGTGCAATCAAGTAGGAGGTACCACGTCATGAGGCTGAGTAGAACGGGCCAGTGGACAATTGTACTGCTACTTCTGGTAGCCACCCTTCTCGTTGGCTCCTGCGGCGGTGGAGGGGAAGACGGTGTGACCAATAACGCACCGCAGGTTTCCAGTGTGACTTGCAGCCCGCCCAACGTGGGCAAGGGTGGGAGTACTACGGTAGTCTGCGAAGCGACCGATGCTGATGGAGACACTCTCAGCTACGACTGGACGGCGACCACGGGGACCTTCACCGGCTCGGGAAACACGGTCACCTGGATGGCGCCGAATGAGGACGGGACCTACACCATTCGAGTCACCGTGACAGACGGCAAGGGGGGGAGTGTTGAGGGAACCTGCGGCATAGTCGTTGCCGCCAGCCTGGGCTCGATCAACATCACCTCCATTCCCGAGGGGGCGAACGTCTATCTCGACGGTGAGGACATGGGCAAGGTCACTCCTTGCGTACTCAGCGACCTGCCGCCAGGCAGCTACACGTTGATGCTGACCTACTATCACTACGAGTGGCTGGAAGGAACGGTGACGGTCGGCGCCGAGCCGATCACGTATGTCGATTGGACGCTCAAGAACGCCATAGAGAAGTCACAGACAATCCAGCACGGGCCGGGTGACGGCAACGATGCCTACGTGTTCGAGAATGCCAAGGACACCGTCTACGGTGAGGAGATCTATCTGTACGTCGGCGCGATCCTGGCGCACGAGTTTAACCGCACGTTCGTCGAGTTCGAAACTGATACCTTTCCGTCTACCGCTGTGATAACCGAGGCGTACCTGGAGCTGTTCTACTTCGAGAGCATTCCAGAGGTTAACACCATGGTGGGCGTCTACCAGGTGAAGAACGATTGGGAGGAGAGCCACATCAATTGGGCGAACGCACCGACATTTGCCGCTGACCCCATCGATACAGTGAACATAGGTGCGGTTGCAACGCAGGACTGGGAAACGTGGGACGTAACCAGCCTGGTCCAGGCCTGGGTGGATGGCTCGGTGGCGAACTACGGCGTAATGCTGAAGGATGTCGACGAGAGCACCATCAAGGCTTCGAAGGGCTTCTTCTCCTCGCATCACACCAATTTCGGGCGGCGTCCCAGGCTGGTGGTGACCTATTTCAACCCGGCTCCGTAGGTGCCACGGGTTGTAGCGCTGGATGTGCTCCGGTCGTCCTGTGACCGCCTGGCTTTGTGGTGTCGCGAGCAGGTCGGTGCGGTGATAGGTTTGGACGGCGTTACCGCAGGCAGGAGGGAGAAGGCGATGAAACCGCTGATGTGGAGACAATGGTGGCTTGTGGGACTGCTGGCGATAGCTCTGCTTCTCGCCGGTTGCTGTCCCATAGCCAACAACGCGCCGCAGATCACCAGCCTCAGTGCAGACCCTGCGACGGTGGACCCGGAAACAGACACCACCATAACCTGTGTGGCCACCGACGCTGATGGAGATACGCTTACCTACGCGTGGAGCTACAGCGGCCCCTCGGTTGGAAGCATATCGGGGAGTGCGAGCACGGTGGACTGGACGGTGCCTGAAACGGAGGGGACGTATACGGTGAGCGTGACGGTCAGCGACGGCAAGGGGGGAACGGATGAAGGAAGCTGCGCTGTCATTGTTGAAGTGTCGGTGACGACGGGCTCCATCGATGTGAAGTCCAACCCGGCGGGCGCCACGGTGTACCTGGACGGGGTCGACACGGGCAATATCAGTCCCTACGTGCTCACCGACATTGACGAAGGTGACCACACGTTGAAGCTGAGCAGGGAGTTCCGCAAGGACCGGGAAGAGACGGTGTCGATTGAGGCGGGCGAGACCACCTACGTCAACTGGGAGCTGGACCCCGCGCCTCCACAGACAGTGACCATCCAGCCTGAAACGGCTGACGCCAAGGACGCGTGGGTCATAGACTCGGCGCCGGATATGGAACTCGGAGGTTCAGGCACTATGGAGGTCGGCCATGACGGCGGCCAGAAGTCGCGAAGCTACATTCGATTCAACCTGCCGGCCCTGCCGGCGACCGCCGTGGTGACTGACGCCGCACTGGGCCTGTGGTACTGGTATACGACATCGCCGGTGGTGACGACCGTCAATGCCTATCAGGTCACCCAAGGCTGGGCGGAGAACACCATAACGTGGAATGAGCAACCGGCGCCCGGTACTGCGGTGCAGGGCAGCGCCACGCTTCCGGACACCGAGACCAATGACTTCGTTTTCTGGCAGCTCGAGGTCGCCCTGGTCGAAGGCTGGCTCGACGGGTCTATCGCCAACCACGGCGTTGCGCTGATCGATGCCGATGAAGGTACGGCGGGTTCGTTGAAGGGCTTCGCTTCCGCTGAGGGCGCGGCTCCCAACATGCTCCCCAAACTGGTTATCACCTATTACGATCCGGCCCCATAGCCGGCGCTGGGGAAGGGTTGAGGCTAGCGGTGGCCTTGCGTTGCCAACCGGGCTCGGTTGTGCTAAGGTCTGGCGGTGCCGTTGCGTGCAGGAGGTAGGTATGCGGGCGATGTTTATGTCTAAACGGGCTCAATGGACGGTTCTGGCATCACTGGTGATGGCGCTGCTTCTCGCTGGCTGCTGCCCCATAGCCAACAACGCGCCGCAGATCACCAGCCTCGGTGCAGACCCTGCGACGGTGGACCCGGAGGCGAACACCACCATAACCTGTGTGGCTGCCGACGCTGATGGCGACACGCTCACCTATGCGTGGAGCTACAGCGGCCCCGCTGTTGGAGGCATATCGGGGACAGGAAGCGCGGTGGACTGGACGGTGCCTGAAACGGAGGGGGCGTATACGGTGAGCGTGACGGTCAGCGATGGCAACGGGGGAACGGATGAAGGAAGCTGCGCCGTCACTGTTGAGGTGTCGGTGACGACGGGCTCCATCGATGTGAAGTCCGACCCGGCGGGGGCCACGGTGTACCTGGACGGGGCCGACACGGGCGACATCACTCCCTACGTCCTCACCGGTGTCGGTGAGGGCGACCACACGTTGAAGCTGGGCAAGGAGTACTGCAAGGACCGGGAAGAGACGGTGTCGGTTGAGGCGGGTGAGACCACCTACGTCAACTGGGAACTGGACCCTGCCCCTCCACAGACGGTGACTATCCAGCCTGATGCGACCGAGGGCAAGGATGCAGTTGTATTCAATACGGATCCGGCAAGCAACTACGGGGACTTGGAGATTGTCGCGGTTGGCAATAGTGCTGGCGACAAAGCAAGAACGTACATTCGTTTCGAGCTGTCCGCAATCCCGGCGACGGCGGTGCCGACCTCGGTTGGTGTGCTGCTGTATTACGGGGACAGTTCAGACGCAGTTGAGACAACCATCGATGCGTATCAGGTGACCGAAGCATGGGCCGAGAACACCGTCACCTGGGGTGAACAGCCGGCTCACGGCGCGGCCGCCATCGGCAGCGCCTCGTTGCCCGCCGTGGAAACCAACGATTTCGTGGCGTGGGCACTTGAACCGGCTCTCGTCGAATGGTGGATGGATGGCTCCGTTGCCAACAACGGGCTTGTGCTCATCGATGCCGACGAAGGGACGCCAGGTTCGATCAGACTCTTTGCCTCGTCTGACCACCCCACGGTGGACATGCGTCCCAAACTGGTCGTTAGCTACTACGATCCGGCCCCATAGCTGGCGCGGGGGAAGGGTGGGGGCCGATGGTGGGCTCCACAGCCCTCTTGCTTCTGCACTGCTTCGCCTGACGTGTGGGGCGGCATCGCTTCAGACTCGATTCGAGCTGTCCGCAGCGGTCCTCCGAAGGCGGCCCGGTGTTGCCCCCGCGGCTGACATGTGCTAAGGTTTGACTGTGCTGCTGCGCGCGCGATGGAGGTATACGGTCAATGAATTCGCCTAAGTGGGCCCAATGGGTGGTTGTAGCATTCCTGATTGTGGCGCTGGTCTCGTCTGCATGCTCCCGTGGCGGGAACCGCCCTCCACAGATCTCGAGCGTGACTGCCGATCGTACAAGTGTGGCACCGGGCGACGTGGTTGTCCTCACCTGTGTTGCTACCGACCCCGACGGTGACCCTCTCACCTATAGCTGGAGCTACAGCGGGCCCTGTGAGGCGCCCATCGCCGGCACCAACAGCACGGTTGACTGGTCGGTTGCTGGAAATCTAGGCACCTACACTGTCACCGTCGTCGTCGATGATGGGAGAGGAGGAACCGATCAAGGGAATTGCTACGTCACCGTTGGTGTCGTGGTGACAGCGGGGTCGATCGACGTGAAATCGAGCCCGGCGGGGGCCAGGGTCTTCCTGGATGGGGCGGACACCGGGAACATAACTCCGTACGTCATAGGGGGCGTGGACGCGGGCGAGCACACGGTCAAGCTGACGCTCACCGGGTACAAGGACAAGCAAGGCAACGTGACCGTCGCTGCCGGCGAGGCATCCCACGTCAACTGGGCGCTGGAAGAGGCGGCGCCGGCCACGCTGGCGATACAGCCAGACGGCGCCGACGGTAACGACACCTATGTGTATCTGGCCACACCAAACGACAACTACGGCTCGGACGCGTATCTGTTCGCTGGTGCGGGGCCCATGGAGCAAACCTGCCGCTCCTACCTCAAATTCGATCTCAGCTCGATTCCTGATACAGCGGTGGTTATCGATGCTCAGCTAGCTCTTTTCTATGTGAGTTCGGAGGGTACGGGTCCGGTGCCGATTGGAGCCTATCGGGTGACCGGCGTTTGGGACGAGGACACCATGGATTGGGGTGGCCAGCCCGAGAGCGCGGACACACCGGAGGATATCAACGCTGTGCCTGACATCGTAGCGCTTGACTGGGAATACTGGGACGTAGGCGATCTGGTCCAGGGTTGGCTCGATGGCTCCGTTCCCAATCATGGCGTGTTGCTGAAGGATACGGACGAAGCTACGGAGAAGGCCTATAAGGCTTTCTGCTCGTCAGACTTCGACCCCGACCCCAACAAGCGGCGTCCGAAACTGGTAGTCGTCTATTATGAGCCGTAGCTCATAGCATTTGGACCGCAAGGCAGACCTCCCCCGCCTTGCGCCTTCTTCTGTGCCTGCCATGGCACCCAACGGCGGCATATCACACTAGAATGGAGAATGGAGCATCTTGCCGCTGGAGGCGCAGGGCACCGAGACCAACGGTTCTGGGGCACACCTCCGCCCAGAGAGGGAGTGGACGCGTAGGTGGGAGACGCTGTGCCGGCCATGCGGTATGAGCGGAGCTTGGTGTCCGCGATGCCGGCGGAGACAGGGGGCCGGGTGCCCGGGGGCGAGACGCAGCCTCAGCTTCGTTTCTCGTTTGTGGCCCTTTCTGGTATAATGTATGCGTACAGGAGGATTGTGAGGTAATGGGCTCGAAGTTTCCCAGCAAGTGGGTGATTTGGATAGTCATCATTGTGGCGCTGGGGGCCATTTTCTTCGCCCTGTTCATGCGTTCTCCGGGGGTGCCGACCGGTTCCCTCGATGACTTGATCACGTTGACCACTGCCGGGTCGGTTACGCTGTCGGACGGCACCGTGGTGGAAGGCGCGGTCAACCGAATAGTCGAGGAGGGACAGACCCTTACCGGCATGGCCGGCGATGCCGCCATCTTGAAGGCCTATTTCGTGGGTAGCACCACGGAGCTCTATGACTACCTGTTGACCCAGGGGGTTGATATGGAGAGCGTGGCCCTCGACCCGCAGGCACCCAGCGGGTTTGACTGGGCCATTCTGCTAACCACCGTCCTGCCGCTGCTGTTTTTCGTTGGCCTGATGTGGTTCATCTTCAGCCGCGCGCGGGGGGCGGGCAACCAGGCACTCAGTTTCGGGCGGAGCAAGGCTCGCCTTTTCCCCAGTACCAAGCCGACGGTTACCTTTGATGACGTCGCTGGCATAGACGAGGCGAAGCAGGAACTGCTGGAGGTGGTGGAGTTCCTCAAGACCCCCGACAAGTTCTCAGCTCTGGGTGCCAGGATTCCTCGTGGTGTGCTCCTGGTAGGGCCTCCGGGGACCGGCAAGACGCTCTTGGGTCGCGCGGTGGCCGGTGAGGCGGGCGTTCCGTTCTTCTCCATAAGTGGTAGTGAGTTTGTGGAGATGTTCGTCGGCGTGGGGGCTTCCAGAGTCAGGGACCTCTTCGAGCAGGCGAAGCGTAACAGCCCGTGCATCGTCTTCATCGATGAGATCGACGCGGTGGGACGTCATCGAGGGGCTGGACTCGGTGGCGGCCACGATGAGAGAGAGCAGACCTTGAATCAGATCCTGGTGGAGATGGACGGCTTCGATTCCTCCACCAATGTCATCGTTGTTGCGGCGACGAATCGGCCGGACATCCTGGATCCGGCGCTGCTGCGCCCGGGCCGCTTCGACCGCCAGGTGGTGCTCGACCGCCCCGATATCAAAGGGCGCAAGGCCATTCTGGAGGTTCATGCCAAGGACAAGCCTCTGGATGAGACTGCGGACCTGGGCACTGTCGCCAGACAGACGCCTGGCTTCTCCGGGGCTGACCTGGCGAACCTGGTGAATGAGGCAGCTATCCTTACGGCGAGGCGCGGCAAGAAGCTGATCGGCCTTCTGGAGATGGAGGAGTCCATCGACCGGGTAATCGCCGGCCCGGAGAGGAAGAGCAGGATCATAAGCGCCAAAGAGAAGGAAATCACGGCCTATCATGAGGCGGGTCATGCTCTGGTGGCGAGGATGCTGCCCAATGCCGACCCGGTGCACAAGTGCTCGATAATCGCTCGCGGCACGATGGGTGGGTACACCCGGCTGCTGCCCACCGAGGACCGCTACCTGTGGACCCGCTCTCAGTTTAACGACACACTGGCCACCATGCTGGCGGGGCATGCGGCGGAGGACCTGACCTTCGGGGAGATGACCACCGGGAGCGAGAGCGACATTGAGCAGGCGACGAGCATCGCGCGCAAGATGGTCACCGAATACGGGATGAGCGAAAAGCTGGGGCCTCGCACCTTCGGACGGAGGGAGGAGCTGGTCTTCTTGGGGCGTGAGGTCTCGGAGCAGAAGGACTATAGCGAGAAGACGGCGGAACAGATCGATGAGGAGGTCCAGCACCTGATTCAGCATGCCTACGATGTGGCCAGAGGCGTTCTCACGGAGAACAAGGCCAAACTGGCGCGGTTGGCCGAGGCGCTCATCGCCAAGGAAACCATAGAGGGTGCGGAGCTGGAGGCGCTCTTCAGTGAGCCCATTGAAGAGGCGGTTGTGGAGGAGCCCGTTCCGGATGGAGAACATGTTTGAGGCGACGCAGCACCCCATTCGTCCCGAACTCGTCATGAGTCGACTGAGGGGGAATGGCAGCGGCGCGACAGTGACCTTCATCGGGTCGTTGCGGGGCACGTCATCTGACGGCAGCACTGTTCTCCACGCCAACTGTGACCTTGACCGCGAGGCCGCCGAGCGGCAACTGCGAGATATTGGTGAGGCGATCCGCGACAGATGGGGAATCGAGGACGTGTCGATCAATCACCGTTTGGGCAGGATCGAGGTGGGGGAGACCATCGCTGTGGTTGCCGTCGCCGCTCCTCATCGTCAGGAGGCCTTTGAGGCCTGCCAGTACGCTATCGATAGATTCAAGGAGTTCATGCCCCTCCAGGAGGTCCTGGAAGCCAAGTAGCCCGCCCCTTCCGGCATGCAGGCTGTGCCTGCCCACCCTGGTGTGAATCTCGTCTCTTGCTTTCCCTGTGGTTGTCGCGCTTGCGTCGGGCGTCTTCACGCGGCCAGGCGGAAGAGCCAGGCCACGAGCCATCCAATGGCGGCGCAAATGGGGAAGGTCATGATCCAGGCCAGGACTATGCTTCGGGCGATACCCCAGCGCACCGCAGAGAGGCGTTTTGCCGTTCCCACACCCATTATGGCGGAGCTGATGCAGTGTGTGGTGCTCACCGGGATGCCCAGAGCCGAAGCCGCCTCTACCACCGCCGCGGCTGAGGTCTCGGCGGCAAAGCCGTGAACCGGGCGCAGGGCGGTGATCCTCATCCCCAGCGTTCTGATGACGCGCCAGCCGCCGAAGGCCGTGCCGAAGGCGATAGATATCGCCGATACAGCTATCACCCAGAAAGGTATGTGAAACTCGCCGCCGGTGTGGATCATCAACGCCATCGCTATTATGCCTATGGGCATCTGTCCGTCGTTCTTGCCGTGGCTGTAGGCCATGAAGGCGGCGGAGAGGATTTGCAGCCTGCTGAAGATGCCTTCCACCTTCAGCGGCGCCTGGCGGCGCAGTATCCACATGAGCAGGGTCATCACCAACAGCCCCGCGGCGAAGCCGAGCGTGGGAGCAACAGCCACCGCTGAGAGCACCCTGCCAAAACCGCCCCATATGATGACGTCGGCGGTCCCGGCTGCGGCAATGCCGGCTCCGACAAGACCGGCAATGAAGCTGTGGCTTATGCTCACCGGCAGGCCGAGACGTGTTGCGGTGAATCCCCAGGCGATCACCGCTATGAGGGCGGCGAGCATGACGTCGTAGCCAAGCATGGCGGGGTCGATGATGCCCTTGCCTATGGTGACGGCAACGGCGAGGCCGGTGGCTGCCCCGGCGAAGTTCAGGATGGCAGCCATCACTACGGCGCGAAGGGGGGAAAGGACACGCGTGCCAATGACGGTGGCGATGGCGTTGGCGGCGTCGTTGAAGCCATTGATGACGGCAAAGCCGATGGCGAGCACAATGACCAGAACGAACAGGGCAACCTCAGGCACGCTTGATCATTATCCCTTCGAGGATATCGGCGATATCCTCGCAACTGTCGACGGCGTTCTCCATGTGCTCATAGATCTCGCGCCATTTGATTACCTCGGCGATCTCCACCTGGTCGTGGAAGAGTTCCGCCAGGGCGGCGCGGCGCACGGAGTCAGCCTCATTCTCCAATCGGTTTATCTCGATGCAGTGCTCCCTCATGTGGCCAAGGTCGCGACGGTGGCGGAGCCGGGGTATGGCCTTGCCCACCTCTGAGGTCACCCTGACGAGGACGTCGGCTAACTGCTTCGCCCGCTCTGTGGGTTTGTCAACGCCATAGAGCGCCATACGTACCGCGGCGGCTTCTATGAAGTCCATCACGTCGTCCATACGTTGGGCCAGCAGGGCTATGTCCTCGCGGTCGATGGGGGTAACGAAGGTGCCGTGCAGTTCGGCGATGATGCGGTGGGTGATGGAGTCGCCATGGTGCTCCAGGTCGGTGATCTGCCTCACCATCTCGTCGATGTTCTCCCAGTGCTCCACTAGCTCGGCAAAAACGCCGGCGGCCTGCACCAGGTTGTTGGTGCTTTCCTCGAAGAGGTCGAAGAATTTCTCGTTCTTGGGGAAAAAGGACAATCTGGGCA
>CAYTKL010000006.1:0-26176 GCA_964438305.1 uncultured Dehalococcoidales bacterium | reverse complement strand
GACAAGGTAGCGGAGAACATCCTGCACCAGATCGAGGCGATGCGCTCCAAGGAGCGCAGAATCCCCATCGGTGAGGCGCTGCCGGTGGTCGAGGAGGTGATGGCCGCACTTCGGCCATATCCGGGTGTAAAGAACCTCACCCCGGCGGGAAGCCTGCGCCGTTTTCGAGAGACCGTGGGCGATATCGACATGATGGGCACCGCCGATGACCGGGAAGGCACGATCGACGCCTTTGTCGCCCTTCCGCAGGTGAAGGAGGTGCTGGCGAAGGGAGGCACCAAGGCGAGCGTCATCGTTCCGGGCGACCTGCAGGTCGATTTCAGGCTGGTGGAGCACGACAGCTTCGGCTCGCTGCTGCAGTATTTCACCGGCTCGAAACAGCACAACATCCTTGTCCGGGAGCGGGGTCGGCGGCAGAAGCTGAAGCTGAGCGAGTACGGAATCACCGACACTGAGACGGGGGTCACCGAGAGATTCGCTTCCGAGGAGGGCTTCTACCACAGGCTGGGACTGCAGTTCATCCCTCCGGAGCTCCGGGAGGGCGAGTTCGAGGTGGAGAGGGCGGAGCACAATGCAATTCCCAAGCTGGTCGAAGTTGGCGATTTGAAGGGAGACCTCCATGTGCATACCGACTGGAGCGACGGCCATGATTCGGTCGAATCGATGGCCCGGGCCGCCAGGGCAAGGGGCTATCAGTACGTCGCCATCACCGACCACTCGGCGGGGCGAGGTGTGGCCCACGGGCTGAGCGAGGAGCGCCTGAGAGAGCAGATTGACGAGATCAGAAAGCTGAATGACCGGATGGACGGCTTCCGTGTCCTCAGTGGGGTTGAGGTAGACATCCGCGCCGACGGTCGCCTCGACCTTTCCGATGAGCTGCTGGCCGAACTGGACATCGTTGTCGCCGCGGTGCACTCAGCGATGAACCAGGAAGAGGGGAAGATGACCGAGCGAATCCTTCGCGCCATAGGGAACCGCCACGTGGACGTGCTGGCCCATCCCACATGCCGCCTTCTGGGGGAGCGCCAGCCGGTGGCGGTGGATATGGAGGCGGTGTTCCGCACCGCTGCTGAGACCGGCACGGCGCTGGAGATAAACGCAATGCCGAGCCGTCTCGACCTCAGGGATACTCATGCCTACCGGGCAAGAGAGTTGGGGGTGAAGCTCGTCATCTCGACTGATGCCCACAGCGCCTCTCAGTTGGACCTGATTCGTTTCGGGGTGGGCGTGGCGCGGCGCGGCTGGTGCGAACCGCAGCACATACTGAATGCCGGATCGCTGCAACAGGTGGAGGCCTTTCTTACACGGGGCCAGTGAGGGAGTTATGGAGGACCGGCCAGAATCGTTTGACGACAGCCAGGTATCGGAAGACTGCGAGGCAGTGCGCCATCTGAAGGATGGCATAGCCCAGGGCAAGCACTGGTACCTGGCTCTTCTCGAAGCGGTCGGTCTGTGGGACAAGACTGAGGAGACCTACAAGGGGCGTCACTACCGCTATCTGATCGCCGATGAGGCCTTTGATTGGCTGGTCCTTGCCGAGCGTCTGCTCCTCGAGGTGGACAATCTCGTTCCGGAGAACGAGATTGTCGAGCTGCTGTTCTACGGCAAGGCCCCGCTCCGCCTCACCAACGAGGAGTTTCGGCAACTGATCGGCGATGCCAAGTACGGGGCCTATCTCAGCTACTTCTACGGCGTAACGGTGGAGGAGGCGCTGCTGCTCGCGGTGGAGGAGAAGGTGCGCAAGGAGCAGCACGTGTACGCCCTCGACGGCAATCACATTACCGAGCTGGCCTACCAGCAAGTCTACGACGCTGACCGGGCCGCACTGCTGCGGATGTTCCGACGACAGAAGGGCTACCGGCAGCGCAAGTCGATGGCGCTGACTGAGCTGAAGGAGTTCACCTACTGGCTCTTCAAGTATCGCCTGTGGAACTGTGACAAAGAGCGTGTCGCCAGCGACACCAGAATGGGGCTCAACGAGCTGGCGCGACAGTGGTATCTGAGGGAGAACGAGCCGGGTCCCGGTGAGTCTATCGAGGCTTGATGGCTTTCACCGTGATGCTGGCTATCTTGCTCAGATAGGAGTCTCCTCCGCAGCACCCCGTCTCCTCGGCGGTCGACGGCCCTTCTTCAGCGACCTGTAGCTGGACGAAGCCGGCGTCCCGAATCTTCTGCAGGTAGTCCTGCTCATGCAGAGCGCCGCCGACGCAGCAGGCCCACTGCTCCAGGTTGTCCCTGATATGTGCCGGCAGCTCGCCGCGGGTGACGATGTCAGATACGCACAGCCTTCCCCCCGGCTTGAGCACACGAAAGACCTCCCGAAACACCGCGTCT
The DNA here is from genome assembly GCA_964438305.1 of uncultured Dehalococcoidales bacterium. Classification (GTDB taxonomy): domain Bacteria; phylum Chloroflexota; class Dehalococcoidia; order E44-bin15; family E44-bin15; genus CAYTKL01. Next base: position 23,842 of record CAYTKL010000006.1, on the reverse strand, counting down.
TTGTCGGGTGAAAGGTTCACAACGCAGTTGGAGATGACCACATCCACCGAGTCGCCATCGACCGGCATGTGCTCCATCTCGCCAAGGCGGAACTCGACGTTGTCCAGGGAAAGCTTCTCGGCGTTCAATGTGGCCAACTGGACCATGTCCGGGGTCATGTCTAGGCCGATGACCCTGCCGTGGGGCCCCACTCGCTGCGCCGCGAGGAAGCAGTCCAGCCCGCCACCGCTTCCCAGGTCCAGGACCGTATCATTCTCTGTCAACTGCGCCAGGGCGATGGGATTGCCGCACCCCAGCGATGGTATGTTCTCCGCCACGGACTCCAGCTCGTCCCTGGAGTAGAGCCTCTCAGCGCGAGCCGTCTCGGTCGCAGATGTGCTGCAACAGCTTGAGCAGTCCTCACCGCTCGAAGCGCAGCAGGATGGCGCATGCTGTCTCGCCAGGCCGGCGTAGCGCTCACGCACGACTCGCTTGATTTCCTCACCGTTCTTCTCTGTCACTGCTATTCCTCCTCCCGCACTTCCTTGTCTGTCCCTGATGCTGCTGTCGCCTCCATCAGATAGGGAATAGCCTTCTCCCACGCCTCGGCCGCCGCCGCATATGACTCCAGCCCCTTCTCGGTCAGCGCATACACCTTTCGTTTCCTGCTTCCCTGCGACTCGACGTGGCACTCGATGTAGCCGCCGTCGAGAAGCTCATGCAGCGTGGGGTATATCATGGCGTCGCTGGGCTGGCAACAGCCCGAGCAGGATATGGCAATGGACTTGCCCAGCTCGTAGCCATGCATCGGCTTCTGTTTCAACGAGTGGAGAAGAAAGAAGCGGCACAGGCACCTGCTTATCAGCTTTTCCCAGTATCCGATGTCGTTCATAGTCGCCATAATATATAGGTAAGCTATACCTAGTTTACCTATATATTACTACACCGGGCTGACAATGTCAACATGCGGTTGGGCGGTGTTGGTGTCCTACTCCAGCTCGGCAAGCCTCTGGCGGAGCCTTTCGGCCTTGCTCAGGTACTCTTGAAGCCTTTCTCGCTCCCGGTCCACGACATGGGATGGCGCTTTGGAGAGGAACCTGTCGTCCTTGAGCCGGGTGTCCAGGCGGGCGATATCCGCCTCATTCGCCTCGGTTTCCCTCTTCAAACGCTGCCGCTCGGCGTCGATGTCGACCATTCCGGCCATGGGCAGGATCACTTCCGCTCCTCCAAGCACCAGCGTCTTTGCCCTGTCCGGCCTTGGGTCGCTACCGCCGATGAAGGTGAGGGGTCTCACGCGGGCGAGGGTTTCGATAGCTCGCGCTTGACTCTGAATGGCGGACTCCGCATCGTGGGCCACGACCAGCGCTTCGATGAACCTGGAAGGTTCGACCCTGAACTCGGCGCGCTCGTTCCTGATCGCTCGAACGATGTCGATGACCAGCTCCATCTGCTTCTCCGCCTCGGCATCCGCGGCTCGCCCATCGGCGGTAGGGTAGGGGGCAATCATGATGGATTCCGCCGTCGTCTCGTCGAGGCGGACCCTGAGGCTCTGCCATATCTCCTCGGTGATGAAGGGCATGAAGGGGTGAAGCAGTCGCAGCGAGGTTTCCAGGACACAGGCCACAACCGGCATTGGCGAGGGCTTCTCATCGAGGCGGAGCTTGGCCATCTCAATGTGCCAGTCGCAGAACTCACCCCAGAGGAAGTCGTGGATCTGCCTCTCCGCCTCGCCAAACTGGAAGTCCTCCATGAGCTTGTTGACCGCGTTCACCAGGTGGCTGAGGCGGCTCAGAATCCAGCGGTCCTCCAGAGGCAGCGAGTCTGGTTCAATCTGGGCGAAGCTCACCTTCGTTTCCAGGTTGCCGATAACGAAGCGGGCGGCGTTCCACAGCTTGTTGGCGAAATTGCGTGCCGCCTCCAGCCGGTGGCTGCTGAGCCTGATGTCGTTACCGGGCGAGGTGCCGGTGGACAGGGCGAAGCGAAGGGCGTCGGTGCCGTATTGCTCTATGGCCTCAAGGGGGTTCATTACGTTGCCCTTCACCTTGCTCATCTTCTCCCCCGCCTCGTCGCGGATGAGTCCGTGGAGATACACCGTGTGGAAGGGGATATCACCGGTGTTCTCCAGGCCCATCATGATCATCCTGGCGACCCAGAAGAAGAGGATGTCATAGCCGGTCTCCATCACCGAGGTGGGATAGAAATAGCGCAGGTCCTCGCTGTCATCAGGCCAGCCAAGGGTGGAATGGGGCCAGAGGCCTGAGCTGAACCAGGTATCGAGGACATCGGGGTCCTGGACGATTTCCGATGAGCTGCAGTGGCTGCATGTTCTGGGTTCATCTACGGAGACGGTGATCTCGCCGCATTCGTTGCAGTACCATACCGGGATTCTATGCCCCCACCATAGCTGGCGACTTATGCACCAATCGCGGATGTTCTCCAGCCAGTTGAGGTAGACCTTGGCGAAACGTTCCGGTATTATCCTTATCCTGCCGTCCACTACGGCATCGATTGCCGGCACCGCCAGGGGCGCAATCTTGACGAACCACTGCTTGCTGACCCACGGTTCGACGGCGGTGTCACAACGGCAGCAATGTCCCACGGAGTGGATGTGCGGCTTGATGTCGACGAGGAGTCCCTCGCGGTCCAGGTCAGCGAGGATGGCCTTGCGACACTCGAAGCGGTCGAGGCCGGCATATGGACCGGCGTTGTCGTTCATCGTCCCATCGCGATTGAGGATATCCACCGACTCCAGACCTTGCTGCTGTCCCACCTCGAAGTCCACCGGGTCGTGGGCCGGCGTTATCTTGACGGCGCCGGTGCCGAACGTCGGGTCCACCGCGTCGTCGGCGACGATGGGTATGACCCGGCCGATGGCGGGGAGGATGGCTCGCTTCCCCAGCATGCCGGCATACCGCTCGTCGCTCGGGTTGACCGCCACTGCGGTGTCTCCAAGGATGGTCTCGGGGCGAGTTGTAGCGACGGTAATGAATCCGTCCTCGTCGGCGAGCCTGTATTTGACATAATAGAGGTGCCCTTCGGTCTCCTCGTGTTCCACCTCGAGGTCGGAGAGGGCGGTGGTACAGCGGGGGCACCAGTTGATGATACGCTCGCCCCGGTAGATGAGTCCCTTTTCATAGAGGTGAAGGAAGGTGGTACGTACCGCGCGGGACGGGCCTTCGTCCATGGTAAAGACCTCCCTGCTCCAGTCGCAGGAGACGCCGAGTCTCTTGTGCTGGTCGCCGATGGTGCCTCGATACCTCTCTATCCACTGCCATACCCGCTCCAGGAACTTATCGCGTCCCAGGTCGTGCCTGGTGGTGCCCTTCTCCCTCAGCGTCTGCTCCACAACAAACTGGGTGGCGATACCGGCATGGTCGACACCGGGGAGCCACAAGGTGGGCTCGCCCTTCATGCGGTGCCACCGAATCATCAGGTCTTCCAGCGTTGCCGTCAGAGCGTGACCCAGGTGAAGCTCGCCGGTGACGTTGGGTGGAGGCATGATGATGACGAAAGGCTTCTTCTGGTGGTCGATCTTGGGGGCGAAGTACCCCTTGTCCAGCCAGTACTGGTACCACCTGGCCTCTACCTTCTGTGGGTCGTACGCCTTGGGTATGTCAGATAGCCTTTGCGTCATAGCATGAGTTCTCCATGTCGCTCTCTCACGGGAAAGTGTGTCAAGAGCGCGGGTACGTTGGAGCATCGCCTCCAACGGCGCGCAGGGTTCTCCGGGCTAGCTTGGTATGACGGGTTGTCGCACAGCCTCCAGGCCAAACACGCTGCATTTCGCTTCCTTCTCAATCTGAGGTTGCATTCGTCCCCCGTCACTGTAGTTGCCCAATTCGCTGGGCGGTTTTGCCTGATGAATCAGGCAACTACCCTGTTGAACAGCCTCTTCTTGTTTCGGCAATCGACGATTCGCTCACATGATTATACCGCAGCGCAGGCGTAGCGAGCAACGTGGAGGCGGTGCGTTGCTGTTGCTTTCCCGCGGCGGACTTCTCTCCTTGACTGCCCAAAGGAGAGCGGTCTATGATACTCCAGACTTCCCAGTTGGGGCGGCTGGCACCCTTCACATTCGGCGAGGGAGTTGTGACTTATGCCGGATATGCATCGGGTTCTGGCGCCCCGGCCGTTGAGAGTCCGTTGGGTTGAGTTGATAACGTGAATGACGAGTACTACATGAAGATGGCGCTGCGCCTGGCGCGCAGGGGATTGGGCAAAACGAGCCCGAACCCGGCCGTTGGGGCGGTAATCGTGAGGGATGGCGAGGTAATAGGGCGGGGATATCACCAGTACTATGGTGGAAGGCATGCCGAGATCAACGCCATTCAGGACGCCAAGGGCGAGGTGGCAGGGGCAACCCTCTACGTCACTCTGGAGCCCTGCTGTCACTACCGGAAGAAGACGCCTCCCTGTGTGAATGCCATTATCAAACACAAGATAGGAAGGGTTGTTGTGGGCACCATAGACCCCAACCCGTACGTACGATGCAAAGGCATCGAGATCCTCAGGGGACACGGTATAGAAACGAAGGTGGGCGTTCTCGCCGAGGAATGTTATCGGCTGAACCAGCCCTACTTCAAGTACATAGAGACAGGCATGCCGTTTGTCTGCCTCAAGTTTGCCCAGACGCTGGACGGGAGGATTGCCACCGTCACTGGAGATTCACAGTGGATAAGCTCCGACTCGACGAGGAGACTGGCGCACCGGCTTCGCAGCCTACACGACGGCATAATGGTGGGATTGGGCACCGTCATGGCCGATGACCCTCAGTTGACGGTGCGCTTGGTCCGGGGCCGAAGCCCGATTCGTATCGTCCCTGACGCAACGCTGAGGATCTCGACCAACGCCAGGATTCTCAGGGATCAAGATGTCGCTCCTACCATCGTCGCCACAACATTGCGGGCTGATGAGGAGAAGCTGGCCGAGCTGGAGAAGATGGGGGTCGAGGTGCTGATGGTCGAACAGGATGAAGGCGGGGACGTTGACCTGGGGGACCTGCTCAAGGCGCTGGGAAAGAGAGGGATATCATCCGTACTGGTGGAAGGGGGACGGAGGATTATCACCTCCCTGTTTGACAGGAGGCTGGTGGACAAGGTGGTGCTGGTCATCGCCCCCAAGGTCATGGGCAAGGGCATCGAGGCGGTGGGAGACCTGAGCATTCGCGGTGTAGACGACGTGCTCAAACTCACTTTCGCCAGAGCGTACAGGAAAGGTGAAGACCTGGTCATAGAGGCTGACGTAGAAGGGGATGAAATCAAGAAGTCTGTGGTTCAGCCGTGCGAGGAAAGCAGAGCTTAGGGAAGAGGAAGTAGAGACTCCCAGAGGTGACGAGATCCTGGTGGAAGCACTGTACTCCGGGATAAGTCACGGAACGGAGATGCTGGTGTACCGGGGTGAGGTTCCCCCGGACCTTGAGCTCGATACGTCGCTGAAGACGATGAAGGGGAGCTTCCGTTTCCCCATCAAGTACGGGTATTCGAGTGTGGGGAAGGTTGTCCAGGTTGGCCCGGAAGCCTCTCGCCTCAACCTGGATGATGTAGTCTTCGTTCACCATCCGCATCAGACGCACTACATAGTATCTGAGGATGTGGCGGTCAAACTGCCGCAAGGGGTACCGCCGATCCTCGGCGTGTTCACGGCGAATCTGGAGACGGCGTTCAACTGCCTTCTGGATGCCGGTATAAGGCCTGGCGACTCGGTGGCCGTCTTCGGCCAGGGCGTCATCGGGCTGCTCGTCACCCAGTTGATGAAGAGGTACGGTGCGGACAGGGTCTTTGCCGTCGATGGCATCGGGAGGAGAAGAGAGGTGTCCGAGGAGCTGGGTGCCGACGTAGCCATCGATCCCCACGGACATGACCCGGCTCAGGCCATCAGAGATCTCACCGGGGGAGAAGGGGCGGACGTGGTAGTGGAGGCCTCCGGAGCGCCGGAGGCTCTGGAGGGTGCGATCGGGTCGGTCGCGTTCGAAGGGCTTGTGGTGGTGCTGTCGTGGTACGGGGTCAAGCCGGTGACGCTCCACCTTGGCAAGGAATTCCACCGGCAGCGGGTGACCATAAGGAGCTCCCAGGTCTCGCATCTGAACCCGGCGCTGGGGCCTCGCTGGAGCACGAAGCGCAGGATGGACACTGTGCTGCGACTGCTGGCCCGGTTGAGATTGGAGGAGTTGATTTCAGACATCGTTCCGTTCGAACAGGCGCCCGGCGCCTTTGAGAAGATAGACAGTAGGCCCGAGGAGGTATTGCAGGTGGTGCTCAGCTATGTATGAAATAGGCGTGGTCGAGGAGTTTGACGCGGTTCTCTCTTTGAAGGGGGACTTCGGACTGGCGACCCGCGTGCATGGTCATGCCTACAAGGTCCAGGTCGTCATCCAGGGCGAGACGCTGGACGAGACCGGGGTGCTCTATGACATTGCCAGGCTGAGGGACGCCCTGCGCGAGATACTGAGCGGTCTCCACTACCAGAACCTCAACGAGATTGAGGCATTTAGAGACTGCAACCCGACGGTTGAGATCGTGTCCAGGTACATCTACGACGGGATGGCCGTGGCGCTGGGGGATGAGGCCGGTGGCCTGAAGGTGACCGTCTGGGAGTCGCCCTCGGCCTACTCCTCGTACTGGAAGTAGGGGCCTTCAATCGAATGCCCGTGCCGCTACGCCGCCTCACCTACCAGTCTCTTGAGGTGGTCATGGATGGTGGTAAAGCAATCGTCCCAGGTGTTCAATCCCCTGGACTTCTCATAGCTTCTCTTGCCCAGTCTCTCCCGCAAATCGGCGCTGGAGGCGAGCCTGTCTATGGCGGCGGCGAGGGCAGCGGCATCGTCGGGCGGGACAAGCAGGCCGTTGTCCTCGTGTTCAACCAGTTCAGGTATTCCACCGGCATCAGCGGCGACAATGGGCAGGCCGAAGGACATAGCCTCGGCGAACACGATGCCGAAGGGTTCATACGAGGACGGCAATACGAACACGTCCGCCGCAGAGTAGAACCTGGCGATTGACTCCCGACCTACCCTCCCGTGGAAGCGTATGCTGTTTTCCATCCCCGATACTGAGACGTTTCTTCTGACTCTTCTCGCGTACCGTGGGTGGAGACTGTCCTCCCCCACGATGTCGAGGGCCACATGCGGGTTATGCAGCAGGGAGACCGCGTCGATCAGGGTGTCCAACCCCTTGCGAGGCTCCCAGTTGCCGACGAAAAGAAACCTTATCGTGTCGCTGTGCCGGGGCCTCGTTTCTCTCGCCAGACCCGTGTCGAGGCCTGGATAGACCACCACGATAGCGTCAGCGGGCAGGCCCATCTTCTCGGCTGCCTCTCTGGTGTGCCGGCTGTTGGCGATGATAAGGTTCGCCGACCTGAGCATCGTCTTCTCGATTGACCTGACCAGCGGTCTCAGCCACTTGCTCCCTGCCGCTACGCAACTGAACATATGGACTATGGCGACAACCCTGGTCCTGTTGACGTACCTGGCCCACAGATTGAACAGGCAGACCGCGGTGTGGGCCATCTCGTCCTCGATGATGACGTCGTACTTCCTCACCTGGAAGTAGAGGGGCAGCCACAGGTTCGCCAGGAACTGCAGACCATACGGGAGATTGGGGATGCTCACTATGTCCGCCCGGTGGCCCTGCTGTCTCAGGTACTCGACCAGCTTCTTCTCGTACAGATAGCCGCCGGTGAGGCTGTCTATATCTCCGATGATGACCTTCGCCACTCTCATTTCGATTCTACCTGCCGGCCGAGACCACGGCCTCAATCGCGATGCCCTTGCCCGCCGTTTCGCCGACGAGGCATACCGGCGACCACAGGAGGTTCGACAGAAGCGGTCTCAGGCTGTGCATCCCATACTTGCGCCACTCGCTTGCTCCAGCGCGCACCTCGAGGCTCCTCATCTCGAATCCCGTGCTGCGGCAGGCGAGCTTGAGGGTATGCGGCGTGAAGCCGACCAGGTGAACGGGATAGGCCAGAGGGCTCAGTATCGGGCTCCTTTCGCCCGCTGCCATTTTGAGCAACAGGCCCCTCAGTTTGTTGACCAGAGCGCTCTCGTTGGTCACCGTCAGATGGACTACGCCGCCCGGCCGGAGGATGCGGTGGACTTCCCGGAGCATCTGCATGGGAGACGGCAGGTGCTCCAGCACGCTGTCGATGTAGACTGCATCGAAGGAGTGTTCCGGATAGCATGCCTCGCCGAGCTGGCCCACGAAGACCTGTACGCCGAGGCGGCTCTCCACCTGCTCGGCGAAGAAGGGGGAAACGTCTTGGCCGCAGGCGTCCCAGCCTCGCCTCACGGCGTCCTCGATGCCGTATCCCAGCCCGCATCCGACTTCGAGGAAACGCAATGAGCGACGACCGGCATGTGCCTCAATGGCGTTGAGGCGGCGTCTTGGGTTAGCCTGCGTCTTCACCCCTGTCCACCAGCGGGTCATGGGCGGGAAGTACGCGGCATCGTAGATCCTCTGCAGGTCTTCCTCCCGCCAGAAAGGCATGGGATCGGTGTAGTAGAAGCCGCAGTTGGCGCACTTCACTATGGAGATGTCAAGCGGAACCGAAATGATGCCCTTCATCCGCTTCGAGGCTTTCGGCTTGCCAAGTCTCACGAAGTCGCCGGTCCCGCAGAGGTCGCACGGCATGTGTCGGAAGAGCGTCGCATCTCCGCCGTTCACAGGTACTCCTTGACCTTCTCGGCGAGCGACTGGGTCATTCCCACCACCGCCGCAACTTCGTCGATGGGGGCATCCTTGATCGCTCTTGCTGAGCCGAACCGTTTGAGGAGAGCGCGCTTGCGCTTGGGGCCGACACCGGGGACATTGTCAAGGGCTGAAGCTACCGCCTTGCTTCGTCGCACCCTGTGGTGGTATCCCAGGGCAAAGCGATGCGCCTCATCCCGGATACGTTGCACCAGGTACAGCGCCGGTGACGTCCTTGGCAGCAGTATGGGCTCAGCGAAGCCAGGGCGGAACAGCTCCTCACGCTCCTTCGCCAGGGCGGCGATGGGGATTGACTCCACGCCCATCTCCTCCATCGCGGCCAGGGCCGAGGACAGGTGTCCTCGGCCGCCGTCGATGAACACGAGGTCAGGTATTGTCCCCCAGGCGCTGTCTCCCCTGTGTTCTTCCTTCGCGGCCGCCCTCTTGAAGCGTCTTCGCAACACCTCTTGCATCATGGCATAGTCGTCCGAGCTCTGCACCGTCTTGATGCGGAAGCGGCGATAGTGGGAGGGCCTGGGTTGCCCGTCCTCGAACACAACCATGCTGCCCACCGCGGCGGTACCCCCGATATCTGAGATGTCATAGCATTCAACGCGCTTCGGCGTACGGGGCAGGCCGAGCTCCCGCCTCAGCTCTTCGAGGGCGGCGGCGGTGGTCTCGGGGTCGGCGAGCCACCTGACCATGAGTTGCTCCAGGCCTTGCCGGGCGTTTTCCGCAACCATGTCGATGAGCCTCTTCTTCTCTCCACGCTGCGGCACTATGAGAGCCACCTTGCTCCCTCTCTTGCTCATCAGGCGGCTTCTGATGGTGGCGCGGTCCTCGGGCGCGTACTGGAGCAGAATCGATGGCGGGACATAGGTCGCCGAGTCATAGAACTGGTTGAGGAAGCTGCGAATGATCTGGCCCGGCTCCTCATCCCGGGTCCCCTGTAAGATGAAGTGGTCTCGCTCAATGAGCTTGCCGTTGCGAATGAAGAACACCTCGACGTACGCCTGGTCCTTGTCCTGGGCCAGGGCAACGACATCCTGGTCGCCCAGCACTGGTGACGATATCTTCTGACGCTCGGTGACCATTTCCACGGCGTGGATCTGGTCGCGCAGCACAGCAGCTCGTTCAAACTCAAGCCGGCTCGAGGCCTGGCGCATCTTCCCTTCGAGCTCCTTGACCACCTTCTCTTGCCTGCCTTCGAGGAACATTATCACCTGGTCGATGACGTCTCGGTAGTCTTGCTTGGAGACGGCGCCGATGCATGGGCCAAGGCAGCGGTGGATGTCGTACTCAAGGCATGGCCTGCGGTGGGCGCTGCCTATCTCCTTCCGGCAAGAGCGGAAGGCGAACAGACGTCTGAGGAGTTCGAGGGTCTTCTTGATGGAAGCGGCGCTGGCGTAGGGGCCGAAGTAGCGGCTCCCATCTTGCTCCACACGCCTGGTTATGTAGACGGTGGGCCAGTCTTCGTTCAACGTAATCTTGAGGTAGGGGTAGGTCTTATCGTCTTTGAGACGCACATTGTAGCGGGGGCGGTGCCTCTTGATGAGGTTGCACTCAAGGATGAGCGCCTCCTGGTCTGAGTCGGTGACGAAGAACTCGAATTCGCTGACCCGGGCCATCATCCTGTGGAGCTTGGGAGGCAGGGGCAGGGTGGTGCTGAAGTAGCTTCGGACCCTACTGCGGAGGTTGGCCGCCTTGCCGACGTAGAGCACGTTCCTTGAGGCGTCTCTGAAGAGGTAAACGCCGGGCTTGTGGGGCAATGCCTTCAGTTGCTCTTCCAAGCCCCTGGCCGCCATAGCATGCCCCCTACAGTACGAAGCCGAGGATGATGAGGATAATGATCATGCAGCCGGCAATAATGCCGATCTTGCGGAGGTCTCTGCCTGTGTACTGCCGTGCGGGCTCGACTTCCTGGGCTGGCTGAGGAATCGAAGGGGCCACCGGCTCGAGAGGAGCAGCGTCCACCACTTCGGGCGTAGGCGCGGGGGCTTTGACTCTATGCTGAGTTGCCTGTGCCTTCTTTTTCTTCTTGCGTTCCTTGCTGGCCGCTGCTTGCCGGGAGGCTACGCGGTGAGATTTCTTCTGCGGCATTTGTCACTCCTGTTCCTGCCAAAGGCTGACCGTGAAGGCGGTGCGCCAATGCTGTGAGCGCTACTCGTTGGCGCGGGGATGCGCCCTTTCGTAGGCCTGGTGCACGTGTTCACTGCTGAGATGGGTGTATACCTGCGTCGAGGAGATATTGGCATGTCCCAGCAGTTCCTGAACCGCTCTCAGGTCAGCTCCACCCCTCAGCATGTGAGTGGCGAAGCTGTGGCGAAGCGTATGAGGCGTTACATCGGCCTTTATCCCGGCGGACTTGACATAAGCCTTGAGAATGAGCCAGAATCCCTGCCTCGTTAGACGCTCTCCGCGACGGTTCAAGAACAACGCTTCCTCGTCGCTGTTGCGGAGGAGTTGAGGCCGAGCCTGCCTGACATAGTGCGCCACGGCCTCGGTTGCCCTGCGGTGAATAGGGATCAGTCTCTCCTTTGAACCCTTTCCGAAGCAGCGTACGAAGCCGCTGTCGAGGTCGACGTGGCCAACGTTTGTTGACACCAGCTCCGATACCCTCATGCCACCGGCATACATCAACTCCATCATGGCCCTGTCCCTCACTGCCTCCACGGAGGAAGACTTCGCCGGCTCGTCCAAGAGAGCTTCGACCTCCCTGGTAGACAGAGCTTTGGGCAAGGACTTACCCACCTTCGGTGAGCTGAGGTTCTCTGTAGGGTCGGCGCGGGAGACCCCCTCGGAGACCAGGAAATCGAAGAACGACTTCATGGCAGCCACCTTGCGGGCTACAGTTGCCGACGCATAGCCTCTTTCCTTCAAATCGAGAATGTAGCTTATGAGGATATTGCGGTCGACAGAGGCCCATTGAGACTTGTAACCTTTCACCGCGGCCTGGTCCTCGATGAAACTGGCAAGCTGCCCAAGGTCGTTTCTGTAAGCCTCTATAGTGTTTGAGGAGAAGCCTTTCTCCGTGGAAAGATGGTTCAAGAAACTCTCAACTTCCTGTCTCATGGTCATCACCTTGCTCACAGGAGGGTATTTTAACATAATGTTGCGGCAAATGCACTAGCCAGTCACTAGCGTCGCACTGCGTGTCAACCGCCATGCAGACCTGGCGCGTGCGTGTTGCTCCCATGGGGTATCCGGGGTGCGAGGCTGTAGCGGGCCCTGGTTGGGCAGGGGGCTAGCTGGCTGGTGCGAAGTCGAGGATGTTGAGTTGAAGAGTCTCCCGCCCGCGCCATTGGTCGACCTCAACGTTGTACACGATGTCCAGAATGGGGACAACCTCATCGGCGAGGCTTCCCAATCTGAAGCCGATGCCGTCCCAGGTTGACTTGCCGTCTCTGAGCTTGAACTTGAGGTGTTTGCCGTCGGCGCCCACGTTGCGGTGACTCACCACGGTGATGTCGCGGCTGACAAACGTTGGGTAGGGATTGTCAGACCCAAACGGCGCGAGCCTCTGCATCATCTGGAAGGTACTGCCGTCGAGGGTGGACAGGGGGATCTCGGCATCAATGGGGATGAGCGGGCGAAGGTCGAGGGAAGAGATCTCCTCGCTGGCAATGCGAGACAGGCACGTCTCAAGCTCCTCCAGGTTCTCCGTGGCTACAGTACATCCTGCCGCCATAGGATGCCCGCCGAAGCGGTAAAGGAGACTGCTGCAACTGCTCAGAGCGGCGATGATATCGAATTCGCGAATGCTGCGGGCGCTTCCCCTGCTCCACTTCTTGCCCTGCTCGAATACAATGACGGGGCGATAGAACTCGTCGGCAAGCCTGCCGGCAACGACTCCTACCACACCGCTGCGGAAGTCCTCATCGCCAACGATCAGAATGGGTGAATCGGTGCCCCGAGCAAGCAGTTTCTGGCGTGCCTTGGTGAGAACGGCCTCGGTCACCTTCTGGCGCTCGCTGTTCCTTCTCTCCAGCACTTTGGCCAGCTTCTGGGCTTCTTCCACGGACTCGGTCAGCAGTATGTCATAGCCTGCCATGGCATGCTCCAGCCTTCCCGCGGCGTTGAGGCGAGGTCCAAGAGACCAGGAAATGACCTCGGGGTCAACGCTCGAGATAGAAACGCCAGCGCACTTGGCCATCTCCCTGAGGCCCGGGCGTTTCGTTGCGCGCAGCAGCTCCAGACCGCGCTTCACCAGGTAGCGGTTCTCGCCGAGCAACGGCTCCATGTCGGCAACGGTTCCGAAGGCAACGAGGTCGAGGAAGGAATCGATATGGCCGTCTTTGCCCAGCGAGCTAAAGAGTGCCTGGAGGAGCTTGAACGCGACGCCCACTCCGGCGAGCTTCGGAAACGGGTAGTCAGAATCGTCTCGCTTGGGATTGACCACAGCGACGGCCTGGGGCATTCTCTCGGGAACGGTGTGGTGGTCGGTGATCACTATGTCGAGGCCCATGCTTCGGGCTCTGTCGACCTCATCAGCGTTGCTGATGCCGCAATCCACGGTGATTATGAGACTGACACCCTCCCCGTGCAGCCTCCGCACGGCCGTGTGATTGAGGCCGTAGCCCTCCTCGACGCGGTGCGGAATGTAGGGGATAGTAGTGCCACCGAGAAACGAGATGCCCTCGGCGAGGATAGCGGTGGCGGTCATCCCGTCGGCATCAAAGTCGCCGTATATGGCGATCTTCTCTCCGGAGAGCAAAGCACTGTAGATCCTGGACACGGCTTTGTTCATGTCGGGGAGAAGGAACGGGTCGTTCAGGAGGTGCTCATCTGCGGCAAGGAAGGATTCTGCTTGGGCGCGGTCGGTGATGCCTCGGTTGTGGAGGAGCTGAACCATCAGCGGGGGCAAGTCCATTGCGGCAAGCTGTTCTTGTGGCAGCTGCGGAGGCATTTGCCAGCGGGCGCGCTTCAATGTCTCATGCCTCGTTGTACCTTCGGAAGATTAGGGTGGAGTTGTGCCCACCGAAGCCAAAGGAGTTGGACATGGCTATTTCCACCTTTGCCGGCCGAGCTACGTGGGGCACATAGTCGAGGTCGCACTCGGGGTCGGGGTTTGTGAGGTTTATCGTTGGCGGGATGATTCCGTTCTGGATAGTGAGAATACATGCCGCTGCCTCAATGGCGCCTGCGGCACCGAGGAGGTGCCCGGTCATGGACTTCGTCGAGCTGACCGGGACACGGTAGGCGTGCTCCCCGAAGACGGTCTTTATCGCGATTGTCTCGTTCCTATCGTTGAGCTGCGTGGAGGTACCGTGAGCATTGATGTAATCGATCTGTTCAGGCTCGATGCCTGCCTTGCGCAGAGCCGCAGCCATCGCCCGTGCGCCGCCTTCACCGTCCTCCGCTGGCTGGGTGATGTGGTAGGCATCGGCTGAGGCGCCGTAGCTTATCATTTCACCGAGGATAGGTGCGCCCCGCTTGGTGGCAAAGGAGAGGCTTTCCAGGATGAGTGTGACGCACCCTTCTCCCATGACGAAACCGTCGCGCTCGGCATCGAAGGGCCGGGATGCCTTCTGCGGCTCATCGTTCCTCGTGGATATGGCTCGTGCTGCGTTGAAGGCGGCAAGGGTGAGCGGGATTATCTGCGCCTCGGTGCCTCCGGCGATCATCGCCTCGGCATCGCCGCGCTTGACGATTTCGTAGGAGTCGCCAACGGCATCGGAACCGCTGGCGCAGGCGGAGGTTATGCAGTAGTTGGGGCCCTTCGCGCCGAGCATGATGGAGACTACCCCGCAGGCGGTATCGGCGATCATCATGGGAACGAGAAAAGGGCTCACCCTCTCAGGGCCTCTCTCTTTGAGTACCTCGTACTGGCTGAGGACAGTGCTCAGCCCGCCATAACCTGCTCCGATTATTACACCGATGTCGTTGGCATTGGAGGCATCGATCTTGAGACGGGCGTGCTCCACTGCCTGACGTGAAGCGGCCACTGCGAAGTGGGCGAAGCTGTCCATGCGCCGCAGCTCTTTGCGGTCCATGTACTGAGCGGGGTCGAAGCCCTTGACCTCAGCGGCGATTTTCGTCATGTAGGGGCTGGCATCGAAAGCGGTGATGTAGTCCACCCCGGACTTGCCCGCGATCATGGCTTGCCACATCGAGTCGACGTCCAGTCCCAACGGGCTCATTACTCCTATACCAGTCACGACTACTCTGTTGGTCACAAGAGGCCTCTTCTTTCCAATGGGATGTTGCTTACAGCGGATGGCTTACCAGTGAGTATAATGGAACGCTGGAGGCAAAATCAACTACTCTCCTGGCACGAGTCGGGCTTACCGGGGCAATCTTCTGCCTGGTCCCTCCAGTACAGCATGTCACGGCCTTTGATCCGAGTCTTGCGGAAGTCGCCAAGAATGTTGTCAACTTCCTGCTCATTGCTGGAGCTGACTTCGATCAGTATTCTCAGGTTTGGGCTGTTGCCTATGACCCTCTTCATGCCGGCAAGGACATCTACCTCCGCACCTTCCACATCTATCTTCACCCAGTCCACGCTGTCTATGCCGTATTGGCTCAGAATCGAGTCCGTGGTTCTCGTGTCGATGCCGATGCAGTGTGGATGCCACGCTTTGAGGGTGTAGGCAGCGTCCCATTGACCGAACAACCTCAGCCTCTTGCTGTCTTCACTGAAGGCGGCGACGTTTGAGGAGAACACGTTGTGGAAACCGTTGAAACGGGTATTGCTGGCCAGTGCTCGGAAGTTGTCCGGATGCGCTTCAATGGCTACGACTTTGCCTGCTGTGCCGACACACTTGGCGGCAACCAGAGCGTACTTGCCAACGTGCGCCCCAACATCAACCACGACGTCACCCTCCCGTGGTGTGAAGTAGTCCCAGGTCTCGGCACTGCTGAGCGGGTTGAGCAGCAGCATGTCCGCTCTTCCTTTTCTGGCGAGAAACCTGACTCCCATGAAGTCGATGAGGAGGTCTCTGGGCATGAGGCTGGTGAAGATGATGGACACAGACTGTCGCAGTGTTCTTCTCTTGAGGATTGACGCCGGCGGCGCTGAGACCGCTGTCACAAGGCAGAGGAGAATGTAGACCAGAGTATCGGAGAACCTTGTGGTCGGTGGCCTGAGAAGCTGAAGGTATCGCATCATGTCGGCACCGCCGCTGCATCCGGCGTCAGCCAAGGAGCGACAGAATGGACGAGAAAACGGCGATGCCAGGCGTCGTCATGGTGGTCCCTCGAGAAGGTGCAGGTGTTCGCGACTGCCGATTACGACGAGCTGGTCTCCCGTCTCCACCAGGGTATCGGGAGGAGGGTTGGTCAGGACGTCGCCGTCCTTCTTCTTCACTGCAAGAATGGCTGTCCCGACAGTGTGGGGCTGCCCTTGGCCTATGCTGACCCCGGCCAATGGCGAGGTCGGCCCCACGGTCACCTCTTCCAGAACCAGTTCGCGGCCATGGACCCGTAGGGTTGTGTCGATGAAGTCCACTACCAGCGGGTGAAGGGCGGACATCGCCATTCGCTGCCCGCCAACACGCAGGGGGAAGATGATGCGGTCCGCGCCCGCCCGCCTCAGCTTGGATTCGGACTCCTCAGTGCTGGCGCGGGCCACGATGGCGAGGTGGGGGTTCATGCCCCTGGCCGAGAGGGTAATGTAGATATTGTCGGCGTCGGTGCCGACTGCCGCCACCAGCGCCCGGGCGCTGTGTATTCCCGCCTCTTCCAGTACGCTGTCCATGGTGGCGTCACCCTGCAGACAGAGACAGCCGTCAAAGGCGGCCTTGGCATGGGCTTCCTGGCTCTGTTCAATGACGACGAACTCGGTCTTCTCATCGCTGAACGCGCTGGCCACCTCTTGTCCGACGCGGCCGTAGCCGCAGAGGATGACGTGCCCTTTGAGTTTCGATAGCTTCCCCTTCATTCGACTCCTCCCCAGAAGAGTACCCAGGTATCCCTCGGTGAGATACTGAACGATTGACGTGAGGGCGTATAGCATGACGCCCACGCCGCCGATGATGAGGACAACGGTGAAAACGCGCCCTGCTGTCGAGAGACTGTGTACCTCGAAGTAGCCTACAGTGCTGACTGTAATCACCGTCATGTAAAGGGCGTCAAGGAATGACCATCCCTCGATCGCCATGTAGCCGACAACACCGACGACCAGCACCACAAGGACGGCATATGCCACAGGCAAGAAGCGTCGCAGAAGGCTCAACTCAAAGTCCCTTCCGGTCAGAATGAACTGGCTGCGTTTCCAGATGGATGTGCATACCGTGAACCGTGGCCCGCACTGGCCCCGGTCTGAATCGCGCGATGGACCTTCTCAGACACCAAAGGGCTGTGGCTTCGGGCCTCGCAGGGCTGGTTGTCCCCGCTGGGTTGGCTGAATGGTAGCACCATCGACGACTCGGTGTCCAGTGGAACCCGCATCGTTGAAGCAGCTTGCCCTGGATGAGCAGGGGGAGGGCGGCAGCCTGGCTGAAGCCGTCCGTGGCGTCGGGGGTGGTGGCCGTTGCGGCGCAAGGACGGTCAAAGCCTGTGGGGAGATTGGTGATTCCAGCGCGACCTGCTATACTGTGACTTCGGTCAATCGATAGCCGTGCCGGAGGGGCACCAGACATATCGCCCCGATCGCAACTGGCGTTCTTGTCGTATCTGCGTGTGAAGGAGGTTCAGCGATGGGAGTTGAGAAGGTCGGCGAGAAGTACAGGTGCAATGTCTGCGGCAACGAGGTAACCGTGACCAAGGTTGGCGGCGGCACCCTCGTCTGCTGCGAAGAGGACATGGAGAAGATCGAATAGGGCGCGATTTCGCTTTACGTCACTATTCGGGGAAAGCGGGACGCGGCGCGTAGATGGGGCGGTCCGCGCAAGCGTGCGTGTAACCCGGCTATCTGTCCGCTCGACTGTCTGAGGTGGCCAGCCTGTGGCCGCCTGCCGGCCAGTGGAGAGAACGCTGACCCGTGCCCTGCGGGGCGAATGGCATATCAGCGGGACGGCCTGGCGACCTCGCACAGCATCAGTCCAGCATGCTACCGGGCACCACCGAGAACCGTCACCGTGCTACGTCCGCTCAAGTCCAGGTATCGAGCGGCAATGGTCGGATACTACATTGGCGGAGGTAAGAATGAACGTCGTTAGATTGACTGAAGGGGCGCACATGCTGGAGCTGGAAGGCGAGATCACCGCTCTCTTCGAGGAGACGCTCATGCAGGCCTACAGCCGGGCATGCAGCGAAGGTTGCTCCTCAGTTGTCCTCAACTTCGCTGAGATGAAACACATGAACAGCGCCGGTGTGAGCCTGCTGGTCAAGCTCAGCATTGAGGCCAGGGACCGTCGCCAGCGTCTTGCCGCAATCGGGTTGAGCGGGAGCTACGCCGATGTGTTCAAGTTGACCGGTCTGGACAGGGCCTTTCGCATCCATGGAAGCGTGACCGAAGCCCTTTCGCAGTTGGGCGAGTCAGCCCCCGGGGCAGGTGCGGAGATGGGAGCGACGGACTTATCGAGGGCACCCCAGGTGGATGAGGCGCGCGTTGCCTCTCAGTGGGCTCCACTGGTCTCGAAGCTGAGGGTCCCTGACATGCCGGCGGAAGCCACGAATCTGAACGTGGCGGGCCGTCGCGTTGTGGGACCCGTCGAGGGGTTTGGCCCGATGTGGCAGAAGACGTACCGCCTGCGCCTCGAAGGGGTGAACACCACACCTACCGAGGCCATCGAAGTTCTCAAGGGCAACTTCCCCAGTTTCCAGCCGCAGCAGAACCGATTCTACCCGTCGGCGGCGGGTATCCAGGCTGGCGAGGTAGTGCTAATCAACTCGTCTACCCCGGGCGGGCCGGTGGCTACCGGTGTGCTGGTAATGTATGCCGACGACGAGTCCTTCACCTTGATGACACCCCAGGGCCATCCGGAGTCCGGCTGGGTCACGTTCAGCGCATTTGAGGAGGATGGGTCTACAGTGACGCAGATACAGGGCCTCGCCCGCGCCAATGACCCCGTCTACGAAATGGCTTTCCGCCTTCTGGGGGCCAAATTCCAGGAAAGGATATGGCGCCACGTCCTGGGGTCTATGGCTACCCACCTGGGTGTCGAGGCGGCGGTTGACGTGCAGAAGGCATGCATCGACGCTAGGCTGCAGTGGTCCGAGTTTGGCAATCTGTGGCACAACGCCCAGATCAGGACCCTTCTGTACGTGATGACCACCTGGCCGTTTCGCTCCGTTGGCAGACTATTCAGGCGCAAGCGTGACAGCACGGAGAATGGCACGGAATAGCGCCTGTGACGCGGTCGTTGTGGTGTCCGGGCCCAACGGCTTGTCGGCGTCGATAACGCTGGCACGGAGTGCGATGTCGCCGCTCGATATGGAATGCTGCAATCCGGACTATGCAGGGGGCGACATCGCGGGGGGGAGCCCAGGACTTTGGGCAGTTCTTCATCCAGCCCGCTCTGCTCCGCACGGCGTACTCGACTCCGCCGGGCGCTGGCGTACACGGGATGTGTGGCTATCATGCGGCGAGAGCGGCCCTGCGCGACATTCTAGGTGAGCCGCCCGCCACGACGTGAGTTCAGCGCAGCTCTTCTTGAGTGGGCGCCTCCGAGGAGAGACGTTGATTTCGGAGGAGTCGGTTCATTCGTATCCTGTTGTATCGCTGTGTGATGATGCAGGGCATGTTCACGAAGGAAGCGTACGCTATCATGACGACCCCAATGTGCCACGGGTTCCATATGAAGAAGAAAGGCGCGCAGAAGAAAATCGCCCAGTGAGTGACCTCGGCGCGGCACGTTTCCCGCACGAACTCTGCCAGATAGGACGCATCCGCACTCTGCAAACGTTTCTTGCGGAACCCGCTCTCAAAGAGTGCGGCGCCGTCCGGCAGGATCTCCTTCCACTTCTTCGGGTGAAACAGCACTTCGTAGGTCCTGCCGTTCCTCTCCCACCCCCGCTGCCGGTAGAGCCAGCTCTCCGGGTCGAAGACGCGCACCGGGGGATGTGCGATGGCACAGGAGACGACTACGTGGATGGTGAGCCATGTGCAGAAATCGATCAGCACCAGCCAGAGACCGGTCAAGTGAATGACCATTACTGGGTTACCTTACCTCTCAGGTCTATGGTTCTTGCTTTCCAGTCGACGCGCCTTCTCAGCAGGACGAGTAGCGAGGAGCGGGCGAAGACGAGGATGAAGAAGAGCAAAGAGACTGGGTATAGCAGAGCCGTATACAGCCGAAACGTCCCTATGCGAAAGAGCATCCAGTACACCTGGGCGGCGTAGGCCAGGTAGAGAGAGGCCCAAAGCGCGATTGCAGTGGTGTTGCCGGTGAATGAAGACTCGGCGAGGTATCGTATAGCGCCGATGCTCCCTACGATCCAGGCGACGACCACAAGGAGCGACGGTATTGTGATTTGCGCCGCTCCCAAGGCAAAGCCCCTGCTCCAGCCGTCCACCAGCTCCCTGAGGCCGTGGGGATACATACGAAAGGAGACGGTCCCTTTTCCTCCGTGGCAACGGAAGGGGATGCCCTGTTTCCTCAGCTCCTTGGCCAGAGCTACGTCTTCGAGTATCCTCCCTTTCACCCTCTCGTGGCCGCCGCTTTCCAAGTAGTGCTGGCGAGACAGCACCAGTGTGGCGCCAAACAGCGCAGTTGGCTTGAGCCGCCTCCCAAAGACAGTGAACGCGTCGATCGCACTCATCATGACCAGGTTGAAAAGGGAAGATAGTTGCTCGTACAGGCGCTGAGTTCTGTGATAGGGCTGTACCGACAGCACACCTTCCTCTTCGAGGAACGTGTCGACAATCTGCGCGAGTCCGTCTCTCTCAAGAGTAGTATCTGCATCGAGGAAGATAAGGATGTCGCCTATTGCCAGTTCAGCACCCTGATGACAAGCCCACGTCTTGCCGGTCCAGCCAGCGGGTAGTGGTTCAGATTGTACCACCTTGACCCCTGCCCTGTCAGCGGTCTCCCTTGTCCCGTCTTCCGACTGGTCATCGACAACAATAATCTCGTCGGGGGTGAGGCTCTGTTCTCCAAATGAGGCCAGCAGGTTGGGAAGCGTGGTTTCCTCATTGCGCGCCGGTATGATGACCGACATGCGTGGGTATGAGGTGGGGTGGCCGCGCCGACCTCTTGTGCAAAGAGGTATGTGGAACAAGAACAAGAAACCCAGCACCCAGAGTGCCGCGTGAATGGCAAAGGTGACCGTATCCATGGCGATTGTGCACCAGGAGAACTCACGCTCTTTGCCGGTTCTGTGCCTGTGGTCGCACCGGCACGACCGCCTTCTTCAGTGTTGGCGACTGTAATGGCCGGTCCTGTCTTTGTCAAGAGCTGGACCTGCTTCATCGTTTGTTGGGGCCGTGGGGGGCTGTGCACGTACGAGGTGCTGTCATCTTGCCTCCTACCCACGCTGCTTGGCTGCGCCTCCGGCCTCGTCATGCGGCACTGGTGCGAAAACGCCACAAGCCGATGAGGGCAAAGAGCGCGGCGAAGCCCAGGAGCACCAGCATCTCCGTGACCACGTCGCCGAACCCTGCACCGAAGAGCATCAGCTTGTTGAAGCCGCTCATGGCCCATCCATGCGGCGTGAGCTTGGCCAGGGACTGCATCCATGACGGAAGGAAGAACAGCGGCCACCAGCAGCCGCCGAGCGGTGCCAGTATGAGGGCGCAGAGTACCGCCAGCGACCCGGCGCTGCGCCGTGTCTTGACCAGAGCGGCCAGCATGACGGAGAACGCCGCCGACATGATAACCACCAGGATGGAGAGAAGGACGACGGCGGCGGGTGATACCCCGAGGTCGATATCGAAGGCCAGAATGCCCACGACCCAGAACACTGCTATCTGGATCAGGCCCTTGGCCGCGGTTCCGGCGTATACGCCGCCGAGCAGAGACCTCTTCCGCACGGATGTGGCCAGCAACCGCTCCAGGGTGTGGTTCTCCCTCTCCTTGACGATGATCTCAGCGCCAAGGGCGGCGGCGAAGAAGACGAACATCACCAGGTAGCCAGGGATCACCTGGCTAGCCGCGCTCTCGGTCTTCATTTCGCCCACCGTCTCAGTGTCAACGACAATGGACGTCTGCCCCTCGGTCACGTTCTCCTCGGAGTACATCTCCCGCATGACCTCTTCGATGGCCTCGGCGTCATCGGGGTCGAGCGCCACCTGCTCGACAAGAAGGGCGACCGTGGCATCGCCAGCCGCTGCCTGGGAGTCGAGCCACGATGCGATCCCGTCGGCCAGCGCACGGAGGGCGGCTCGGCTGTTCGTCGCGTCCGCCTGCACCAGCACCGTCAGTTCGGCGCCGCCGCCCTGCATCACTTCGTCGCTGAAGTTTTCCGGGAAGATGAGCAGGCCATTGATCTCGCCGTTCTCGACCTTCTCATGCGCCTCGTGGTAGTCCTCGTCCCATACTATGATCGGCTCCCCGGGTTCGAGATCCGATTCATCCTCAGTGGCGATCGCCTGGAGTATCAGATGGCTGATGCTCTCTTCCTGCTGCTCGAGCGTGGTCACGTTGAGGGCGATCCTCGCGTCTCCGCCACTCACATCGCCGAGGAGGAAATTGAAGATGATGACGAAGACGAAGGGAAAGAGGACGAAGAAGAACAGGGCCATGCGGTCCCTGGAGAAGAGCTTCAGGTCCTTGAGCATTATGAACCAGACGTGTTTCACGGTTCTTATCTGCCTCCAGGCATGACTTTGAATAGAAACCGACTGATGACGAGAGACACAACGGCCACGACGGCAAGCACCGCGAGCTGCGCGCCCACATCGGCGAGTGAGCGGCCCTCATTGATTACCGCCCTCAAGGCCTCATTGACGTAGGTGTTCACCGAGACGTTGCTCAGAGTAGCCAGCACACCGCTTTCGGGGAGTTCGAAGAAGGTGCCGCCGAGGATGACCATTACCATGGTGAACACCACAGCGATCCAGACTGCCTGGTCCTCGGTGCGCGCCACCGATGCGATGATGAGCCCCAGGCCGCTTACCGCGGCGAGAAAGACCACCACGATGGCCACCGACTGGAAGAACGATGCCGGGGTGAACATCTGGAAGACGGCGTAGGCCAGGAGCATCAGGATGAGGGTCTGTACCAGGCCCCGGGCGCAGAAGGCGAGAAACTTGCCGGTAAACAACTGCGTCACCTCAAGCCGGGTGGTCATTAGCCTTTCCAGAGTCCCCTTCCGTCTCTCCTCGACTATCGCCCGTGCCGTCAATGTGACGGCAAACAGGACGTACATGGTGAGGATACTGGGAAGGAACGTCTCCACCGGGTCGCTGCTGCCGCCCAATGCCTCCTCACGCACGTGGGCGGTGGGGTCTTCACGCTGCTGCGCAATGAAGTAGTCGACCGTGGCGGCGACCTGCTCATCGCTGATGCCCTCACCCTCAACCGCCTCGCTGACCTGCGCACGGACGTGGAACTCCTGGGCCAGATCATCGACCACGCTGCGCACGATGGAGGCGACTATCTGGCCCTCGTCGCCGCCATTGCCGCGCTGCTTGACGAGCAGCTCCGCCTGGTCTCCTTCGGAAAGCTCATCCGAGAAGCCGTAGGGGATGTAGAAGACGAGCAGGAGGTCGGCGCGGTCCAGCCTGGCATCCGCGTCCTTGGAAGAATGGAGGGTCACATCGAGGATGTCCAGGGCATCCAGGCGTTCGACGAGGAGGTCGGAGTACACCCCTCCCTTGTCTTCGTTCACCATGTGGGCGGTGCCATGGAAGGTGTCTTGACCGCCGAAGGCACCGTACATCAGAGCGAAGGTGATTACCGGCAAGAGGAGGCTGAAGGCCAGGTCACCTTTGTCTCGCAGGTAGATGCGGACCTCGTGCAGTGCGACGAGCAGAGGCTTGCTCATGCCGGTTCAGTCCCGCAGCGATCTCCCGGTAAGCTTGAGGAACACGTCTTCCAGGGTCACGCTCTCCGGCGGACCGATGCGGCTCCTCAGAGCCAGCGGCGTGTCCATGGCGATTATGTGCCCTCCGTCGACGATGGCGACGCGGTCGCAGAGGCGGCTGGCCTCCTCCATGTAGTGTGTGGTGTAGAGGACGGTCATGCCCTTGCTGCGCAGGCCTTCGATGGTCTCGTAGATGTTGTTCCGTGACTGGGGGTCGATGCCAACAGTGGGTTCATCGAGGAACAGGAGCCTGGGGTGGCCCATCAACGATACGGCGAGGTTGACCCGCCGCTTCATGCCGCCGGAGAACTTGTCAACCCTTCCCCTGGCCC
>CAYTKL010000005.1:0-27828 GCA_964438305.1 uncultured Dehalococcoidales bacterium | reverse complement strand
CTCGGGTCGATTCAGTGTTATGTAGGCGATCTGCTCCTTCACCTCGTAGAGAACCAGAGGGTTGTCCATCGTCGTTCTCCTCCATCGCGTCTATTCCGCGGCCTTATCCAGGCCGGTCATGTTGCCGTACGTAGATGGCCTTCGTCGACTACATAGCCGCCCTCCCTCGTCTTGACTGGTGTGCGTAAGGTAGTGTGCGCGGTCTGCGATGTCAACAGGCAGGCTGTCGGTTACACAAACGTGGTGGAGGGTCGAGACTGCCTGTTTTGTCCACCGGATGACAGCTGTCCAGACTATCCGCTCGTTCTTGACGTTCATCAGGCCGTATCTTATGATTCGCAGTTGCTGGCTTGGCACAATGCGACAAGCCTAGATGCCGTTGTTGACATGGACGCTGATTCATCTCGCTCACATCGGGCTCGCAGCCTCTTCGTGTCTCGTGAATCCAACGACATTCTGTTGACCAGCCTTGAAGGGCTAGGAGCCGAACTCAGTAGTCGATGGAGCGGACTGGCTGCCGACCAGAGCCTTGGGCAGGCAATCCGCGAGAAAGCGGCGCGTGCCAAGGCCCTTTGCGT
Source organism: uncultured Dehalococcoidales bacterium (assembly GCA_964438305.1). Taxonomy (GTDB): domain Bacteria; phylum Chloroflexota; class Dehalococcoidia; order E44-bin15; family E44-bin15; genus CAYTKL01. Next base: position 27,250 of record CAYTKL010000005.1, on the reverse strand, counting down.
GGCAATCGCCTACGCATCGGAGCGCTTGACAGACATGCTCGTCAGGCTTCAACTGGTTGAGTGGATGAAGACTGTTCTCGCGTATGAGACAGATCCTGATGTGTTTGCTCAGGCACAGGACCCAAAGGCGGCATCTTGGCGCATGTACATGGGGCTGGCCGTTAAGGATTTCCACATAGACATCGCGAGCCTCATGGACGCGCTCGCTGTGGTTGTGATTCACGCAGGACCCCAACTCAAACGAGAAGATGGGGACTGGCTTCCAGGTTGGCGATCTATTCGACTAGGTTCAGATGGGCCCTACCGGAAGCAACTGGGAGATGACCTCAGGGGTATTGTCGATAGCACGGAGCGCTGGTGGCCTGGCGTAAAGAACGTTCGCGACCTCCTCACACACCGGAAGCACCACAGAATCATCTTCGGCAACTCGGAAGATGGACTGCTCTTTCAAGTCTATGACCGATCTCGGTCTCCGGAAATAGTGCTTCCAGCGGTGCTCTATCGGGAAGGGAGAAACGTTGTTGACTTTGATCTCTATTCCGCCTTTGTTGTCGTCGAGGTTCTGACGCTGATCGACGACCTGGGAAACGCCATCGCCTCGAGGATGGACATCGCGCCAAGTGCTGTACGGCAGATGTATCTGCGAGTGGTTGCCAAACCACTAGCCCAGTCAATTGACCGTCTCATCCACGTTGTGGGCTAGCCTCGTACACCTGCGGACCGCGCGTTGGTCGACCAGAGAAGGTACTGCTGATATGAGCGAGCGTGGGCAAGATGCATACGTAGCCCGGGAGTACACCCCGGCCACACACATCTCAGCAGATCCTGGGCAGGAGCTCGCCGACCAGCATGTCGACGATGCGGGAGGCGCCGAGGGTGGTCCTGAGCACCACCTTCCCCGGATGGTCCTCGGTTATCTCTCCGATTATGGCGGCGTCAGCGCCGTAGCGGCTCTCCTTCATCCTGCCGACCACCCTCTCGGCGTCGTCGGGGGCAACAACGGCCACCAGCTTGCCCTCGTTGGCGACGTAGAGCGGGTCGAAGCCAAGCATCTCGCAGGCGGCGCGCACCGCGTCCCGCACCGGCACGGCCTCCTCGTGGATGACGATGCCAACGCCGGACTGGGCGGCGAACTCGTTGAGGGTGGTGGCCAGGCCGCCCCGCGTGGGGTCGCGGAGGCAGTGGATGTCGCTCGACACCTGGAGCATCTCGGACACCAGGTGGTTGAGGGGGGCGCAGTCGCTCTTGACCGGGCTGGAGAACTTCAGCCCTTCGCGCTCGCTCATGATGGCGATGCCGTGGTCGCCGACGGGCCCGCTGAGGATGACCCTGTCGCCCGGTCGGGCGTTTGAACCGGAGATGTCTATGCCGTCAGCGACGGCGCCCACGCCGGCGGTGTTGATGAAGAGGCGGTCGGCGCTGCCGCGGTTCACCACCTTGGTGTCTCCGGTGACCACCTTGGCCCCCGCCTCATCGGTGGCCTGCTGGATCGAGGTCACGATGCGGCTGAGGTCACTGAACGAGAAGCCCTCCTCGATGATGAAGGATACGCTGAGGTAGAGCGGTGTAGCGCCGCTCATCGCCAGGTCGTTGACCGTGCCGCACACCGCCAGCTTGCCGATGTCGCCGCCGGGGAAGAAGATGGGGGTGACGATGTAGCTGTCGGTGGTGAAGGCGAGGCGGCCTGTGGCCTCGAAGACTGCGGAATCGTCCAGTCTGGAGAGCAGGGGATTGTCGAAGGAGGGCACAAAGCCCTTCTCCACCAGGTCGTGGCTCAGCTTGCCCCCGCTGCCGTGGGCCAGGAGTATCTTCTCGTCCTCAGATGCTTCCATAGTGATAGTAGCTGGCGCAGCTTCCCTCGGAGGAGACCATGCACGGCCCCACCGGACGCTCCGGGGTGCACGCGGTGCCAAACAGCTTGCAGTCGGGCGGGATCTTCACCCCCCTGAGGATGTCGCCGCAGATGCAGCCCTTGTGCTCAATGGTCGGTCCCGGGTCGATGTCGAAGACATGCTCCGCGTCGAACCTCTCGTATTCCTTTCTCAGTGTCAACCCGCTGCCCGGGACCGTCCCCATGCCGCGCCACGCAGCGGGCGACGGCTCGAACACGGCGTGCATCAGGTTCTGAGCTGTCAGATTGCCGTCGGGAGTTACCCCGCGGCGGTAGGCGATCTCCACGGTTGGCTTGCCCTGTTCGATCTGGTTGACCAGCATGTCGACGGAGAGCAGGACGTCGAGCGGCTCGAAGCCGGTCACCACGCAGGCGATGCCGTAGTCGTGGGCGGCGAACTCCCACGGGCGCGAGCCGATGACGGCGCTCACGTGGCCGGGGCAGATGAGGCCGTCGAGCTTCACCTCACCGGAGTCGAGCAGGGCCTTGATAACCGGGGGGCACAGCTTGTGCAGGGACAGGATATGGTAGTTCCCGATTCCTTCCTCCTCAGCCTTCTTGATGGAGGCGGCGATGGTGGGCGCGGTAGTCTCGAAACCGATGCCGATGAAGACCACCGACCTGTCGGGGTTGTCCCTGGCGACCTGGAGGGCGTCGAGGGTGGAGTAGACAATCCTGACGTCGCCGCCGTCGGCGCGGGCCTGCTGCAGGCTGGAGCGGCTGCCGGGGACCTTGAGCATGTCTCCGAAGCTGGTGATGATGATCTCGGGATTGGCGGCAAGGGCGATGGCCTTGTCCAGGTCGGCGTTGGCGGTCACGCAGACGGGGCAGCCGGGGCCCGACAGCATCTCTATGGTGTCGGGGAGGAGCTGGCGTATGCCGTGCCGCATGATGGTGACGGTGTGGCCGCCGCAGAACTCCATGAGCCTCACCTGTCGCCTGGACTGGCGGCGGATCTGGCCAAGGACACCCCTGGCCATGTCGGCGTCTCGAAACTCGTCGATGAACTTCATTATCGAGTCTGCCTGCGGCTGCGGCGGCATGCCGGCGGGCTACGTCTCCGCCAGGCGCTCTATCTCCTCAAACAGCCGCAGCGTCTCCTGTGCCTGCTCTTCGTTGATGACGCTTATGGCGTAGCCGGTGTGGAGGAGAACGTAGTCGCCCAGCCTGGCTTCGGGAGTGAGCAGGACGCTGATCTTCTGGGTTACCCCGCCGAACTCAACCTCAGCCTCGCTTCCCTCTATTGACTTGATCTGTACCGGTATTGCCAGACACATTTTCTCGTTCTCTGCCTTCTGCGCTCGTTCTTTCAGTCCGCTCCTGGCATTCGTCGATAGTGTTCTTGGGCGTTCACCCAAGGTTCGAAAGAGCGACTACCGCCTGCCCCAGCGAGATATCGCCGTCGTTGGTGGGCACCAGCGCGTGGGTGAGCACCTCGAAGCCCCTGCTCTCCAGAGCGGCGACGGTCAGCCTCTGCAGCAAACGGTTCTGAAAGACCCCGCCGCTCAGCGCCACTGTACATAACCCATGTTCCCTCGACACCAGCAGGCACATCTCGGCCACGATGTCGGCCACCGTACGGTGAAGACGGAGCGATATTGCCGGCGTGGGTCGCTGGCCGATGTCGTCAAGCACGGCCTGGAACAGCTCCTTCAGCATTACCACCTTCAACCCGTTGCGCTCCCCGATTGAGTAGCGATACGGCTGCGCCTCCCCCGTGTAACCCGTCGCCGCCATCTCCAGCTCGACCGCCGCCTGCGCCTCGTAGTCGACCCTGCCTCTGATGCCTAGCAGCGCCGATACCCCGTCGAACAGCCGCCCGCAACTGGACGTCAGGGGCGCATTGAGCCCCCTCTCGAGCTGCTGCTTCATCACGTCGATCTCCTCGCCGCCAGCCTCGCGGAGGAAGGGAAGCCCCCGGCCGAGGGCTTCCTCTCCCAGCAGAGAGTAGACATACGAGAAGGCCATGCGGTAGGGCCTCTCGATGGCGGCGGCCCCGCCGGGCATGGGGACAGGCTCGAGGTGGCCTGCCCTGGTGAAGCTCTTGTAGTCGACGACGAGGAACTCGCCTCCCCAGATGGTGCCGTCGCTGCCGTAGCCGGTGCCATCGAGGGCGACGCCGATGACCGGCTCCTGAACGCCGTTCTCCACCATGCAGCTCACGATGTGCGCGTGGTGGTGCTGCACGCCGATGAGGGGCAGGTCGGCGGCACGTTCCTTGGCGTACTTGGTGGAAAGGTACTCCGGATGCAGGTCGTAGGCTATCGCTTCTGGCTCGAGGCGGAAGAGCCTCTTGTACAGCTCGATGGTGTCGTCGAAGTGCTGCAGGGTCTCCAGGTTCTCCATGTCGCCGATGTGCTGGCTGATGAAGGCATAGTTGTCTTTGGTCATGCAGAAGGTGTTCTTCAGCTCGGCGCCGCAGGCGAGGACCTGCCTGGCATCGAAGGGAAGGTGGATGGGATACGGTGCATAGCTCCGCGCCCGCCTGATGAGCTGCGGTTTCCCTCGCTCCACTATGGCCACGCTGTCGTCGTAGCGGGCATGAATATCGCGGTTGTGCATGACGAAGAAGTCGGCGATGCCCCTGAGGCGGCGCAGCGCCTCGTCGTTGTCCTTGGCTATGGGCTCCTCGCTTATGTTGCCGCTGGTCATCACCAGCGGCAGGCCGGTCTCGCGGAGCAGCACGTGGTGAAGCGGGGTGTAGGGCAGCATCACGCCGAGGTACTTGAGTTCGGGAGCCACGTTCTTCGAGACGGCGGAGCCTTCCTTCCACGGAAGCAGCACGATGGGGCACTGCGGGGAGGTGAGCAGCGTCTCCTCCTCCGCCGACACGATGCAATGCTCTTTGACCGAGTCCATGGTATCCACCATTATCGCCAGCGGCTTGTAGGGACGTTTCTTGCGGTCCCGCAGCGACTGCACTGCCTCGCTGCTGGTGGCGTCACAGGCCAGGTGAAAGCCTCCCAGCCCCTTGATGGCGAGGATTCTTCCCTCTCTGAGCAATACGCTCGCGGCCGTGAGCACGTCGTCGCAGGGAACAGGCTTCCCCTCCGCGTCCAGCAGTTGAAGGGACGGGCCGCATACACGACAGGCGTTGGGCTGAGCGTGAAAGCGTCGGTCCAGCGGGTCGTCGTACTCGCGCTGGCAATCGGGGCACATAGTGAAATGGCGCATGGTGGTGTTGGGACGGTCATAGGGGATATCGTCGATAATGGTGAAGCGGGGCCCGCAGTTGGTGCAGTTGGTGAAGGGATAGCGATAGCGGCGGTCGTCGGGGGAGAGAAGCTCGCTGCGGCACGCGTCGCAGGTGGCGATGTCGGGAGAGACGAGCTGGTATTTGCCTTCCTCGGCAAGGCTGTGGCGTATCTCGAAGACGGGATAGCCTGCGGGTGCGGCCTCCTCGGCCACCACCTCCTCGATGTTGGACAGGGGAGGGGCATCACGCCGCAGTTCGAGCAGAAACCGGTGGAGCGCCTCCTGCTTGCCTTCCACCTCGATCTTGACATCGCCCGACGTATTCACCACCCAGCCAGTCAGGCGGTGTTTGGTTGCCAGCTGGTAGATGAATGGTCTGAAGCCGACGCCCTGGACGACGCCGCGGACGCTGACACAAACACGCTTGGAGGCTTCCGTTGTGGTCATTGCTATCGAGCGAAACCTGCTGTACTACTGCCCCGGTGCTCGGAATAGGCGGCCAGGCGGCAACTCGGCGGGACGAGGCCGGCTTACTTCCCCATCTCACCCAGCAGCCAGGAGACCCAATCGTCTATTCCCTCCCCGGTCTTGCATGAAATCTGGATGAGCGCCGCTTTGGGATTGACCACGCCAACCCCTCGACTGAAGTTGCGAAAGTCGAACTCAACGTAGGGCACGAGGTCGGTCTTGTTGATGAGAACGGCGTTGGCAATACTGAACATCAAGGGGTACTTGTAGGGCTTGTCGTCGCCCTCTGGTACGCTGGATATCATCACGCTCCGGTCCACCCCCAGCTTGAACTCGGCGGGGCAGACCAGGTTGCCCACATTCTCCAGGATGAGGAGGTCGATGCCTTCAAGGGCCATGCTCTCCAGGGCGTTGTTGAGCATGTTGGCGTCGACATGGCAATCGCCGCCGGTGTTTATCTGGATGGTCGTTATCCCCTCGCTGCCGATCCTGTCGGCGTCGAGGCTCGAGGCGATGTCGGCCTCGATGACGGCGATGCCGAGCTTGCCCTTGAGCCTGTCTATGGTCTCCAGAAGCAGGCTGGTCTTGCCGGCGCCGGGAGAAGCCATGAGGTTGACGGCGAACACGCCCTTCTCATCGAGCAATCTCCTGTTCCTGTCGGCTATGCGGTCGTTGGCGCTGAGTATATCCTGAAGGACCTTTATCTCCGTCATGTCGTCTCCACGCTACCGTTGTGGTGCTTGGACACCTGCGCACGAAGATCGAGTATGCTCCGCGCGCTGGCCAGCCCGTGCATCAAAGGGGCTCCACTCACATTCTATCATACGAGGGGCAGGCTTGCCATTTGGCGTGCTCGTGTCAGCACAGCGGGCCGCGGGTTGAGGCGCAGCCCTGTGAATGCGGGGGAAAACGCATGGGATTTATGGCCAGAAGGCGGTTTACTTGCAGCGACACGTCTGGTATACTACAAGATGGTAGAGCGCGCGTTAAGAATCAATGGACTGTAGTGTTGAGATACTCCACCGGTCTGTTGGCGGAGGGTAGAAACTGGAAGCTTCGGCAGGTACAGTAACCCCTCAGGCTAACAGCGAGTTCCGCCGCCAGGTGGAAGAGGAGAGCGGGCAGAGCATCTTCCAGTGCTACCAGTGTGGAAAATGCACCGCAGGTTGCCCCGTTTCCTACGCAATGGACCTCAACCCTCGCCAGATCATGCGGGCGATACAGCTTGGCCTGAAGGACGACGTGCTCTCCAGTTCCGCAATCTGGGTGTGCCTCTCCTGTCAGACGTGCTCCGCTCGCTGCCCCATAGAGATCGACATCGCCAGGGTGCTGGAGACCCTGCGTCATCAGGCGGTACGGGAGAAGGTGAAGCCTGGCGACAAGCACATCGAGACCTTCCAGCGCATCTTCCTCGGAATGATTGAGAACCGGGGGCGTGTCCACGAGCTGGAGCTGGGCCTGAGATACAACGTGGCGAGCAAAGACCCGCTCGGTCACAGCTCGCTCGCCGTCGGCATGCTGAAGAAGGGCAAGATCAGCAAGATCCGGCCCGGTCGTGTCAAGGGGGCATCGGAGGTCAAGGAGCTGTTCCGCAAGGTGAGAAGCCTGGAGGCGGGAGCGGCGCCGCAAGAACCCGGAGAGAAGGGCGAGTGATGGAGACTGTCTACAGCTACTACCCCGGGTGCACCCAACTCTCCAGCGCGAAGGAATACGACGTCTCGGCACGGCTGGTGTGCGAGAAGCTGGGAATCGAACTGCGAGAGCTGCCGGACTGGACCTGTTGCGGGGCTTCGGCGGCTCATACCCTTGATGAAACGCTGAGCGTGGTGGTGCCGGCACGCAATCTGGTGATTGCCGAGAAAGAGGGCCTGCCTCTGGCCACAGCGTGCGCCATGTGCTTTTCACGCCTGAAGATCGCTGCCCACGAGCTTGGCGACGCGGAGAAGCTGGACCAGTTCAAGGAGATCACAGGCAAGGATTTCGGGAACAGCGTTGAGATAGTTCACCTGCTTCAGGCGCTGGACAGCGAAGAGGTGAGCTACCCGGTGGAGAGGCCGCTCCAGGGCCTGAAAGTGGCCTGCTACTACGGGTGCCTGCTCACCCGCCCCAGGGAGACGGTGGGCTTCGACGATGAGGAGAACCCGCACAAGATGGACAGCCTCATGGCCGCACTTGGGGCTGAGGCTGTTGACTGGGCCTTCAAGACGGAGTGCTGTGGGGCCAGCCTGCCCTTCAGCCGTCCCGACATCGTGGTGAAGCTGGCGCATCGGATTCTGCGCAATGCCAAGCAGGCGGGCGCCGACTGCGTTGCCGTGGCCTGCCCCATGTGCCACAGCAATCTGGACACCACCCAGGACGATATGAAGAAGACGTACGGAGACGATTTCGAACTGCCGATTCTCTATTTCACTCAGCTTGTGGGTCTGGCGCTGGGTTACTCGTCTCACGAGCTAGGCCTGGAGAAGCACTTCGTCGACCCCAGGCCAATGTTGAAAAGCAAGGAACTGGGCTAGCCAGTTGGAAGGACGGTCAAACAGATGGCCAGGATAGGAGTCTTCGTCTGTCACTGCGGGACCAACATCGGCGGCGTGGTGGACGTCGCCAGGGTCCTGGAGGCAGCGAAGGAGATGCCCCAGGTCGTTTTCGTCGATGACAACAAGTACACCTGCAGCGAGCCGGGGCAGGCGTCGGTGCGGGATGCGATAGTGGAGAACCAGCTCGACAAGGTTGTCATTGGCTCCTGCTCGCCTCGCATGCACGAAAGAACCTTTCGCAACACCGTTGCCTCGGCGGGATTGAACCCCTACATGCTGGAGATCGCCAATCTGCGCGAGCACTGTAGCTGGGTGCATGGCCACGACAAAGAGCGGGCCACCGACAAGGCCATTGAGCTCATCAGGATGGCGGTGGCGAAGGTCAACCGTCACGAAGCGCTCTTCCCCAAGGAAGCCGGAATCACCAAGCGAGCCCTGGTGATTGGCGGTGGTGTGGCCGGGAGTCAGGCCGCTCTGGACATTGCCAACGCCGGCTACGAAGTGGTGCTGGTGGAGCGGGAGCCTACCATAGGCGGACGCATGGCGCAGCTCGACAAGACCTTCCCCACGCTGGACTGCTCCGCCTGCATCCTGGCACCCAAGATGGTGGACGTGGGGCAGCACCCGAATATCACTCTTCGCACCTATGCCGAGGTGCAGAAGGTCAGCGGTTTCGTGGGCAACTTCGAGGTGGAGATTCTGCAGAAGGCGAAGAAGGTGGACCACACCAAGTGTACCGGGTGTGGCACCTGCTGGGAGAAGTGTCCCGAGAAGGTTGACGCGGAGTTCGACCTGGGACTGGGCAAGCGGACCGCAATCTACATCCCCTTCCCACAAGCAGTCCCGCCCAAGCCGGTTGTCGATGTCGACCACTGCCGCTATATCAAGTACGTCAAGTTCATGGAGGAAGGCGGTGAGGGCAAGGCACCGCCGCAGTGTCGCATCTGCGAGAAGATGTGTCCTTCGCAGGCCATCGACTGGAGTCAGGAGGATGAGATCATCACCGAGAAGTTCGGGGCCATCGTTGTGGCGACCGGCTTCAAGACCTTCGACCATTCGGTGTACGAGGAGTTCGGGGGCGGCCGGTACCCCGACGTCATCAGCAGCTTGCAGCTCGAGCGGTTGATGAACGCGTCGGGGCCAACCGGTGGGGAGGTTGTCCGTCCCTCGGATGGCGCCCATCCCAAGACGGTGGTGTTCATAAGCTGTGTTGGCTCGCGGGACAGGCACAAGCAGCGAAGCTACTGCAGCAAGGTGTGCTGCATGTACATGGCCAAGCATGCCATCATGCTCAAGGAACATGACCCCGACGTGCAGTGCTACATCTTCTACATCGACATTCGGGCTGGCGGGAAGGACTTCGACGAGTTCGCCGTCCGCGCTCAGGAGGAATATGGAGCGCTGTACCTGCGGGGCAGGGTATCCAAGATATACCCCGAGGGGAAGAAGCTGATAGTGCTCGGCGAGGACAGCCTCATGGGGCGCCCGGTGGAGATTCCCGCCGACCTGGTGGTACTGGCCACGGGGATAGAGCCCAGCGATGGGGCGGCGGAGCTGGCCCAGACCCTCAACATAAGCTACGATACCCACCACTTCTTCGTTGAGGCGCACGTCAAGCTGCGCCCCGTTGAGACCCAGATGGATGGCATTCTGCTGGCGGGCTGCTGCATAGGGCCAAGGGATATTCCGGAGAGCGTGGCCCAGGGCAGCGCCGCCGCCTCGAAGGTGACCGACCTCTTCAGCCAGGAGAGCCTTATCACCGACCCGATGGTGGCGGCCATAGACCCGGCCAAGTGCAGCGGATGTCTTCTCTGCGTCGAGCTCTGTCCGTTCAACGCGATTGAACCCGGGACAACCAGGGACGGGCGGACAATCGCGGTGGTGAACGAGAGCCTGTGCAAGGGATGCGGCCTGTGTACCGCTGGTTGTCGCTGTGGAGCGGCCAACCTGCGCGGCTTCACGCAACAGCAATTGCTGGCGGAGGTTGCTTCGCTATGGCAGTAGAGGGTTTCAGCCCCCGAATGGTGGGCTTCTTGTGCAACTGGTGCAGCTACGCTGGCGCCGATATGGCGGGCACCAGCCGCATGGGCTATCCCCCCAATATACGTATTATACGCGTCCCGTGTTCGGGGCGGGTTGACCCGCTTCTTATCATCAAAGCGTTTCAGCAGGGGGCTGACGGCGTTCTCATCGCCGGCTGCCATCCCGGCGACTGCCACTACGTTGAGGGCAACTACTATGCGCGCCGCCGCCTGGCCGTTTTCCGCTCCCTTCTGGAGTACCTGGGCATTGACAGCAGACGCCTGCGGGTGGAGTGGGTCTCAGCGGCGGAAGGAAAGAGGTTCTCTAACGTAATCACGTCGTTCACCGACGACCTGGTCGAGTTGGGGCCGAGGAGCGAGGTTGAAGTTGGGGCCTGAACTGGTGCAGCAGATACGCGACAAGGCCCGGGAGCTGCTTACGAGCGAGGCGGTCGACTGTGTCATCGGCTACGGGCGGGCAACCGACGGGGTGACCGCTCGCCCACTGTTTGTCTATGAGCCGGAGAAGGTAAACGATCTCATCTTCGACGAGACCTGTACCCACAACCTGGTGGGCTACCTGGTGAATCGCAAGGGCAAGAAGACCGGAATCGTGGTCAAGCCATGTGACTCCCGCGCAATCAATGTGCTCCTCAACGAAGGGCAGATCAGTCGGGATGACGTCTCTATCATCGGGGTGGTATGTGATGGGGTCGTAGAGACGGGGTGGAACCGCGTTGGCGAGGCGAAGCAGGCGCGGTGTCAGTACTGCCACCAGCACACACCGGTGGTCTACGACTTCCTGATAGGGGAGCCGCGGGAGGAATCGCCGCCCTCCGCCGAGGACTACGCTGCTGTCGCTGAGATGGAGGCCAAGTCACCGGAGGAGCGGGAGGCGTTCTGGGCTGAGCAATTTGACCGCTGCTGCCGCTGCTACGCCTGCCGCCAGGTGTGCCCCGGCTGCTACTGCACCGAATGCTTCGTCGACAAGCTGGACCCGATGTGGGTCGGCATAAGGATTGCCCCGGAGGAGAACCGCATCTGGCACACCATTCGCGCCTACCACCTCGCCGGCAGGTGCAGTGGCTGCAATGAGTGCGAGCGGGTCTGCCCGGTGAATATTCCCCTCAGCCTTCTCAATCGCAAGCTGGCAAAGGATGTGGAAGGCCTGTTCGGCTTCCAGGCAGGGCTCGATGACAAGGAGATGCAGCCCCTGGGAGCCTTTGACAAGGACGAGAAACTGGGGATCGGAGAATGACGCAGGTTATATCCAAGAGCGACCTCATGGTGTGGCTCGGCCGCTTGAGTGAGAGCCACAGGCTGATAGCGCCGGTCGATGAGGCCGGGGTGACCCTTTTCCAAAAGGTGTCCAAGGTCGAGGATATCGCTCTCGATTTCACCAATACCGTACTCTCTCCCAAGGAGTGGTTCTTTCCCGCCACCGAGACGCTGTTCAGCGTGGAGAAGAAGGATGGGGGGATCGAGCTGGTGCCGAACGAAGATGTGGAGGAGAGCGTGATTTTCGGGGTGCGCCCGTGTGATGCCCTGGGCATCGCCCTGCTGGACAAGCCCTTTCTGAACGAGCCCGCCGACGCTCTTTACGGGCGGCATCGCGACAAGACCACGCTGATAGGTCTCTCCTGCAGCGAAGCTCGCCCCGAGTGTTTCTGCACCTCCATGGGTACCGCTCCCAATGACCCGGCGAATGTGGACGTATTGCTCACCGAGGTGGCGGATGGCTACATCGTCGATGCAGTCACCGACAAGGGCAAGGCGATAGTTCCGCAGGACCTGCTGAAGGAATCCGACGTAACGGCTCCGCCGCCGCCTTCCATGGAAACTGTCCCCGTCGAAGGTATCGAGGAAGCGATGTCGCAGAGCTTCGACGACCCTTACTGGGAGCGGTTGGCCGACCGGTGCCTTCACTGCAAGCTGTGCGCCTACGTTTGTCCCATATGCTACTGCTTTGACGTGCGAGACTACAACGACAAGGGCAAGGTGCAGCGGGTGCGGAGTTGGGAGAGCTGCCAGTCCTCGGGGTTCACCACCATCGCGGGAGGCTACGACCGACGCGCCGGTAAGGGCCCTCACCTCAGGCAGCGCTTCGGTCACAAGCTGCTGTACTTCCCCCGTGAGTTCGGTTCCGCGGCCTGCACCGGTTGCGGGAGGTGCGTGAAGGTGTGCCCGGTGAATGTTGACATCCGGGAGGTTATCGCCGACGTCCAGGACCTGGGAGGAACTAGTGGGCAACAATGACCCCTTCATTCCCTATCTGGCTACCGTGCGGAGCGTGGTGGACCTCACTCCCGACGTGAAGCTGTTCACGGTGGACTTCAACGATCCCGCCGTTCAGGAGAGCTTCACCTACAGGCCGGGGCAGTTTGCCTTCGTCTCCGTTTTCGGGATGGGGGAAGTGCCGTTCGGCATAACGTCGGTGGCGCGGCGCAACGAAGGGCTGCAGTTCGCCGTGCGTCGCGTTGGTACGGTCACCAACGCGCTGCACGAAGTGCGGGAAGGGGATACGGTGGGCGTTCGCGGTCCCTTTGGCAACAGCTTCCCGCTGGAGGACTACGAAGGCAAGAACATCTTCATCATCGGCGGCGGCATCGGCATGGCGCCGCTGCGGCCGGTGATAAACACCGTCCTTGACCGCAGGGACTCCTATGGCGACCTGCTCATAATCAACGGGGCGCGCACTCCTCAGGACCTGGTCTTCGCTCCTGAGTTCGACGTCTGGGCGCAATCACCACGCACCAAAGTGGAGCTCACTGTGGACCGGGGTGACGACAACTGGACAGGCCGGGTGGCCCTGATCCCCGACGTGGTGAGAGACATCAAGCCGTCGTCCGAGAACGTGATAGCGATTACCTGCGGCCCGCCCATCATGATTCATTTCACCCTTCAGGCCCTCAAGGAGCTGGGCTTCGCCGACCGCCAGATCGTCACTACGCTCGAGTCGAACATGAAGTGCGGCCTGGGCAAGTGCGCCCGCTGCAACGTGGGGGACAAGTACGTCTGCAAGGACGGCCCCGTTTTCGACTTCGAACAGATCTCCCAGCTTTTCGAAGAAGCCTAGTGCTCATCTAGATAACGGAAACCGGAGCGGGAAGATACCGCTGCTCAGGCAACCTGAGGCGAAAGCGGTGCACTCCCGCCTCTTCTTTCTCCAGGCCGGTTGGCGCGAGGCACATAATGCCCCTGCCGTTGCGGTGATCGCGGTGTATGGCAGGGGTTCTCTGTGTCCAGGGCTGAGGGAGGCTTGACACCCGTTGGTCCGGCCGTTGCGTCACGCCGGACAGGGTGCCTCCCCTTGGTCTACTCGCTCACTGTCACCGTCTTCTCGTACGGTGTGTGGAACTCCCGGTCACCTGTGGCGGTGAAGTGAATGTAGTAGCTGAGGGTGTACGTCCCCGGGGCCTGGTCCCCGGCCGTCTCGGCGTCCACTGTGACGTCTTCAGTCCCACCTCCGGGCACGGTAACCGCTGCGGAAGCCTGGTTCACCGGCTGGGTCCACGTCTCGCCGTCCTTGTCAACGGAGTAGCAGAAGACGTACACGTCCTCGTAGGGGGAAGGACTGTGGTTCTCAAGGAAGAAGGTGAACTGCCCCGATTCACCGGGGCCGAAGGCATCGGGGGACACCGTCGCCGTGACATCCTGGTTCGCCCCTTCCACGGCGACCGTCTCAGAGTAGTCCGGCGTGCGGTACTCGTCGATTGAGTCGGCGTAGTGGACGTAGTAGCTGAGGGTGTGGTTGCCCAGCGTCTGGTCCATGGGCACTATGGCGTCGACCGTCACATCGCCGCTGGCACCCGCGGCCAGCGAGATGGCGCCGCTGGCGCGGTTGACGGGTTGGGTCCAGGTGTCACCGTTGTTCTTCACCGAATGACAGAACACGTAGACATCGTCATAGGGGGAAGTGGTCTTGTTTATGAGGGAAAACGTGAACCGGAAGCTCTCGCCCTGATGGAAGATGTCCGGTGATACGCTGGACACGGTCGGCGGCGACGGAGTAGGCGTAGGGGTAGGCATGGGCGTGGGTGTGGGCAAAGGCGTGGCTGTTGGCGTTGGCGCGGGCGTGGGTGTGGAGGTCGGCGCAGGTGTCGGTGTAGGCGTGGGTGTGGGTGTGGGTGTGGGAGTGGGAGTGGCTACGGGCGTGGGCGTTGGTGTAGGCGTGGCGGTTGCGGACTCTCCGCTATCGAAGGCTCCGGTGAGGCCGAGGACGGCAACCACAACCACGGCGACGAGGACGATGCCGATCAACACCGGAAAGGCTTTCATCGCCACCTCGCTCCGCCGCGACCATCAGACCTGTCCCTCTTCCGCCAGAGCTGCAGCAAGGCCACCTCTCGAATGGTTTAGGCTCGTACCTTAGCTCTGGCACGACCTTTTGTCAATAGGGCCTGGCGCGGCGGAGCGCACTTCCCCGCTGCGGCTAGCCGTTGTATAATGGTCGCTGTTGGTGCTGGCGTGAGATGGTCCTGAGAGAGTCCTGTTGAGTCTGTTGAGACAGTTGGTGCTGGAAGGGGCTGATATGAATGCCTGACTACTCCCTGCCCGTTGCCTTCGGGGCAGGGATACTGTCGTTTCTGTCCCCCTGTGTGCTGCCCCTGGTGCCGATATACCTGGCCAACCTGGGGGGCGCCGTGTCGCTATCGGGGGAGGTGAAGCGTTGGATCATTCTTGCTCATGCCGTCTGTTTCGTGGCGGGATTCTCCGTAATCTTCATACTTGTAGGCGCATCCGTGGGGTTGATAGGAGCCATCCTGCCAGCCAATGTGCTGCGAAACGTGGGTGGGGCGGTACTCATCGTGTTCGGGCTGTTCATGCTGGCTGCTACCTGGGTGCCTTGGCTCAACTACGAGATGCGGCTTGGGGGAAGGCTGGGTGGAAGCACTGGATACGTGCGGTCAGGTCTTCTGGGAGCGGCGTTCGCTTTGGGGTGGACTCCTTGTGTGGGGCCGATACTGGGAGGCATCCTGACGCTGGCGGCGGCGTCACAGACGGCGTGGAACGGGGTGTACCTGCTCGCCGTCTATTCGCTGGGGTTGGGGGTGCCGTTCATCGCCGTCGGCCTGGCTCTGGGAGCGGCGCTTCCCGTTGTCAGGTGGCTCAGGCGCTGGTCGGGGGTCGTGTCCATAGTCAGCGGGATACTGCTTATCATAGTTGGTATACTTATGCTAACCAATACGCTTCTTCTTCTGGCTTGATTCCTGGATGGGAAGGGTGATTACGATGCGAGAGCGGTCAAAGCGATGGATGATACCCGGTTTGCTGGCGGTGCTGGCCGCGCTGAGCCTGTTGTGTTCCGGATGTGGGGATGGGTCTGCGCCGGCCGGTACGGCAACGCCGGGATCCACGCCGTCATCCACGCCGACTTCTTCCACGGCACCGGTCGTTGACGCTGTCGCGCCCGGCTTCACCCTGGCGACTGTGGATGGGCAGACGGTGAAGCTCGAAGAACTGAGAGGACAGCCGGTGTTCCTCACGTTCTGGACGACGAAGTGCAGTGCGTGCCGGTTGCAGATGCCCTTTGTTCAGGCTGCTTTCGAGCAGAAGGGGACGGAGGTGAGCTTTGTGGCGGTCAACATCATGGACAGCGGCGAAACAGTGCAGCAATTTGCCGAGGATGAGGGTGTCGGCTTCACCATAGCTCTGGACAGCGACGCGGCGGTAGCCATCGTGTACAACGTGAGGTACATCCCCTACAACTTCCTGATAGACGAGCAGGGAGTGATCAGGGACGTAAGGATAGGCGCCTTCGGCAGCACGGAGGAGCTGCTGACGGCTCTGGAGAACCTGTAGCACAGTTGCGAAGATGGGCGCAGCGGGGGGAGAGGAGGAGCGACAATGGTGGACGCAGAGACAGTCGCCGGGCTGAAGGGATGCGAGCTGTTTGCCGGTCTGAGCGAACAGGAAGTGGAGGAGTTGATTGGCTCGCTGGCTGGCTTGTGCCGGGTGGAGTCCTACGAGGCTGGCGAGAGCGTGTTTGTCCAGGGTGAACTGAGCCGCATCCTGTACGTGATTGTCGACGGGCAGGTGTTGGTGCGACGGACGTTCCCGCTGGGAGATCGCACCGCAACGAAGATGATTGCCCTGCTCGGTAAGGGCAGGGCAATGGGGTGGTCAGCGTTACTCTATGAGCATCACTACGCGACGGCGTCCGCCGTCTGTCAGAAGCCGACCCGGGTGATAACGGTGGATGGCGCCACCCTGCGCTCAGCGCTGCAGCATGAGGAGAGCATTGGCTTCAAGGTAATGGAACGGCTGGCCTCCATGCTGGGCGACAGGCTTCGGGCGGCATACAGCGCAATGGAAACACACCTGTGACCGGCTGCTGCGGCTTGCTGCTTAGGCGCTAGCCTCCGCCTCGCCGGGCCTTCTTCCCTTTCCCTCGTCGCTTCGGCCAAAGAGCTCGTGGACATGCTCCATGATGAGCGCCTGGTCCTCCTCGGTAATGGGTCCCGCCTCGGCGTCGGGGGTTTGCACGCCCTCCGCACTGGTGGTGAAAAGCTCGTCGATGTGCTCCACAATCAACGCCTGGTCCTCTTCAGTGATGGGTCCTTGCGCAGCGCCCTCCGCCTTCGTGGTGTAAAGCTCGTCGATGTGCTTCACAATAAGCGCCTGGTCCTCTCTGGTGATGGGGCCTGGCGCATCGCCCTCCGCACCAGTGGCGAAAAGCTCGTCGATGTGCTTCATGATCATCCGCTTGTCCCGCCTGGTAATCGGCCCGGGCTCTATCTCATCCGGCGCAACGGGCACCGGAACAGGTTTGGCTGTTGGCTTGCCGAAGGCTTCAATAATTCGCTTCAGAGTCTTGCCAATGCTCTTCATCGTTCATATCCTCCCATTCGTGATCTGGGCACCTTATGCTTCAACCAGGGGGCGCTCCTCACCCAGGCTCCTCTCCACCGTTTGCAGGAGCTGCCCCATGTCAAATGGCTTCTGAATGTACGCGTAGGGCTTGACGTCAGCCAGTTCTCTTCTGTCGGGTTCCAGAACGGATATCACGATAACGGGTACCCGCTCCAGCCCTTCGAGTCTCTCCAGGAGTTTGGCGATGAACCAACCGTCGCAGTCGGGCAGCCTGATATCCAACACCACAGAATCAGGCTTCTCTTCGAACAGATGCTTGACTGCGTCCACGCCACTGTAGAAGGTCTTCACGTGATGGCCTTTCTTGCTGAGGCACATGTCAATGGTCTTCGAAAGAAGGGAGTCGTCGTCTATGATCAGGATCTTCTTGGCAGCCATCGCACTTATCCTTCACCCTTTCACTGTTATTATGCACAGGAATGCATAAAGAAGGCATAAGAGTGTGCGGGTAGGGCATAAAAATACTGTAAAGATTGCGAGATAAGAGAAAGGGAAGGGACGGCGAGCGGTGACAAGGGGCTTGGCAACCCGGGACACGCCGGCCGCCGTCACTCTGGGTCAACGAACCGATAGCCGACGCCCGGTTCAGTGAGGATGAAGCGAGGGTTCGACGGGTCGTCCTCTATCTTGCGCCTGAGCTGTCCCACGAAGACGCGGACGTACTCTCGCTCGTCACCGTATTCCGGACCCCACACGTTGTGCAGCAGGTCCCTGTGGGTCAACGCCTTTCCGCGATTGGAGGTGAGGTACGCCAGCAGCTCGTACTCAGTCCGTGTCAACTTTACAATCTGGCCGCGCCTTCTAACGACACGCTTGGCGAGGTCGATCTCCAGGTCCCCAGCGGTGAAGACGGGAGCAGCCGTGGTCGCCGGCGTGGAACGCCTCAGCGCGACTCTGATTCTCGCCAGCAGCTCCTCTATGCCGAAGGGCTTGGTGACATAATCGTCGGCGCCCTGGTCGAGAGCTCTGACTTTGTCCTGTTCATCACCCCTGACGCTGAGCATTATGATGGGCATGTCCGCCCACTCCCTGATACGCCGGCAGGCCTCGATACCGTCCATGCGCGGCATATTCACATCGAGCACTATCACATCGGGGAGGACGCGCTCCGCCATCTCGATGGCCTCGACGCCGTCCTGGGCAAGATGTGTCTCATAGCCGCGCGCCTCCAGATTGGCGCGAATGAACATGCGAATCTTGGGCTCATCGTCAGCGACGAGGATCCTGGTCTTCTTGGCTGTCATCGGTCTCGACCCTCACTCGGCGGCAGGGCGACAGGCAGTGTGAAGCAGAAGGTGGAGCCCTTACCAAGTTCGCTTTCGGCCCAGATCCTCCCGCCGTGAGCGAGTACGATTGCCTCGCAGATAGCCAGGCCGAGGCCGGTACCGCCGGGCTTCGTCCGTCTCTGGGTGCCGCGGTAGAATTTCTCGAATACCTTCTCCAACTCTTCCTGCGGTATGCCTACGCCCTGGTCAGACACGCACACCCTTATCTCATTGTCCGCAGAGCTGGCCTGGACGGCAATCCGCGTCTTCTCGTTGGAGTAGGCCGCTGCATTCTCTACAAGGTTGGTCAGGACCTGTCTGATCTGGCCGTAGTCGGCGCAAACCTGAGGCAAGTCGGCCTCGATGTCGGTATCGAAGACATGGTTCTTGTGAATCCATTTCTGGCGCTCCAGTACCTCGCCAATGATGTCCGAAACAAGACACGACTCCTTCTCCGGCTTCCAGACACCCGCCTCAAGCTTGCTCATGTCGAGTAGCTTGGTGACCAGGCTCGCCAGCCTGTCGGTCTCTTCGCCAACACCGCGCAGCAGCATCTGCCGCGTTTCGTGGTCCAAGTCGATGTCTTCCTGCAGCAGGCTGCTGATGATGCCCTTTATGGAGGTGAGCGGCGAGCGTAGCTCGTGGGAGACGTTGGACAGCAGTTCCGATTTCAGTCTGTTGAGTTCGATGAGCTCCATCTCGAGCTGCTTGCGCTGCGTGATGTTCCTGAATGTAGCAAGTGAGCATGTTACGCCGTCCGAATCGACGATGGGTGAACCGACCACCTCGTAGGTCATGCCCCCCCGGAGGCTGCATTCCCATCTCTCGGTTGCCCCATGGGCAACATTCGGCATCCTGCACGTTTCCTCGCACGGGAGGTCAAGGCCTTGCAGGTACTCGTAGCACTTGCGGCCGACGCCTTCGCCGAAATCCCGCACCATGCTTGGATTGGCAAAGCGGACCGTGTAGTCGGGGCCAGCCACGACCACCCCGTCGCGCATTCTGTCCAGCATGCCCCAGAACCTGTCTCTTTCGCTTCTCAGCAAAGCTTCGAGAAGGCTGCGGCGCTCGGACTGGTTGCGTATCATGCCGGTGAGCGTGCCTATGGTAACGGCGACAATGGTGAAAAGCACTGGTCTGAGCAGCGGGTCGGAGAAGGGGGAAATGAGGACCGCGCGGGGTACGAAGATAGCGAAGGCGAGCAGAGCGACGATGACTGCGCCCTTGACCCTGTAGAAGTGGCCTGCGTAGATTATCGGCGCGAGGAACAGCAGGCGGTGTACGTCATGTACCCCGTAGAAGAAGCCCCGACGCAGAGGTTCCCAGCCGGCGAGGCCTACAAGCTCCCCGAAGTAGTAGAATAGCGTGCAGAATGCCAGAAGGCATAGCAGAATATAGAATACGTAGAAGTCTCGACGCTTGAGCACGGCCAAGCCGTGCGCTTTGGGGCGTGAATTACCTCCGCCGTCTTCGGCCTTCGTTCCGGCGCTCGGGAGTTGCGACATCGATCCTCTGCAGACTCGCCCCTTCGTTTGACTCGCTGCCGCGGGCCCAGCCGCGTTGTCCCTGGTCAATCCTCGCTTGGTGCCTCTGGCGGCGCAGCAGCACCCTTGCGGTTGCCGCTCCTGTGCTCCATTCTAAATCCGCCGTTGCGAACATTCAATGCCTGGCGTCTGTTGTGCAGGTGTGGCAGGGGTTTGGCCGAGACTAAAGTCACATACAGGTAGTGGAGCGGCCCAATAGAATGGTATGGATTTGGCGGAGGTGGATGATTGCCTCAGAGGGGGGTGAACAGCATGAAGTGGTGGTTGCACTCCTGCCCGCGTTGCGGAGGAGACCTTTACGAGGACGTCTATAGCCAGGGCGAAGACTTCGTGTGCCTGCAATGCGGGGCCGTCCTGGGTCGAGATGCCATATTCGGGCATCCGCTTGGTTCGCGAGATGCCGATGAAAGGGCGTCTTTGAGCAAGCGTCGCGGCACACTTTCGGCCGCAGGCAGTAACTGGTGACGTTTTCTGAGCGTTGCCGTGGTCCCGCCGCGAAGGTACCTGGAACGGACGCGACCGGGTGTGCGGCATCTGACGGATGAGCAGTCGCCCCCGTGTTGATGGCACTTCAGATTGATGCTAGACTGGGCGGGCGGCACTGAGCTGGGATGGTTGTGGTGCGGTGTGTGCCGCTCGCCCAAAACTTGCGGCGGAAGGAGCGGAACCGTAGACAGCATGGGGTTCTCGGAAGAAGAGGTCGCACGGTACTGGGAGCAGAACGCTGATTCGTGGACTGAGCAGGTCCGCAAGGGGTGGGATATCTACCGTGACTACCACAACACTCCGGCGTTCCTGCGGCTTGCAGGCGACCTCAAGGACAAGATGGTGCTGGATGCTGGCTGTGGGGAGGGCTACAACACGCGGCTGCTGGCCGGACTCGGGGCCAGGGTAACCGGGGTTGACATCTCGGCAAAGATGATTGGGTTTGCGCGACAGGCGGAGGAGGAGAGCCCGCTCGGCATCCGCTACGAGGTGGCGTCGTTTTCCGACCTCTCTCTGTTCGAGAACGAGTCTTTCGATGCAGTAGTCTCATTCATGGCTCTCATGGATGGCCCTGACTACGAAGGCGCCCTCGAGGAGATTCACCGAGTGCTTCGGCCGGGTGGCCAGCTTGTTTTCAGCGTGACCCATCCCTGCTTCATGACCAGGGGCTTCGGATGGATAGAGGACGAAGACGGTGGCATGAAGCTAACGGTGTCAGAGTACTTCAATGACGACCCATGGCTGGAACACTGGGGGTTCAGCGAGGCTCCGGACCCCGAGCAGGCCACCCTTTTTGCCGTACCTGCCTTCCCCAGGACGGTCTCGGAATACTTCAACGTCTTGATCAGGGCGGGGTTCACGTTGACGGAGATCGCGGAGCCGCGTGCCCCGGAGGAGGCGTGCCGGCGGTATCCGGGCATGAAGGGCTGGCGGGACCATGCAGCCCTATTCCTTCACGTGCGTGCGGTGAAACCGCTGTGATTGTCTGAGGCTGTGCACGTCGGTCACGGGCAATCGTGATTCAGCATAACGTGACCATCGGTGTGACATGGTATAATGGCCCGAGTGTAGTGAGAAGGTCAGTTGAAGTGTCTTGTCCGTCGATCTCAGAGGTGCTCGGCGGAGGAACTGAACTGTTGCTGCGACACGGGAGAAGGAGGAGTGAATGGCCCAGGCAAAGGACGGGGATAGGGTTAAGGTCCACTACACCGGCAGGCTGGATGACGGTACGGTGTTTGATAGCTCGATGATCACCGACCCTCTGGAGTTCACCATAGGTGAGCGCCAGGTGATCGAAGGTTTCGAGGAAGCAGTGGTGGGCATGAGTCCTGGCGAATCGAGAACCGTCGGGGTCTCGCCGGAGAAGGGCTATGGCCACCCCCGCGACGACCTGATAGTGACGGTTGGTCGGGATAAGTTCCCGGATGACATTCAACCGGTGGTAGGGAAGCAGTTGGAGCTTCGTCGAAGGGAGGATGGGGAGACGTTTCCCGTGACGGTGACCGATGTCTCGGAGTCAACGGTGACCCTGGATGCCAACCACTATCTGGCGGGAAAAGAGCTGACCTTCGACATACGGCTGCTCGAAATCCTCTAGCCGTCTGGACGGCGGGCGGTCAACCTGGACACCGTGTCCATGGCGGCCGGCGGTGTTGACAACCCAATCCCTCAACCTGGCCACAGGTCCCTGGCGACATCCTCCAGGCCGAGTTCCACCAGCTTCTCACGCGTCGGCTTGCCCGTATCCCAGTCCCATTCGCGGTACTTGTAGTAGTCCCGCAGCAGAAGGTCCAGGTCAGGCGAACGACCGACGGTGCTGCCCTCTTGCAACGGTTGCAGGACTATGCCGGGCAGTCGGTCATCCTCACGGGTGACGCCCAGCTTGTTGCTTATGGCCCTTTTCAGGTCCAGCGACCGTTCTCCCGCCGTTTCTATGTCGGTTGGCGTGAGGTCCCAGCCGGTGATGCCGTTCAGTGTTTCCGTTATCTGGGTGAGTGACAACGGGGCGAATTTGCACAGCAGCAAGGCGTCGTACATGTCCTTAAAGCTCTGGTACTTGGCGGCGAGCACGGCCTTCCCCTCAGACTGGAACCGGTCGCCGCTCTCAATGCCGAGTTCGGGAACACGTCCGGCCAGGTCGACGGCGTAGTAGTCACCCTTCAGATGGCAGGCACCCCTGGGGCCGGTGGCGTAGCTTATCGCCTGGCCGCTGTACGCGCGTGCGTCATGCATGGGCATCTCCAGTCCCTTCACATGCGCCGCCTCGTCCGGGTCGGCGCCAAGCTCTTCAGCCATGCGACGCACCCCCTGGCCCAGCAGTTCCCCGATCCCCTGTTTCCCGACAATCATCTCCACCAGCTTGACAATGGCCTGGCTGTCGCCCCACGCAATCCTAATGCCGGCTCTATCCTCGGAGAGGATGCCCTGTTCATAGAGGTGCATTGCGTAGGCTACAGATACGCCTGCGGATATTGTGTCGATGCCGTGCGCATTGCACAGGTGGTTGACGTAGACTATGGAATCCAGGTCGAAGTTCATGCACAGGGGGCCGAATGCCGCAACCGTCTCATACTCGGGTCCATCGACACGGTCAAAGGTTCCCCTGAAGTCCCTGACCACGCGCCCGCAGGCCACGGGGCAGCCGCTGCATGCGTGATTGTCCATGCTGTACGCCTGACGCAGGGCCTGGCCGGTCACCTTCTCCACACCGAATACGCCCCTGGTGAAGTACTTCGCCGGTGCGTCACCGAGGAACATCCCGATGTCCATGAAGAACTCGGTTCCGTATTCACGGTACGCGGCGGTGAGCATGCTGGTGGATATGGTGTCCCTCGCCTGTTCACTGAGTTCCGTGATACGCGAGGCATCCGCAAGCTCAGCCCTGTGTTTCCCGTTGACCGCCAAGGCCTTGAGGTTCTTGGAACCCATAAGCGCCCCGAGCCCACAGCGGCCTGCGGCCCGACCCCGGTCGTTCATCACACAGGCATACCGAACCAGGTTCTCTCCGGCTGCTCCGATGCAGCATGCGCTGAGGCCGGTCTCCCTCAACTCGTCTTTCAGCAGTTCCTGGGTCTGATATATGTCCTTGCCCCATAGACGCGAGGCGTCCTTGAACTCCATCTTGCCGTCACTGATGGAGAGGTAGGTTGGCCTGTCCGCTTTGCCGGTGATAAGGATGGCATCGTAGCCCGTAGCCTTGAGGCGGAAGGGAAACACCCCGCCTGTGGTAGCCTCGCCCCAGATGCCGGTGAGTGGCGATACGCCGCACACAACAGAGCGACTGACCATGGGGATGGTAGTACCGGTGAAAGGCCCGGCGGCGAAGACGAGCGGGTTATCGGGGGCCAGCGGGTCCATGTCGCTCCTGACCGAGCCATAGACGAGCGCGGCGGCCAGACTGGCGCCGCCGATGAACTTGCTCAGTTGAGCATCGTCGATTGGCCGCTCCGTGGTCTCCTTGTTCGTCAAATCGACTTCAAGCAGTTTGCCGTAGTATCCAAACATAATGCCACCCCCTAGAAGTCCACGTCTTTGCCTTCGTAGGCGCACCACAGCAGCTTCTTGCACTGCTCCAGCGTCGGAGGCCGAACGCTCTGGAAGTTGGATGGGTCCTCGAAGGAGGAAAGGGCGAGCGTGTCGAAATTCGCCTCGAATTCCTCTCGTGGAATCCCCAGTCCTTTGAAGTCCGTCGGCACATCAAGCTCCGCCAGGAGCCCCCGGACCCTGGTGAGCAGGGCGTCGAGCTTCTTCTCGGCGGACGCGCCGTCGACGTCCAGCGCCTTGCAGACGGCGAGGTACTTGTCGGAGATGGGTGCGTAGAACTGGTAGGCGTAGGGAATCAGTATGCCGACGGCGATTCCATGATGTACCGAGAAGAGCTTGCCCACCGCGTGTCCCAGGCTGTGCGTTACCGCGATGCCGCCCTGGCTGAAGGCTATGCCGGCCATGGTGGCTGCTATGTGCATTCTGAGCCGTGCTTCACGGTCTCTGGGATAGCGGTAGGCCCTGGGCAGGTACTTGAATATCATCTCAATGGCTTTCAGAGCCAGGGCGTCACAGATCTCAATGCTGGGGTAGGAGGCGACGTTGTCCATGGCGTGTGCCAGGGCGTCGAGTCCGGTGCCGGCGGTGAGCTTGGGCGGCATGCCCATAGTGAAGTCGGGCAGGAGAACGGCGAAGTCGGGCATCAGCTCCGGCGAAAGGATGGGCAGCTTCCTCTTCGCCGCCACGTCCGACACCACGGCAACCTGGGTGCACTCCGAACCGGTGCCGCTGGTGGTGGGAAAGGCAACCAGGAAGGCCTTCTTCCTCAATCCGAGAGGCCGGATGGGAGAGAGGGTCGCCAGATTGGTGATGTCGGGCCGCTCGTAGAGGATCCACGCGACCTTGGCGCCGTCCATAACCGAGCCGCCGCCAATGGCTACTATGACGTCGGGTTCAAA
The DNA here is from genome assembly GCA_964438305.1 of uncultured Dehalococcoidales bacterium. Classification (GTDB taxonomy): domain Bacteria; phylum Chloroflexota; class Dehalococcoidia; order E44-bin15; family E44-bin15; genus CAYTKL01. Next base: position 2,531 of record CAYTKL010000005.1, on the reverse strand, counting down.
CTGTTTCATGGACTCGGCGCATTCCTTCACGTTCTCCACCGGCGGTTCTGGGAGGATCTTGCTCCAGGTCTCCGTGGTGAAACGGCCCTTCTCCAGGGCTCGGGCAACCCGGGCCGCGTGGTTGACCCCGTTCTCATCGGTAACGATGAAAGCTCGCCGCCTGTCGCATCTTAACGCCAGCCTGTCGATAAGGCTCTGCCCCAGGCCAGAACCTTCGGGAAGGGCGTTGGCGCCCATTACTATTGTCGGTACGCTGAAAGTGGTTGACAGGCCTCTGATGGCTTTGGCGCCGGCCAGGGGCATCAGGTTCTTGAATTGGGGGTCGGTAAACCAGTAGGTCATTGGACTAACCTCCTCTGTCGACGGCTCGTGCGGTGGGTAAACAACAGTACATCGTCTGAGAGCTTCTCGTCAAGTGCCCAGGGATCAGGGCTCTGGCTTGTTGTGATTCTCGGTCGCTTCGGCTGGGGTGCCACCCAGAAAGAACTCGGGCCCCCTGATGGTGTGGGGGCCCGAATCACCGTGCTTGTTACATGCCGTTGGGCGCGTCTAGCCCAGTCCTTGCACCGTCCTCTGTATGATGTTGTCCTGCGTCTTGCGGCTGATGTCCACGAAGTGGGCGCTGTATCCGGCCACTCGCACTATCAGCTCCTGGTACTTCTCCGGCTCCCGTTGCGCCGCCCGCAGCGTGGCATCGTCCACCATGTTGAACTGCACGTGGTCCAGTCCCAGGTCGGCCCACGTTTTCATGTATGCCTTCCATAGCTGGTAGCCCTTCTCACCGGCGAGCTGCGTTGGCGACAGCCTCTGGTTCAGCAGGAACGCCCGTCCATCGCTGATATGGTTTATCTTGCCGCACGACTTGAGGACCGCCGTGGGACCCTTCTTGTCCAGTCCGGGACCGGGCGATATGCCGCCGTCGTACAGGGCGTCGCCCAGCCTCCTGCCGTTGGGCAGTGCGTGGACTCGATTGGAGAAGTGGATGTTGCCGCTCACGTTCTCCGGCAGCACCGGCCACGGGTTCCCGCAGGGGTCCTTCAACTCGTGCGAGTGCCTCGCTATCTCCTGCAGACAGCGCACCATGATCTCGTCGGCGTAGTCGTCGTCGTTGCCCCACTTGGGCGCGTTCTTCACGAAGTCGAGCCGCATCTGCTCATACCCATCCCAGTTGCACTCCAGTGCGGTGATAAGCTGGTCCATGGTGTACTTCTTGTCGTCGAACACCAGCTTCTTCACCGATGCGAGGGAGTCGGCGTTCTCCACGAAGGTGAAGAGGGTCACCCAGCTATTGCCCCGCTCACCGGAGCGCGGGTCCACAGTGTCGTAGCCGCTCTCCACCGACCTCTCCGAGATGCCCGACAGGAAGGGGCGGCCGAAGTTCTTGTAGGAGTTGGCTCGCCCGGCGTTGACGATGCGGACACCGAAGTTCATCAACCACTCCATCTGCTTCACCCAGGCCTGGAACAACTGCTCGAAGTCGGTGAACTGGCGCGCGTCGCCTGTCTTCGGCCCGATCTGCATATTCACACAGTGGTCGTAGCCATTGTGGAGGGCATACTCCACCATCTTGGAAGCGTTCATCGTCGCCGATGCCATGCGGCATGGCTGGTAGCCGTACTTGGTGGCGGGACAGGGCGACATGCATGCCTGGTGCACCCACGTTCTCATCTCCTCGAGGGGGTGGCCGTGCCAGTACATGCCGTTCGAGATGAGGACGGGGTCGTTTCGTATCGAGGGGTAGCCCAGCCCCTGCCTGATGCACTCGAAGATCTCGCGCATCACTTCATCCTTGACCTGAGGATGCCAGCGGAAACCGAAGGTGGGGTTTGACACCCGCACCAGGCGGGCGGCCTGGAGGAAGGCCATCGTGAGGTCGGTACAGGCATCGGTGCCGTCCTTGTTCACGCCGCCGAGGGTCCATACCCAGGTGCCAACGATGCCCTGGAGGGCTTCGGCGCCGCCACGGCCGAGGAAATGGCCCATCTCGTAGCCGCGGATGAGGAACTCGCCCACCAGGTCGAGCGCCTCCTCATTGGTGAGGGTCTTGTCGATGTTGACGTCCTGGTTGTAGTAGGGCCAGCCGTAGTAGTCGGGCCGCGTGGGCCATGCCGACTCGAAGGCCTCGAGCCGGGTCCAGGTCTGTATGAAGTGCTGCAACTGGAGGTACTCCTGGAAGGTGCGCGGCGGCTCGGCCGGCACCCGCTCGCAGGTCGTGGCGACACGCAGCAACTCCTCCTTGCGCCTGGCGTCGGGCTCGAAGTTCTCGGCCACTATGCGTACCAGCCTGGCGTATCGCTTGGCGTGCCTGATGCAGGCTTCGAGGGCGACCTGCATCGCCTCCCAGTTGGGGAGCTTCTCGTAGAGACCGGTCTCTGTCCCATCGGGGGTGCCGTCGAGCTTCCCCTCCGCCTCGTCGATTTTCTGCTGAATGTCATCTATCATCTGCTGGAAGCCGGTGCCCCCGCCCACCCTTTGGTCCGGGCCGAAGATGTACTCGTAGTCCTTGCCGGCATAGCCGAAGCTGCCGCCGA
>CAYTKL010000004.1:0-30112 GCA_964438305.1 uncultured Dehalococcoidales bacterium | reverse complement strand
GTGTTGTCCAGTTGAGATTCGGGTTCACTGGTGGCCGAAGCCACACGTTGGCGGAGACAGGAGCAGAACTGGGTGTGACCAAGCAGCGTGTGCAACAGCTCGAGGTCGCGGCCCTGGCGGCACTGCGTGAACACAGCGGAATTGGCGTTCTGAGAGATTACCTGAGCTAAGGTGTACAGGTTCGTCCTTCGCCATGGTCTCAGAGAGGGAGTGTGAGCATAACAGGTCGACTGCATGAAGGCCCGAAGAAGGGTCGGCGTTCCTTTGAGTCGGCGCCTGGAGAGAAACACAAGGTCGCTCGCTTTGAGTTGCAGATCTTGCCCGATGACCTGTGGGTCAAGGTCAGAGAAGGGACCACTGTCTGCGAGGCGCTCAGGCAGGCAGGCATAACGCTGGGGGAGTGTGGAGGCCTGGGCAAATGCGGGAAATGCAGGGTCAAGGTTCTCACTTCAGTAGGCCCCCCAGGTGATGAAGAGCGAAGGCTTCTTCAAGAAGACGAACTGGAGCAAGGGGTTCGCCTTGCCTGTCGCACGCCGGTTGAGCGGGATATGGTGGTCTACCTTGCACCGGCTGATTCTGAGCCGGAGTACTACCAGATCCTCAGGACCGGCTATCGCCGCCGCTTCCATCTCAATCCCCTCTTGCAGCAACGCGTAGTCAGCCTCCCGTCGAATGTCCAGCAAGAGTGGATTTCCAGTCTCGATTGGGTCAAACACGCGCTGGGGCCCGAGTATCAAGACCTTACACCATCGCTTCATTGCCTTCGTGTCATGCCCCGCATGGTAGAGAAGGGCGGGTTCCGTGGAGCCGCCGTGCTGTACGACAAGCACTTGCTCGCCTGGCAGAGCCTGGAGCACATGCACTCGCTTTTCGGTCTTGTCGTTGACCTTGGCACGACCACCCTGGTGGGCAAGCTCATCAATATGGTTGACGGAGAAGAGGTCGCCGTCGCTTCTCGACTCAACGGGCAGGGCAAGTACGGTGCGGATGTGATCACCCGTCTGCAATACGTCAAGGAGGACCCCTGCGGTCTGGAGAACCTGCACCGCATTCTCATTGATGACCTGAATCAGATCGTGTCGCGCCTTTCAAGAGCGGCGAATACCGCTGCGGAGGAGATCTTCGTTGCCGTCGTAGCCGGGAATACGACCATGCAACACCTGTTCCTTCAACTCGACCCCTCAGGGATTGCCGAAGCACCGTTTGCCCCTCTTCTCACCGACGGGTTGGTGGCGAGATCGGCGGATGTTGGCCTGCATCTCAACCCTGAGGCCTTGATACACGTGATGCCCAGCAAGACCGGTTACATCGGAGGTGACCTCATCAGCGACGTCATCGCTTCTGGTGCCGCGGAACAGAACGAGAGGATTGTGCTGGGCATGGACTTCGGCACCAACGGCGAGATCTTTCTCGGTAACGGCAGAAGGATGATGACATGCTCCGCCGCCGCTGGCCCGGCCTTTGAGGGTGCGCAGATCTCCTATGGCATGATCGCCGCCGCCGGGGCGATTGAAGCAGTCGACTTCGACAAGGGTGAATTCAGCTACCAGGTCATCGGCAATATGAGGCCGAAAGGGATCTGCGGCAGTGGGCTGGTCGACCTGGTTGCGGTGTTGCTCGAACTCGGCGTCATTGACGAAGAGGGCCTGATCCGGTCTCCGCAGGAAGTGGCTGAGGGAAGCCTGAGATCGAGGATTGTCCCCAGCGAATCCGGCACCTGTGACTTCCTGGTTGCCTCGTCAGAGGAAAGCTACTACCATCGGCCGATCTACCTCACCCAGCAGGATGTCCGTCAACTTCAACTGGGGAAAGGGGCAATCGCGGCAGGCACCCAGATCCTGCTGGACGAAATGGGCCTCGGGGTCCAGGACATCGACCACGTCTACCTGGCTGGAGCGCTGGGCAACTACATCAAGCCCGACGCCGCCATCAGCATTGGCCTGGTTCCTCTGGTTGATCCATCGACCGTCAGTTCTCTGGGAAACGCGGCCAGCACGGGGGCTTCAATGGTTCTTCTGTCCAGGGACTACTGGCGGATGGCCAACGAGCTTGTCGACCGGCTCGAGCATGTTGAACTTTCCTCACGCTTGGATTTCAACGAGCGCTTCGTCCCGCTTATGGACTTCCCCAGCGAGAGCCTGCCGGACATAGGGCCGACAGACTTGGGTAACATGATGCGGCACATCACCGTCGGAGAGGCGATGACCCGGGATTTCCCCACAGTCCCCGTTACGATGCCCATAGAGGAGGTGGACAGGCTGCTCCGCGACACGGGGCATCACGGTTTCCCCGTTCTGGATTCGGATGGGCGGCTCAGGGGCTGTATCACACTGGCGGACCTCGAGGCTCCGCTGCGGACGGGCGCTACCGGGCTCACTGCGGGCGACATCGCGACCATGAAGCCACTGGTGCTTTTCCCTGACCAGTCCCTGCATGAAGCACTGCAGGCTTCCGCCGAGGACTACGGTCGCATTCCCGTTGTCGACCCGGAGGACCGGAGCCGGCTGCTCGGGGTATTGCGGCGCCACGACATTGTGAGAGCCTACCGCAAGAGAGCCGCGCAAGCCAGGGCAGCGTCCCGCAGACGGTCCCCGTAACACTGGATGCCCCGCGTGAAGTGAGCCGGTACGCGTCCTTGACCGTGGTGCGCCGGAGTGGTATCCTCTGCCGAGTGAGCGGTGCACCCGCCGGGAGCCTGCCGGAACAGTGGGCGCTCCGCCTCACCGAGCAACGGAAGGTACGAAACCAGATGAGTCTGCTTAGAAAGCTGTTTCGCAGTCCGCCTGACTACGCACAGCAAATGGGCCGCAATGAGCCCTGCTGGTGTGGCAGCGGGAAGAAGTACAAGCACTGTCATCATGACTCAGACCAGAAGCACTTCGCTCGGGTCCGCAGCGCCGAGTGCAGGCAGCCTACCTGAAGCAGATAGACGGGGGTGAGTTCACCTCCACAGCCAGTTCCTCCAAAGTACGCCGTTCAGCAGCCTGTCGGTCGATCGGGCTCGTCCGATACGCGCCCGCTGGCAAGCATCTGCTCCACCGCTGGGCTGACTCCTCTGTCAAGCCACATCGGGCTTGAGAACGTGCCAGGCAACTGAACGAACGCCTTTGAGTACGGAATCCCCTCTCAGCATCCTGCCGTTCGTCCCTCTTGACATCGAGAATGCGGCTGTGCCATAGTTCCGTTCGCACGCGTCGTTCTCATGCGGCTTGTCGCCTGGAAGCGTGCTGAAGTAGTGACCTGGACCGAAGGGCCAGATCCCAACCTGGTGCAGTATGCACTCGCGGAGAGGGTCTGGCCCGTTTTGTGCTGGTGACTGTGGCCCGGTGCTGTGCCGGAACGGGAGGCACACGGCGCCAATAGAGCCGGAGACGCTATGTCGCGCCAATCGATGCGGCACTTCAGGTGGAAGCGGGTGAAGAGAAGAACTCCGCCGGCAAAGATCAGCAGATGGCACTGTGCCGGCGCCATCGCGGTGGTGCTCCTCTCTTCGCTGGCGGCAAGCGTAAACGGGGATGTCGCGACCCTGAGCCCGGGGTCGCTGGCCAGCCAGTGCTGGGGTGCTATCTATGACACTGTCGCCGACGCTGACGGCGATATACAGACGGGCTGCACTGACTACGAGGCCCAGTATGACATTCGTCAGGTGGGGGCGACCGAGGACGGCAGCTACCTCTACCTGATGTGGGAGATAGTAGGCCAGGTGGGGCAGCCGGGCGGTGCCAGGTTCGTCTTCTATGCCACGTGGGACGCCGATGACAACCGGTCCACCGGCGGGCCGCAGGGGACGGAGTACCTGGCGTGCTACGCGATGAAGGACGGGGTGGTGTGGAGCGAATGGACGGGGCTTTTCGACTGCAGCAGCAGCATAGACAGTCCCACCATGCTGTATCCCTTCTCGGCAACCGACTACTGTGTCAACGGCGGCAATCTGGAAGTCAGGGTGCCGAAGTCGCAGGTCGTGGACTACGGCGTCGCTCCTTGGTTCCTGATGGCCGTCGATGTCAACCACAACACGGTGGGCGACCCGGTCTGCGAGGATTTCGCTCCTCCTTTCTATCTGGCGGACGGCGGCATCGTCATGCCGACACCCGCCCCATCGCCGACACCGCCGCCTCCCACTCCGACACCGGCTATGACTCCGACTCCACCTCCGCCTTCCCCGACTCCGTCGCCGTCGGCGCCCACGCCTACACCTGCGCCGACGCTGCCCGACCTGGTGCTGACCGACATCTCGTGGAGCCCCGACCCGGCGCCGCCGTATGGCTCTTTCACGCTCAGGGCCAACGTCACCAACGCCGGCACCGCGGTGTCGGCCTACGACCAGCCGTCCGTCTGCTTCTACGTGGCCGAGAAGGGCACGACCATCGACTACAGCCCGGGCTCCGCGCACTACATGGGGGTGGCTGCGCTGCCCAACCTCGGGGCCGGCCTGTCCACCACCGTTGCGTTGCCCGAGCCGCTGACCTGGCACCCTGCCGAGCTGGTGGTTGCCGCCTTTGTCGACAGTTTCGATACGGTTGACGAAGGCGCCAACGAGGGCAACAACAAGCTGGAGGAATACCTGTCGGTCTCGGCAGCGACTCCCGCGCCGGGGCCCTCGCCCTCACCCTCGCCAACTCCAGCGCCGCCGCCTGACCTCACCGTCACCGGCGTATCGTGGAGCCCCGACCCGGTCAAGGCGTACCACGCCATCTCGCCAACCGCCACGGTGGCCAATAGCGGCGGCAGCGCGAGCCCCGAGTTCTATGTGAACTTCTATGTTGGTCGTAGTGTGGCGGACATCGACTACAGCGTGACCTCCATCAACTGGGTGGGGCACTGCCGCGTGGACGGGCTGGCGACGGGCGAATCCGCCCCGGCCAGCGTCAACAACACGTTCAGCCGCGGCGGCGGCGATTGGGTGCTGGTGGCCTGGGTGGATGCCCCGGAGAAGGTCGATGAGAGCGACGAGGACAACAACAGGCTGGCCGAAGACCTCATCATACAGCCCCCGCCCGCTGACCTCACGGTGATAGACCTTTCACTGGAGGTCGAGGAGCACGAAGCGTCGCCTGAGTACGACGTGTACGTCACCCCCACTGCCACCATAAGCAATCTCAGTGCGACCGACGTCGACTTCATGGTTGACGTGGGGTTCTACGCCAGCAAGACAGGCAGTGTCGACTACCCTCCCTCCCGCTGCAGCGATTGGCTCGGGTGGGGTATCGTCTATGACGGGCTGCCGGCGGGCAAGTCGGCGGACGTGACCTTCGGCGGGAGGGTGCTGCTCAATGAGGGCCAGTGGATCCTGGCCGCCTGGGTTGACGGGAGCGAGTACATAGACGAGCGTGACGAAGGCAACAACAGGCTGGAGATAGCCATCACCGTGGCCGCCCCGGCCCCTACCCCCACGCCGCAGCTCACCCCGACACCCACCCCCCCACCCCCCCCCCCCCCCGAGCCCCCCCCCCCCCCCCCCCGTCCCCCCCTCCCTCCCCCGCCGGTTACCCCTACGCCGACCCCCAGCGCAACGGCGACCGCCACCGCCACACCCACCTGCACCCAGCACTGGGATGGCTGGCAGTTGGAGATGCCCGGGGGCTGCAATGCCACGGTTGCTCTGGGGGGATCCAGCCTTACGCTCAGCCTTGGCATCTATGCGAAAGCCGAGAGCGAGTGCCAGGGAACCCAGGAGAAGTGGAAGCTCTCCCTGGGGTACATCCTGCCCGGCATCCCGGTCCCCAACTGGCCCACCGATTTGACCGCCGCCGGGCCGATGGAACAGGTCAACGGCGAGTGGGAGCCGGCGTGGAGTGAGGCCGACCGCGTTGAGTTGACCGCGGATGCCGGTTTCACGTGCAACGTGACCCTGATGGGCCACGACTACGTGGATGGGCTGGTATCGGTGGGTTGGAAGCTGATAATGGGCAAGGACTACGAAGGCGTCTACGCCTACGCCGACCCGGTGTTCATGGTCAACCTGTATGCCAAGTTCGAGGAGAAGGTCTTCCACTGTACCGTGGTCAAGATTCACCTCGAGGGAGACATAGGCTACGACGGCTTCGTCTTCATCGGGGCGTTGAAGAAGTACGTCAAGCTGCTGGGCGTCACCCTGGTCGACGACCTGGACGAACCGGACAAATGGGAAGTCATCGAGTGGTAGCGTGATATCGTCATGAACCGGTCGAGTGGATTCGTGACCTGCCTGCTGATAGCCATCGCAGTGGTGTCATGCGTGTGCTCTGGTTGTTGCGGCCAGCCCGCTGCACCTCCTCTGGAAGAGTTGCCCCCCTCCCAGGGCCTTCCGGATGGTGTGGCGCTCGTGGGCATCGAGACCCTTCCCCCTGAAGCGGCTCCGGAGGGGGTCACCGGGTTCACCGCCGCCGTGGGCGCTACCTATCAGTGGGAAGACGCTGTAGTCGAAATGACCTTCATTGAGAGCGGCTCGCCGGAACAGGCCGACACGGTCTTCACTCAACTGCTCAATGCCCTTCCCTCGGAGTTCGCCAAGTGGCAGCCGGTGTTCTTCAACGACTACCACGCGCTGAAGCTCTACTCCGAGGAGATGCAGTTCTGCATGGTCCTGTGGCGCACCCACAGCCTGGTGTTCATGGTCAGTGGCTACACCATCGAGGGCGTGGTCCTGGGGGTGGCCGCAGCCACCGGCTACTAGCCGCGAAGCGGGATTGGGACGGTCACCACGCTTCGCCGGTCCGTCTCTCCACCCGACATCCACCCAAGAGGCAGCGAAACCGCCAGGTAAGTCACCACGGTTGACAAAAGCGACGGCTCATAGTAGATTAAAGGGCCTAGAGATAATATTGTCGTTTATTGCTTAAGCTTGCTGAATACATGGCACGGCCCGCGAAGGCGGCGCTGGCCACGAAGATAGAGGGACTGAGGGGAATCGCGGGGGCGGAACGCCAGGTCCCAAGAGGGGGTACCGCGATGCCTGAGCTGCCGCCGACAAAAGAATGGATTCTGTGACGAGCCTTTCTCGAAGGAGGAAGGCTCGTCTGTTCTGGATGAGTGCTTGAGAATGGGGTGAGCCGTCGTCGGGACCTTGTTGGGAGGTGCAGCAGATGAGTGACCAACGCAAGACCAAGGCGCAGCTTATGGAGGAGGTGGCCTCCCTTCGCCAGCGGCTGGCGGAGTGCGAGGCAGCAGGCGGCCGCGGCAGTGAGCCGCAGGGCGAGCAGCAGCTTCGCGCCGAGATAGCCAAGCGCAAGCTGGTCGAGGCCTCGCTGCGCCGCAGCCAGCAGGACTACCAGACCCTGTTCGAGAGCGTTATCGACGGCACGGTGGTCATCGATACCGAGACCATGAGCATCGTTCTGGCGAACGACAGGGCGGTTCAGATGTACGGCTTCGAGTCCGTCGACGACCTCTCCAGCGTTGGACTGCTCGACTGCATCCACCCCGAAGACAGGGACATGGCCGTCAGGATTATGACCGAAGGCATTCTCGAGAAGGACCTGCGCCAGGTGAACCAGTTCCGTACCTTCACCAGGGATGGAAGAGAGGTGTGGATTGACGCCGTCGGTGTGAGGATTGAGTACCACGGGAGACCCGGGATCCTGGCTTCCTTTCGCGACATCACCGAGCGCAAGCGCGCCGAAGAGGAAGGCCAGGAGCGGATGCGGGAGCTGGAGTTCCTGTCGCGGACGGCAATGGAGCTGGTCCAGTTGCCGCCCGAGGCCGACGTACACCAGTACATCTCCCGCTGGCTCAGCGATCTGGCCGGTGACGAGGCCACTGTTCTGGTGAGTTCGTTCGACCGGGACACGGAGTCCCTGTCTGTTCAGGCGATGGCGGCGCCCGACCGACACGTCGCCGCCGTGGTTAACGTGCTGGGGAAGGTACCCGTCGGCATATCCGCGCCAATCAGCCAGGAGGCCAGGCGAGGCCTGGCCGCCTCCACCCTGGAGAAGGTGGCGGGAGGCCTGTCCGAACTGGCCTCCGGGGCGCTGCCCGCGCCGGTGTGCCGCGATATCGAGAAAGCTCTCGGCATCACTGAGGTGCGCGCCATCGGACTCTCCTGGCAGGGTGAGGTCTCTGGCAGCGCCGCTCTGCTCCTGTGCCATCCGGTCGCCCCCGCCAGCCAGCGCACCATCGAGGCATTCATCAGACAGGTCTCGATGGCGTTGCAGCGAAGGCTGGCGCAGGAGGCGCTCCACCGCAGCGAGCGCCGCTACCACCTCCTTGCCGAGAACGCCAGCGACGTCATCTGGACCACCGACCTGGAGCTGAGGCCCACCTACATCAGCCCGTCGGTCGCCCACGTGCGCGGCTACACTGTGGAAGAGGCCATGTCTCAGCCGTTCGAAGAGAGATTCCCCGCCGCGTCCGTGGAGGCTATCCGTGAGGTACTGGCAGACTACCAGGCCAGTGAAGCGGCGGGCCCTCCCGACCGCTTCGCATCGCGCTCCGTCGAGATGGAGATGATACGTAGCGACGGCTCAACCGTCTGGGTGGACACCAGGGTCACCGTGCTCCGCGACGCTGATGGGCAGCCGCAGGGGTATCTCGGTGTGACCCGCGACATCTCCGACCGCAAGGCGATGGAGGAGGCGCTGCGGCGTTCGGAGTACCTCTACCGCACCGTCATCGAGTCCGCCCGCGACGGCATCCTTATCACTGACACCGAGGAGCGCATTGTCGACGCCAATCCCACGCTCGTTGCCTCCACGGGTTATGGGGACAGGGAGCAGCTCATTGGCAGGAGCGTGCGCGAGATCGTCGCGCCTCGCTCGCTTGCCGAACTCGACAGCGGATGGGGTGAATCACTGCGGCAGGTACTGAGGGAGGGGAAAGGCTACGTAACCAACGTCGAAATGGTGGCGCGCACCGCCCAAGGCGCGGAGTTCCCCGTTGAGATGAGCATATCGCGCCTGGCGGACGAGGCGGGGCGGCTGACGGGGTTCCTCCACGTCGTCAGGGATATCACCGAGCGCAAACGGGTCGAGGAGGCGCTGCGTGAGCTGGAGGAGAAGTTCTCCAAATCCTTCTTTTCCAGCCCCAGCCCCATGGTCCTGTCCGCACTTCCAAGCGGACGCATCCTCGATGTCAACGACAGATTCGTCAGCACCTCAGGCTATCAACGTGAAGAGGCCACGGGTCGCACGTCGGAAGAGTTGGGCCTTTGGGTCAAGCCACAAAGCCGTGCCGCAATACTCCGGATGTTGGAGGAACATGGCAGAGTCAGAGACGAAGAGGTCGAGTTCCGCATGAAGTCTGGGGATACTCGAACCTTTCTCTACTCGGCGGAGCCGCTCGAAATTGGCGGTGAGGCATGCCTGCTGACTTCAGTGGTCGACATCACCCAACGCAAACGGGCGGAGGAAGAGGCCCAACGCCACGCGAGACGGGCGGAAGCCCTCCGCGCCGTCAGCGCGACGGTGAACCACACCCTCGACCTCGAAGAGATGCTCGGCAGTGTGCTGGCCACAGCAGTCGACGTGACCGGGACGGACGCCGGCTACATTCACTTGCTCGACGGGGAGAACCAGCAGCTCGTTCTCAGGACGCACCACGGCATATCCGGGGGGTATGCCGCAGCGCTTGAAGCGCTCAAGGTGACCGAGGAGGGGATGAAACGCTGGAGCCAGTACCCTGGGCCAGCCTTCAGAGCCGCGCACATACTGGAAGACGCCGACCTGGTTCTGGGCCGAAGGGCAGCTACTGAGGACGGCCTGTCACTTAAGAGCTTCGTGGTCATACCCATCTGGTCGAGGGGCGAACTGTACGGGGGCCTCAGCCTGCTATGCAAGGCACCCCGTCGCTACGCCGCCGACGAACTGGAGCTCCTCAAGGCCATCGGGAACGAGATAGCGGTCGGCATCGCCAATGCCAGGCTGTACGAACAGGCCAGGGAGGCAACGCGGGCCATGGAGGAGGAGCGGGACCGGGCGCAAACCTACTTCGACAGTGCGGCAGTGATGATGGTGGTGCTCGACGCCGAGGGCAAGGTGCAGTCGATCAACCGCCGGGGGTGCCAGGTGCTGGGCTGCGAGGAGGCTGAAGTGGTGGGAAGGGACTGGTTCGACAGCTTCCTCCCCGAAGCCGTGAGGCCGGGGAGGCGGGAACTGCACCGCGCTGCATTCGCCGGCGAGCCCGGGCTGCCCGAGTCCTACGAGAGCCCCGTCCTCACCAGGGATGGGCGCCACAGAGACATCGTGTGGCACATCGTCATGCTCAGGGACTGGCAGGGCAACGCGGTGGAACGCTTCGCCTGCGGCGAGGACATCACCGAGCGCAGAGAAATGGAGGATGCACTGCGGCAGAGCGAGCAGAAATACAGAATGCTGGTGGAGAATATCCCGCAGAAGGTATTCCACAAGGATAGGAATTCGGTCTACGTTACCTGCAATGCCAGCTATGCTCAAGATCTCAAGATAGACCCTAGCGAGATCGCCGGGAAGACGGACTTCGATTTCTATCCCGAGGAGCTGGCGGAGAAATACCGGGCGGACGATAGGAGAGTTGTCGAGTCGGGCGAGGCAGTAAGCCTTGAAGAAGGATATGTTCACAACGGACAGGAAAGCCTGGTTGAAACATTCAAAGTGCCGATCCTGGATGAAGGAGGGGAGGTCAGTGGCGTACTCGGCGTCTTTCACGACATCACCGGGCGCAAGCGCATGGAGGAGGCACTTCGCGCGAGCGAGGAGTTCAGTACAAACCTGCTGGCCAACTTGCCCACCCCAACGGTCGTCATCAACGCCGACACCTCTGTTCGGTACGTCAACCCTGCTCTGGAGCGGCTCACCGGCTTCGCAGCCGACGAGGTCGTCGGCGTAGAGGCTCCATATCCCTGGTGGACGCCGGAGACAGCGGAGGAAACCGACCGGGACCTGTCCCAAGCCATGGTCAACGGAGCCCACAAGGTGGAAGAGCTGTTCCGGAGGAAGGATGGTGAGCGCTTCCTTGTGGAAGTCACATCAACGCCAGTCAAGCTCAACGGCGAATTCCAGTACTACCTGGCGAACTGGGTAGACATCACCGAAAGCAGAGAGATGGAGGAGGCGCTAATACAAAGCGAGGAGCAGTACAGGGAACTGGCCGAGAGCATCACCGATTTGTTCTTCGCCCTCGACTCAGAGCTCAGATACACCTACTGGAACAGGGCCAGCGAGGAAGTGACCGGGATCCGGGCGGGGGACGCCTTAGGCAAGAGGCTGTTCGACGTTTTCCCGCACGACGAGCCCACCAGACAGGCGGCGAGAGAGTACCAGAAAGTGCTCGAGACGGGAGTGCCGCGATCGTTCGTCAACGCTTACAGACTGCGAGACGGCGAATTCATCTTCGAGATAAGCGCGTACCCCACCGCCACAGGTGTCGTAGTTTTCTGCCGAGACATCACCGAGCGCAAGGCGGCACAAGACGCGCTGCGGGCTTCCGAGGAGAAGTACAGGAGCCTGGTCGACTCGATGCTCGACGGCTACCTTGTGGTGAGGGGGAGCAGGATCCTCTTCGCCAACAAGGTCATCGCCGACAGTGTGGGAACGCGGCCCGGAGACCTGACCGGGGCCTCCTTCCTGCCGCTGCTGACAGCGGACAGCCGTGAGAGGTCGCGGGAGATCTACGAAAGCACCAGGCGCGGCGAAGCGCCGCCCAACCTTGCAGAGCTGGCGCTTGTGACAGAGGACGGCGCCACCGTGGCGGTTGAAGCGACGATTAGAGAGATAGACTACGGGGGCGAGCGCGCCTACTCCGTGCTGGTCAGGGACATCACCGAGCGCAAGAGGAGTGAGGAGGCGCTTCGCGGCCTGGAGCGGCGGCTGCGTTCCCTCGCCTCGCGGCTGGCCGTCGTCGAGGAACGGGAGCGCAGGCGTCTGGCGGAGCAGGTCCACGACCGTATCGGCCAGCCGCTGGCCATCCTCAAGATCAAGCTGGGAGGGTTGCGGCCAGCGCTGAGCGCCGCCGGCCTCGAAGAGCAGTTGGATGAGCTGCGACAGCTTCTCGACCAGGCACTGGAGGACACGCGCTCCGTGACGTTCGAACTGAGCCCGCCTATCCTGCATCAGCTTGGGCTCGAGCCGGCCCTGGAGTGGCTGGCGGACCAGGTGGAGGAATACTACCGCCTGCCGTGCCAGTTCGAGGACGACGGGCAGAGCAAGCCACTGGGAGACGACACCCGTGCCTTCCTCTTCCGCGCCGCACACGAGCTGCTGATGAATGTCGTCAGGCACGCCCACGCACAGCAGGTGAAGCTCTCCGCCTGTCGACGCGACGGCGACGTACAGGTGACAGTCGAGGACGATGGGGTCGGCTTTGACACGTCCAAGGCGGAGAGAAGAACCAGTGGCTTCGGCCTGTTCAGCATAGACCAGCGGTTGACCGAGCTTGGAGGTCACCTGGAGATACAGTCCAAGCCGGGCAAGGGAACACGGGTCACCCTCGTCGTCGCGCTGGAGGGCACGGACTCAGAGCCAGGAGGAAAGTGAAATGAGCATACGGGTTATTCTCGCCGATGACCATCGCATTGTCCGTCACGGGCTGCGTTCACTGTTGGAGCAGGAACGTGACATGGAAGTGATCGCCGAGGCGGCCGACGGACGGGAGGCGGTGCAGTTGACCCGGGAGCTGAAGCCAGACGTCATCGTCATGGACCTCAGTATGCCCGATTTGAACGGTATAGAGGCCACCCGGCAGGTCCTGGAGGAGAACCCCGGCGTAAAGGTGCTCGCCCTGTCCATGCACTCCGATAAGCGCTTCGTCGCCGGTGTCCTCGGCGCTGGAGCTTCAGGCTACCTCCTTAAGGATTGTGCCCTGGATGAACTCGTCCGTGCCATTCACTCCGTGGCGGTCGACCAGACCTACCTCAGCCCCAGTATTGCCGGCGTGGTTGTGCAGGGCTACACTCAGCAGGTTCGGGGCTCGGATGCGCCTGTAATGTCGTCGCTGTCCCCCAGGGAACAGGAAGTGCTCCAGCTCATGGCGGAAGGAAAACCGGTCAAGGAGATTGCCTCCATTCTTCACCTGAGCGTGAAGACTGTCGAAACGCACCGTCACCAGATTATGAACAAGCTGGGTGTCTACAGCGTGGCCGAACTCACCAAGTACGCCATCCGCGAAGGACTGACCTCCCTCGGAGAGTGATTCCACCCGCCCTCTGGCGTCTGCCCGGCTGCGTCAACAGGCCGGACTCAGGCTTTTCGAAATCCCGGGTCAGGTTTTTCCACCCCCAAACTCAGGTTTTCTCCGATTGCATGTCCCTATGCGATTGTATAGTTTAGGTATGTGCGCGACACATAGGAGCATTGAACGCGCCCATTGCACGTGAATGCCAATGACTGCCACAATATGGCTAAATAGCGGAACTAAGACAAGCCCAGAGCACTCAAGGCGGCTGGATAGTGATGAGCTGAACGTCCGTGCCTCATTGTGTCCCTCTTTCTTTGTAGGTCCGATCCGGTTGCCCCCGCACGGATCGGACCTACCCCTGTTCTGGGGAGAAGGCCCCGAGAAGCAAGCCCGGCCCGTTGGAGCTTGAAGGAGGACGGCGAATGGAGCACGGAAAGTCGACCGGAGAGGAAGTAGCCAACCAGATTCTGCGCTTGCTGCGGCGGATAAGCGAACTCGAGGCGGCGGAGATGGAGCGTCGCAGAGCTGAGGCGATCACGTGCCAGGCGATGGCAAAAGGGTACAACGGCAGGTTCTCCGATGGAACTGAGTTTGCCATGCTGACGATGCGAGCGCCCGGCACCGGGGTACTCGGTCTCAACTGACCGCCACGCCATTCCGGGGTAGAACAACGATGGTGAGACTCGACGAAGACATCAAGGGCCGCGAGCGGATACTCATAGTCGACGACGACGAGAGCATCTGCCAGACAGTGTCGCTCATCTTCAACAGGAGCGGCTACCTCACTGAGACGGCCAGAACGGGACGCGAGGCGATCGAGAAGGCGCGGAGCGGGTCGTTCAACGTGGCGCTTCTCGACGCCAGACTGCCGGATGTAGAGGGACTGGAACTGCTGGGGCCCCTGAGGCAGATAGATCCCGACATGGCCACGATAGTGGTTACCGGCTACGCCTCAGCGGAGAACGCTGTCAAGGCCTTCAACGACGGGGCGTGGGCATATCTCATCAAGCCGCTCAACATGGACGACATGCTAAGAACAGTGAGAGAAGCGCTCTGCCGTCAGGATGAGGCTTTGCGGCGAAGGGAAATGTATGAAGAGGCACAGCACGAGCTTGCCGAGTACAGGCTTGCCCAGGAGGAGCTCAGAAGGTGCTCACGGGAACTGGAGAGAATGCTGGCGCAGCGCCGCGTCGGAATCCAGGACGTACGTCAGTACGCTGAGAGCATCGCCGTTGCCGTCCGCGAGCCTCTTCTCATACTCGACAGCGCCCTGATGGTGCTGGCAGCGAACCAGGCGTTCTATAGCTCCTTCGGCGTGACACCGGAGGAGACCGAGGGGCAGCTCCTCGGCGAACTGGGCGGCGGCCAGTGGGACATTCCGGAGCTTCGAGACGCCCTGCGGCACGTGCTTCCCAGCAACGTGACCCTGGAGGACTTCGAGATAGAACGTGACTTCCCTCGTATCGGCCATCGCACCCTGCTGCTGAGCGCGCGCCGCGAGAGGCAGGCCAGCGAGACCCAAATGGTGCTCCTCACCATCCAGGACATCACCGAGCGCAAACGCGTCGAGGAGGCTCTCAAGGAGTACGAAGAGCTGTCCCGCAGCATACTGGAGAGCGCCACCGTCGGTATGTACATCATACAGGAAGGGAAGTTCCAGTATGTCAACCCCCAGTACATGGAGATAACCGGACGCTCACGAGACGAACTGCTGGAGACCTTTGCCCTCGACTACGTCCACCCCGAGGACCGGGAGCTGGTGAGACGAGAAGCGACGAAGCAGTTGAAGAGCGAGAGTGCGACACCGTACGAATTCAGATTCATGCGCAAAGACGGGAGCGCCCTCTGGATTCTGGAGAGGGTCTCCTCCATTCATCACAGAGGGAAGCTTGCCACGCTGGGAATATTCATGGACGTGACCGAACACAAGCGCGCAGAGGAGGCGCTGCGTGACAGTGAAAGGCGCTATCGTCTTCTCGCTGAGAATGCCACCGACGTTATCTGGACTGCCGACCTGGACCTGCATTTCACCTACGTGAGCCCGTCGGTGGGCAATCTCCTGGGCTACGCCCCTGAAGAGGCCGCCTCGTACTCGCTTGGCCGTCTCCTCACGCCGCACTCGGCGGAACTCGCCAGCAAAGCCATCTCCAGAGGACTGGGCCGACAAGGCAGAAGGCGACAGGCCTCATCGCTGACTATGGAACTGGAGCACAGGTGCAAGGACGGCTCCACCGTATGGCTGGAGGTGAACATGTCCGTCCTGCGCGATGCCGGAGGCTATCCGACTGGTCTGATGGGTGTGTCGCGAGACATCACCGAGCGCAAGCACGCCGAACAGAGGGTCGAGGCCTTCCAACGTCGGCTGCGCACACTTGCATCCCAGCTATCGCTGGCCGAGGAGCGGGAACGCAAGCGCCTGGCCACGGGACTCCATGACCGGGTGAGCCAGCCTCTGGCTGCCGTCACCATGAAGCTGGGAACGATACAGGAGCGGCTTCCCTCAGCCGAACTGGAGGGGGAACTGGAGGAGGCGCAGCGACTGGTAGAGACCGCCATTCAGGAGACACGTTCGCTGACCTTCGACCTCAGTCCACCCATCCTCTATGAACTCGGCCTTGAGGCTGCCCTTGAGTGGCTGCTGGAGCAGATTCAGAATACCCACGGCATCGTTTGCGGTTTCGAAGACGACGGCCAGCCAAAACCTCTCGGTGATGACGCGCGCGGCCTTCTCTTCTGGATTGTCCGCGAGTTGCTGGTGAACGTGGTCAAGCATGCCAGAGCTCATGCCGCGGTCGTCTCCATCCGCCGGGTTGGCGACGCAGTGCAGGTGACAGTCGAGGACGACGGCGTCGGCTTCGATACGTCGGAGCTGGAACGGAGGACCCGTGGCTTCGGTCTGTTCAGCATCCGCGAGCGGTTGACCGAATTCGGCGGATGTGTGGAAGTTGAATCCGCCCCTGGCCAGGGGACAAAGGTCACCCTGGTAGCGCCCTTCGATAGCCAGAACAGCGAAGGGGGTAGCTAGCGTGAGCATCAGAGTTGTCCTGGCAGACGACCACAGGATAATGCGCGAGGGTTTGCGCGCCTTGCTTGAGAAGGAGCTCGACATGGAGGTGGTGGGCGCGGCCGACACCGGGCGCTCCGCCGTCGAGCTGGCAGGCACGCTTCAACCCGACGTCGTTGTGATGGACATGACGATGCCTGACCTGAACGGCATCGAGGCGACACGACAGGTCGTCGCCGTCAACCCCGCCATCAAGGTGCTGGCCCTTTCGATGCACTCCGACAAACGCTTTGTCGCCGGGGCGCTCGGCGCCGGTGCTTCGGGGTATCTGCTCAAAGACTGCGCCCTCGCCGAGCTGGTACGGGCGATCCGCATCGTCGTTGGCGGCCAGACCTACCTCAGCCCCAGCATAGCCAGCATGGTGGTACAGAGCTACACCCGTAGACTGCAGGACACCGACAGCTCACTCCTTTCCACGCTGACGCCACGGGAGCGGGAGGTACTGCAGCTCATCGCTGAGGGCAGAAGCGTCAAGGAGATCGCCCATACCCTTCACCTCAGTGTGAAAACGGTTGAAACTCACCGCCAGCAGACCATGAACAAGCTGGGAATCCGCACCGTGGCCGAACTCACCAAATTCGCCGTCCGAGAAGGCCTCACGTCCCTGGAGCAGTAGACCCGGCCTCGGCCTCCTCGCTCCACCATCGCGCCTCACGAGAGGTAGGACATTTCGAAGCGCAGTGTAAGGGATTGCACGCTACGACTCAGGGAATCCCCGATTGTGCGCCACTGGCTGACCCGGTAGCTTATTGGCATGCGCCGCCAGCGTAGAGGAACCAAGCACCAACCGGCTCCAACGCTGGGACAACCGGTTGAGCGGTCTGACCGGGCGCAGGTTCGGGACATACATCACATGCGAATCAGAGACCAGAGGAATGACCCGCAACCGGGTGGAGCACCAGGCGTCTCCGGGCAACTGCCAGAATCGCGGGTAATGCAGGCAGAGTGCGTGCGAGCTGGTATCAAAGCTCCCTGCGGGGACAGCTCCAACTGCTGCTGGCTCGACGCCCTGCCAAGCCCGGTAGTCGTGATAGGTTCAGACACCTCCATCACCTACGTGAATCCCGCCCTGGAGGTATTGACCGGCTTCTCCTCCGCCGAACTGCTGGGCGGGACAGCTCCCTATCCATGGTCGGTTCGGCGGAAGGGCAAGGAGAGGATTGGAGAAACGGCTGGGGCTCTGTCGGCCCAGTCATGGAGAAGCGAGGAACTCTTGCAGAAAAAGAATGGGGAGCAGTTCTGGGCTGACATCACGGTTGCCCCAGTCGGCACCCGCGGGCACGAAACGTCCTACATTGCCTCGTGGTCGGACATATCGCGACGCAAACAGGCAGAAGCAGCAGTCGGCGAGGGAGCGAAGCAGATGCGGCGAGCCACCAAGGCAAACGCCAGCGAGCTTGCCGAGGCCCGCCGCTACGCTGACGCCATTCTGCAAACGGTGACTGAGCCTCTCATCGTGCTGGACCCGGACTTCAAGGTGGTATCTGCCAACGCCGCCTTCTACCGAGTCTTCCAGGTTACACCTGGGGAGACCGAAGGCAGGTTCGTCTCCCACATTGGCAACTGCCAGTGGGACAACCAGACCCTGCGCGACTTGCTGCAGCGAGTTCTGCCGCAGACAACCACCCCGACAGACTTCGAGGTGGAACTGCATTTGCCGACCGTGGGGCGGCGAACCGTGCTGCTTACCGCCCGACCAGTGGTCGCCGCAGACAACGACAGCAGGCGGATACTCCTGGCTCTTGAGGATATCACCGACCTCAGGCGGGCAGCCCGAGTGGTGCAAGAAGCGCGGCAGCAACTGGTGCGGCATCAGAAGCTGGCCATGCTCGGGCGTGTGGCCGGCGGGTTGGGTCATGAGTTGCGCAACCCCCTCCGCGCCATCAAGGACGCCGCCTACTTCCTCGACATGCTGTTGGAGGACCCCGAGCCGGAGGTCAAAGATATGCTGCACGTCCTGCAGGCGGAAACGGCGGCAGCGGAACGAATCATCAACAGCTTGCTTGATCTTGCCTGGCCACGGCGCGGCGAGCGTCACCCTCTGAGCATCAACAACCTCGTCGAGGGGAGCGTGGCACGCCAGCCACTGCCGGAGAACATTGATGTCATCTGCCACCTCGACCGGCTGTTGCCCGATGTCCTTGCCGACGCCGGCCAGTTGGCACGGGTGTTGGACAGTATCATCAGCAACGCCGTTCAGGCCATGCCCAACGGAGGCCGACTGAGCGTGAGTTGCCGCCAGGACGGTGAAGGGGTAGCGGTGTCAGTCAGCGACACCGGCATGGGCATTGAAAACGAGAGCATTCCCAGGCTGTTCGAGCCCTTTTTCACCACTAAGGCTAGGAGCATCGGCCTCGGCCTGTCAATTGCGAAGGGCCTGGTGGAAGAACACGGAGGCACCATCGAGGTGAAGAGTGCCGTGGGCGAGGGAAGCACTTTCACTTTGTGGCTGCCGCTGGACGCCGAAGCTGCGCAGTAGCATGAGAAGAGGGTGCAGCAGGCGAGACAACACAAGCGGAGGATACGCTGACTGCGGGAAGGCACGACATGGATGGTAACGAGAGCATCCTCATTGGCGATAGCGACGCTGCCAGGCGCAAGAGGCTGGCGCAGGCGTTCCGCGACAAGGGCTACCGCGTGGTGACAGCGAGGAGCGGCAAAGAGGTCCTCAACAGAGCTAAAGCTGGCACCTTCAACGCGGGTATCCTCAGCGCCTCATTGCCCGACACGTCGGGTGTGGAGCTGGTGGGGCCTTTGAAGGGGATGCAGCCAAACGTGGAAGTCATCGTGTTGGACAACACCGATGAGGCTACAGTGCTGCGGATGACTGATGGCATGTCGGCTCGCGCTGCGCGACGGTTGGATGTGGACGAGATCCTTGGCGAGGTGGAGTTACTGGTCGATGAGCAGCGCCAATCGTTGGAAAACGGCGGGCGCGTTCACGACAAGCGAGGCGTTGAAGTCGTCGCTGATGTCGCCGAGTGCAAGGGGGCTGAAGAGGCTCTGGCAAGGAGCGAAGCCAAGTTCCGCAGCCTGGTTGAGACCTCCAGCGCGGGTGTGGGCATCGCAGACCTCGCAGGCAGGTTCACCTTCGTCAACGTAGCGCTTTGCCGGATGCTGGGGTATGCCGAGGAGCAGATGGTGGGCACACCCTTCTCCGAATTCGTATATCCAGATGACAGAGAACGGATACTTGAGGCGTATCTCAAAGGCCTCGGAGGCGGGAGAACCAGGCCTCTCCTGGAGTTCAGGGTAGTCCACAGAGACGGGCACACGCTGTGGTGCCGCTCTACCCCTGCGCCGCTGGTCGCCAATGACGAGATCATCGGATTCAGCGCTATCGTACATGATATCACCGACCTCAAGCGCACAGAGGATGCCCTGCGGCGTTCCGAGGAGAAGTACCGCAACCTGGTCGACTACATGTACGACGGCTACCTTGTCGTCAGGGGCAGCAAGATCCTTTTCGTCAACAGGGTCGTTGCCGATGCATTGGGACAGCCCGTGGAGGGGACAACCGGGGCATCCTATCTTCAGTTCCTGACCCCCGAGAGCCTCGAGAAGTCCATGCGAATATACGAGAGAACGAAGCGAGGAGAACCTCCTCCCGAAAGTGAGCAATTCACGCTCCAAAGGGCTGACGGTACCACCCTCCCCGTGGAACTCACATTCAAGGAAATCGAGTACGAGGGCGAACGGGCGTACTCGGTGTTGGTAAGAGACATTACTGAGCGAAAGCAGGCCGAAGATGCCCTTCGCTACAGCGAAGCCCGGTTTCGCGAGCTGGCCGACCTGCTGCCGGAGGTGGTGTACGAGACCGATGGACTGGGTCGCATAACGTATGCCAACCGGCTGGCCTTCGAGACCTTCGGATACAGTCAGCGGGAGATGGAGGCCGGCCTGACAATCGCCGATATGATCGTACCACAGGAACGTTCGAGGCTGGCGGAGAATCTCCAGAGATGGTTCACCGGTGAAGAAGTCGGGCCGGTTGAATACACGGCACAGAGCAGGAGCGGCGTCGCCTTCCCCATGCTGGTACACGCCAGCCCCGTCAGGGACAGTGAAGGGAGACTGGTCGGCGCGCGGGCCGTCGCCGTCAATATCGCCGAGCGCAAGAAGCTGGAGGACGAGACAATGCGCCACGCCAGGCGAGTTGAGGCTCTCCACTCCGTTGCCCAGACAGTGAGCCAGGCGCACGACCTGCAGCCGCTTCTGGACGCTGTCCTCGTCAAGCTGCTGGAAGTCACCGAGGCCGACGCCGGGGGCATATACCTTGCAGATGCAACCGCAAGCAGACTCGTTCTCCAAGCACACGCCGGGGTGTCCAGAGAGTACGTCGCCAGTATCACGGAGCTCAACCTCGACCCACACGAAGTGGCGAGGGCTACGGGTTGGGAGGAGTCAGGCTTCGACGTCGACTCGGTGCTGGAGGAGGCCGGAAGGAATGAGATAGCCTCCGCCATAGAGCAAGAGGGGCTGCGGGCCTACATCAGCCTGCCTTTCGGGAGCAAGGGTGCACCCCTGGGGGCACTGGTGATTGCCAGTCGACAGGAGCGCCAGTTCAGTTGCGACGAATTGGACCTGGTGCGGGCCATCGGCAACGAGATAGGCGTAGGCGTGGAAAACGTCCGGTTGCTCGAGCGAACAAGGGAGCTGTCAGTCACCGATGAAATGACCGGCCTGTACAATCGCCGCTACTTCTATGAAGCGCTGGAGAAGGAGATCGACCGCACACGGCGATACGGCCGCAGCTTCTCCGTGGTAATGATAGACCTCGACGGGTTCAAGGAGTACAACGACCGGTTCGGCCATATCAACGGCGATGCTGTGTTGAAGTCGATGGCCGACACACTGAAGTCGTCCCTGAGGAAAAGCGATATGGGTTTCCGCTATGGCGGCGATGAGTTCAACATCATACTGCCGGCAACCGACGCCAAGAAGGCTGCGGACATCATCGACCGGCTAAGGTCGAGGTGGCTGCGGGTCTCCAAGTCGGAGAACCTTATTCTCGAGACCTCCCTTGGCTTCAGCGCCGGCATCGCCCAGTACCCTGAGGATGCGGGAACGGCGGATGGGCTGGTCTTCCTCGCCGACACCGCCCTGTTTAACTCCAAGAGGGAGGGGGGATACCGGTCAACGCTGGTATCGCAGATGGGCACGGTGACGCTCGGTGTCATCGATGATGCCGTGCTGGACCATGTCTACGCCCTGGCAGCCACGGTGGACGCCAAGGATCCCTATACCTACGGCCATTCCGAGAGGGTCGCCGCCACGTGCGAAGCGATTGGCGAAGAGGTCGGCCTGTCCACCGAAGAGCTTCTCAATCTGCACGCCGCGGCCCTTCTCCATGACGTGGGCAAGGTGGGCGTGCCTGATTCCATACTGACGAAACCGGGACCGCTGACCAGCGGCGAGAGAGACACCGTCGAGAGGCACGCAACTGAGGGGGCCAGGATTGTCGGCCACATGAGAGAGCTGGCGGCGCTGGTGCCCATAGTACGACATCAC
The DNA here is from genome assembly GCA_964438305.1 of uncultured Dehalococcoidales bacterium. Lineage (GTDB taxonomy): Bacteria > Chloroflexota > Dehalococcoidia > E44-bin15 > E44-bin15 > CAYTKL01. Next base: position 8,472 of record CAYTKL010000004.1, on the reverse strand, counting down.
CATGAATGGTACGACGGCACGGGTTATCCCGACGCACTCAAGGGTGAGGACATACCCCTTGGTGCACGAATCGTCGCCATAGCCGACGCCTATGACACCATGACCACGGTGCGGCCGTACCGTAGCAAGGTGTCCCAGGCGCAGGCCCTGGCGGAGCTGCGACGGTGCGCCGGCACCCAGTTTGACCCGGACCTGGTTGCGGCGTTCCACCGGGCCATTGTGGAACGGGGAAGAAGACTGGCCCAAGTGCGAGGTTGAGGAATGATGCAGAGCACACGCTTGTTCGGAACCAGCGGCATAAGAGGCGTGGTAAACCAGGACCTGACCGTGGAGCTGTGTCAGGCCGTGGGTCATGCTATCGGCGCGACTCTGGCTACGCGGTCCCGAGTATGCGTTGCCACCGACACCCGGACGACCCGCGAAATCATCAAGAACACGGTAACGCTGAGCTTGCTCTCTTCGGGCATCGACGTGACCGACCTGGGCATACTCCCGACCCCAGCCCTGGCCCTGCTGACCCGGGAGATGGGATTCGACACCGGGATCATGATAACCGCCTCGCACAATCCCCCGGAGTACAACGGCGTGAAGCTCTTCAACAGTAACGCAATGGGGTACAGCCACTGCCAGGAAGCAGAGCTTGAGCAGATGATACGACAACGCACCATCAAGGTGAGCTATCCCGGCACGCTCATCGACGGGCGACAGTGCCGCGAGACCTACTTCCGTTTCGTACGTGACAGGTTCTCTCGATACAACCTGGACCGCCATACGAGAGTCGTCGTTGACCCCGGAAACGGCGCTGCCGCCGGCTTCGCCACCGACCTCTTCTCCACCATGGGGCTGACAGTCCTGCCGATAAACGACGAGCCTGACGGCCTCTTCCCGGGGAGGAACCCCGAGCCCAAAGAAGATACGCTTCAAGGCACCATCGACTTCCTGAGGGAGAGAAAGGCGGACCTCGCCGTCTGCTTCGATGGAGATGCCGACCGTGTCGTTTTCTGCGACGCGGAAGGCTTCCTCGGATTCAACGAGGTGGTTGCCTACCTGTCGCGCCTGGCAGTCAAGGAGACCGGCAAGAAGAGAGTCGCCACCACTGTGGAGACGGGCCGGCTTGTCGACATGGCGGTGGCTGGCCTGGGGGCAGAGGTCGTGCGGGGCATGGTGGGTGATGTCGACGTTGCCTATCTGGCCAAGGACATCGACGCTGCTATCGGAGTGGAGGCGGTCGGCGTGTACGTGATACCGCAAGCTGGCTACTATCCCGACAGCCTCATTGCCACACTCACACTGCTGCGCCATGTGCGCCGGCCCCAGGAGATCAGAGAGTTCTTTGGTGGCATGCCGCGACTCTTCTTCGAGAAAAGCAAGATACAGTGCCCGGAAGACCTCAAGGAGAGGGTCATGGTGGAGGTGAGGAAGAGGGCATATCTCTTCGGCGCCAGCAGCATGAACATCCTTGACGGCCTCAGACTTGAGTACGACGACGCATGGATGCTGATCAGAGCCAGCGGGACCGAGCCCGCCATCAGGGTCATCGCGGAGTCTGCGTCGCGGTCGAGGACAGTGAGACTCATCGCCCAGGGAGCTGAGGCCATTCACTCATGTCTGGCGAGGTTCGAGCTATGAAGGTGGTCTTTCTCTGCGGCGGCATCGGGAAGCGTATGTTCCCCATAACTGAAGACAAGTTCCTGCTGACCTTCCTGGGCAAGACCCTGCTGGAACACCAGATCGAGAAGGCCGGCAGGGCTGGCCTCACCGACATCGTCATAGTCGCCGGACCCAACAACATCAACCGGATAGGTGAGATCGTTCACACGATTCCCGGGATCAGGACCGAACTGGCGCTGCAGCTCAAGCCGACGGGAATCGCCGCCGCCGTGAGAAGCGCCGAGCGCTTCCTCAATCAGGAAGTCATTGTGGTCAATCCCAATGACGTCTTCGAATGCTCTGCCTATGAGAGCATCTTGCAGGCTGCCCGTGAGGGCTGCGCCCTGTCGTATCTGTTGGGCCACGAAGTGAGGGACTACTTCCCTGGCGGATACCTCATGGTGGGTGAGAACTCCGAACTCAAGGCGATCGTTGAGAAGCCGGGGCGCGGCATGGAGCCGAGCAACCTGGTCAACGTTATGGTCCATCTTCACACCGACCCGCGGCAGGTCTTGAAGCACGCGGACGCTATCCAGAGCCGCAGAGACGACACCTATGAGCTGGCCCTCGATGCGATGGCAAGAGGCAACGGCAGAATCAAGGTTGTCCCCTACACCGGCTTCTGGACGGCGATAAAGTACCCGTGGCACATCTTCGGCGTTGTACGCAGACTCATGGACGAAAGCCAGGGGTACGTTTCGCCAACGGCCAGAATCTCGGACAGGGCCACGGTCGAGGGCAAGGTCATAATAGAGGACAACGTCAGGGTCTATGAGGACGCCGTTATACGAGGCCCGGCCTATATAGGGCACAACTCCGTTATCGGCAATTGCTGCCTCATTCGAGACTACAGTCATATCGGGGCCAACTGCGTGGTGGGATACGGCACCGAAGTGAAGAACTCCTACGTCGGAGACGGGTGCTGGCTCCACATGAGCTATGTGGGTGATTCCATCGTAGCTGAGGGATGCTCCTTTGGCGCCGGGACTACCCTGGCCAATTTCCGTTTCGACGAAAGGAGCGTCATTGTCAGAGTGGGAGAGGAATACGTGGACACGGGCCTCAACAAGCTCGGAGCCATAGTTGGAAGCAAGAGCAGAACCGGGATAAACACCAGTGTCCTGCCCGGGATCAGGATCGGCCCCAACTCCGTGGTCGGCCCGCATGTATGCCTCACCGAGGACCTGGCACCGGAAAAGGTCGCGGTCACCGAGTCGAGGTACCGGGTCGTTCCCAACAGGCTGGACACGAGTGCAGGACGGAACGCAGAAGCAGGAGACTGGGCGAGGTAGTCGAAATGTGCGGAGTTGTTGGATTCGTCGGTGAGAATGAGGCTGCGCCCATGGTCCTCACTGCTCTCAAGAACCTGGAGTACCGGGGCTACGATTCGGCAGGGATGGCCACTATCAGCAACAGCCATATCTCCTTCGGTAAGGACATAGGGAAGCTTGCCGAAGTGGAACGCAAACAGGGCCTGGACAGACTGGAAGGGCCCGTCGGCATCGGCCACGTACGTTGGGCAACCCACGGTGGTGTTACAGCGGTCAACGCCCACCCACATTTCGATTGCCTCCAGCGCGTGGCCGTGGTGCACAACGGGATTATCGAGAACCACGAGCAACTGCGGCGCCGCCTCAGTCATAGTCACACCCTGGTGTCTGAAACCGACACCGAAGTCATTCCCCATCTCATCGCCGAGCATCTGGACCAAGGGGCTTCTCTCCAGGAGGCCGTGCGCAGAACCGTTAAGGAATTGCGTGGGTCGTATTCCATTCTGGCCATCTCGCCAAAGGAGCCTGACAAGATAGTCGCCGCCCGCAAGGACAGCCCCATGGTGGTGGGTATAGGCGACAAGGGCAACTTCATTGCCAGCGACGCCCTCTGCTTTCGCAATGCAACCAATCGAGTTCTCTTCATCGAGGATGGCGAGGTGGTGACGGTGACGCGAGACAGGGTCACCATCCTGGACGGCGAGGGCACGGAGCGTGTTCGCGAGCCACAGGAGATCGACTGGAAGTGGGACGAGGCGACGAAACAGGGCTACGACTACTTCATGCACAAGGAGATCATGGAGCAACCGCAGGCGGTGCGCACCGCCTTGATGCAGGACAGGCACCTCATTCTCGAGATGGCCATGGACATTCTGAGGGCGAGGTCGGTGGTGCTGACCGGGTGCGGTACCTCACGCCACGCTGCGCTTGTGGGTCGATACCTGTTCTCCAAGATCGGCGGCAAGATGAGCGACGTTATCATGGGCTCCGAGTTCCACCATTTCTCAGATTCCGTTGACAAGAACACCGTGGTCGTAGCCGTATCGCAGAGCGGCGAGACCGCCGATATCCTCGGGGGCGTCAAGAAGGCCAAGGAGAACGGAGCCACCGTCTTCGCACTGGTCAACACGGTGGGCTCCTCGCTGGCCAGGATAAGCGACAGGGTCGTCTACCTGAACTGTGGGCCGGAGATAGGAGTGGCTGCCAGCAAGTCGTTCGTCAGTCAACTGGTCATCTTCTATCTGCTCTCCTTCGCCATGATGAACCGGCTTCGCGAAGGTGTCCGTACCATAAGGACGGTCTCTCCACTCATCGAGAAGAACTTCAACCACAACGGGGACTCACTGGAGAAGCTGTCCGAGTCCCTCAAAGACAAGAACCAGTTCTACTACATCGCCCGGGGCATCAACTTCGCTATAGCAGCGGAGGCTGCACTGAAGCTCAAAGAGATCGCCTACGTCTATGCCGAGGGCATGCCTGCTGGCGAACTGAAGCACGGTAGTCTGGCACTGATCGAGGAGGGGACCCCGGTCATGGCGATATGCCCCGCCGACTACACATTCGAGGAGACCATGGCCAACGTGGCCGAAGCCAAGGCACGTGGAGCCTTTGTAATAGGCGTTTCCGACCGGCGGCAGGAGCTGTTTGACAGGTGGATCAGGATTCCACCAGTCGGCGAGGCTCTGTACCCGTTGGTGAGCATTGTGCCTTTGCAGCTATTCGCCTATCACTCCGCCATCGCGCGGGGCCTGGACCCCGACAAGCCCCGGAACCTGGCCAAATCGGTGACCGTGAAGTAGCGCTGCCGCTACCCGACACAGGCGATCCCACGAGAAAGAAGCTGGACGGACTGCGAGGAAAGCAAAATGGCAACAGTAGAGCGTGAGAGGCCTTCAATGGCCAAAACAGATAAATGGTGTCACCCGACCGACGCTTTTCATTTCAGCCCTTTGATGCTGAGCATCGTAATCCCCGCCAAAGACGAGGCGCGGTCCCTGGCCGGCGTCATAGACAGAGTGAAGGAGACCCTCTCCCGCTATCCCCACGAGATACTGGTGGTGGACGACGGGTCTGAGGACGCCACGTGCGAGGTGGCCCGTCACAGTGGAGCGTCAGTTGTGTCCCACGGCAAGAACCTGGGCAAGGGTGCCGCGATGAAGACGGGTATCGAGCACACCAGAGGGAACGTGGTGGTGTTCATCGACGCCGACGGCGCGCACGACGCCGGCGACGTGCCAGCAGTGGTCGCCCCCATCGTGTGTGAGGGAGCCAGCTTCGTAATCGGCTCGAGGTGTCTGCCCCAGTCTCAGGTCGCGGTCTCTCCTTTCGTTAGAAAGCTGGGCAACCGCTTCGCTTCGCTGGCGATCACGGGCATCATCTCGCTGCTGCTCCCGGTGGCAAGTCTGTTCCGTTGCCCGCCCAGACACATCCGAATCACGGACTGCACCAGCGGGTTCAGGGCCATAAGGAGAGATGCATGGCACAGGCTGGAGCTTGTGTCCAAAGGATTCCAGATAGAGGCCGAGATGATCTATGAGGCGGTGCGGGCCGGGCTTACCATCGCGGAGGCGCCCATTAGCTGCAACTGGAATCCACAGTTCTCCCACCTCTCCATCTTCGGCGACGGCGCGACGACGGCAGTACTGCTCGCATGGAAGCTGCTGCGGGAGGTCCCGGGCAGACGCGGATCGAGCCCAACCCGGCGAAGCGAGCCGGCGGCGCTGTTTGGCCGCCACGCCAGACAGGAGACAGACTGATGAAAGTAGCGGTGGTGTGTGGGACGCGACCGGAGATCATCAAGATGGCACCGGTGATACGGGAGCTGGAGACAAGGAACATCAGCTTCTTTCTCCTCCACACCGGGCAGCACTACTCGTACGACATGGATCGCATCTTCTTCGACCGCTTGCGCCTGCCGCGCCCGAAGTACAACCTGCAGGCGGGCTCGGGCTCGCACGGCGAACAGACGGGGAGGGTGCTCGTCGGCGTTGAGGCTGCGCTTCGCGCGGAGAAACCCGACGTCACTCTGGTAGAGGGGGATACCAACTCCGTTCTCGCCACCGCGCTTGCCGCCGTCAAGCTGCACCTGAAGGTGGGGCACGTCGAGGCCGGGCTGCGAAGCTACGACAGACGCATGCCCGAGGAGGTCAACCGTGTGCTGACCGACCACTGCTCCGACTACCTCTTCGCGCCGACGGTCAAGGCCGAGACAACTCTTCTTCGTGAAGGCATTGCCAGTGACAGAGTCTTCGTCACCGGCAACACCATAGTTGACGCCGTCCTGCACTGCTCGGAGCTTGGTGGAAATGGAAGCGATGCGCTGGCTCGGCTGAAGCTTGAACCCGGAGCGTACTGTTTGGCCACGGTACACCGCCAGGAGAATGTCGACGACCCGTTGCGGTACTCCTCCATCCTTGAAGGACTGAGCAAAGTCGTCAGTCAACTCGGCGTACCTGTCGTCTATCCCGTCCATCCACATTCGAGGAAGAGGCTGGCCGAGTTCCATCTCGCTCCCGAAGGCCTCACCCTGATCGGCCCCGTGGATTTCCACGATTTCACCCAGCTCGAGCGAAACGCCAGGCTCGTTCTCACCGATTCCGGTGGTGTGCAGGAAGAGGCCTGCATTCTTGGTATACCCTGCGTCACCCTGCGCGACAACACAGAGAGACCGGAGACGGTCGAGGTTGGCGCCAACCTTCTGGCAGGCACTTCGGCATTCCGAATAGTGGGCTGCGCCAGAGCGATGCTGGATGCCAGTAACGGGTGGGAAAACCCCTTCGGGGACGGCAAAGCAGCGGAGAGAATCGTCGGCATCATAATGGAGGGAAGGCATGGCTAGCATACTGGTTACCGGCGGGCTTGGCTTCATCGGGTCCAACCTGGTACCCGAGCTTAGAAGCAGGGGGCATGACGTCTGGGTGTGCGACCTTGGCCACTCGGACCAGCGGAGCTACGTCCGCTGCGACGTATCCAGGTACCGCCAACTTGAGAGCCTGTTCGAGGAGCGGGACTTCGACTACGTGTATCACCTGGCTGCGGAATACGGCAGGTGGAACGGCGAGGACTACTACGAGAACCTCTGGCTCACCAACGTTGTGGGGACCAAGAACGTGCTCAGACTGCAGGAGAGGCGGAAGTTCAGGCTCGTCTTCTTCAGCAGCGCCGAGGTGTACGGAGACTACGAAGGTGTCATGAGCGAGGGGGTCATGGACGCCATAGCCATCAACCAGATGAATGACTACGCCATGACCAAGTGGGTCGGAGAGCTCCAGGTGCTCAATTCGCAGGCCATGTTCGGCACCGAGACGGTAAGGGTCCGCCCGGTGAACGCCTACGGGCCGCACGAACACTACAGCCCCTACCGCGGCGTGATTCCGATGTTCATCCACAGAGCGCTCAACGGCGAGCCGTACACCGTCTACGGCGGCCACAAACGCATCTTCGACTACGTGGAGGATACCTGTCGCACCTTCGCCAATATCGTGGACAACTTCAAGCCCGGCGAGGTGTACAACATCGGAGGCCGCGAGGAGTGGGAACACGACATCAGGTACGTCTCGGATCTCATCCTTGACTGCCTGGGCAAAGACGACTCCCACGTGACCTACATGGAGGCTGAGCCCTTCACTACCAGGGTGAAGCACATGGATTTCTGCAAAGCGCGAAGAGACCTCAATCATGATCCCAGAGTGCCTCTGGAGGAGGGCATCCCGAGGACAATCGCCTGGATGAGGAAAGCCAATGGTTACGACTAGCCCCCAACAATCCGGCGCCGACGCCGGCCCGGTGGAACCTGACGGAATGACTAGGTGTTCCACCTGTATTCTGCCGGAGACCTTCCCCGGCATACGCTTCGATGACAACGGTGTGTGCAACTACTGCCGCAGCTACCAGCCGGTGCGGGTGCGCGGAGAGGCAGAGCTGGAGGAAGAACTGGCCCGGTACAGAAACAGGGGCAGCAGTTTCGACTGCATCGCTCCCGTAAGCGGTGGCCGTGACAGTGCCTACGTCCTTCACCAACTCGTCACCAAATACCGCATGAGAACGCTTGCCCTGACCGTTGACAGTGGCTTCATCACCCCGGAGGGGGTCCGCAACGTGGAGCGCGAGACCGAGGCCTTGAACGTTCCCCACGTGTGGCTCAGGGACGAAGAGCAGATTGCCCGCGCCAAACGAAGCACGAAGGTCAAGTTCCACGGCTGGCTCAGGAAGCCATCCATCAACACCATAGTGCCCGTTCTCAACAGCGGGGACAAGACGATGAACCTGCGGATGTACCGCTACGCCAGGGAAAACGGCATTCCCCTCGTCATCGGCGGGAACATCATTGGCAACGCCACCATGGAGCAGGAGCACTGGAAGACGGGGTTCATGGGGGTCTTCCCCGACGAACACGGCGTGTACTCGACCTACGACAAGCTCCGCCTGCTGCTCCTCTTTGGGCTGGAGTACGTCAGGAACCCCGTCAACCTTCGCATGCCCATACTCAGAGAGTACCTCGAGGGAGCAGCCGTCTATTTCTTCGAGTCGTTGCTCAAGCCGAAAGGCGTCG
>CAYTKL010000003.1:0-34493 GCA_964438305.1 uncultured Dehalococcoidales bacterium | reverse complement strand
GGTGACCTACCGGATAGACCTCCTGAAGGTCGTGTAGGCGAGCAGCATCGCCAGCGAGGCAAATGAGGCTATGGCCACGAAGCACAGCCACAGCGGCAGTGACTCGTCGCCGGGGAGCGTTGCGCCGCTTTCGAAGACCATTTGCCGCATGCCGTCAACCACGTAGCTTGTTGGGTTCAGTCGTGCGCCCACCCGCATCCACGTGGGGAGCGAGCCCAGCGGATAGAGCGCGTTGCTCATGAACAGGAGGGGGAGGTTAACGAGGAAGATCAGCATGTGGTATGAGCCCGGGTCGTTCGCTTTCGACGCGACGGCCAGCGCGATGGCAGCGAAGCCCAGTGCATAGCCGGCGACCAGCACCAGACCGCCCAGCCAGCCCAGGGGGTCGACGCTCACCTGCGCCCCCATCAGCATCCCGACGACAAAGATGACCAGTGCCTGAAACAGGGTCTTGGTCACTATGCTCATGGCGTTGCCCATGAGGATGCTGAGCCGGGGGATCGGTGCGGCCAGATACTCCTTGGCAATCCCCAGGACCCGCTCGTTCAGCCACACCAGGCCACCACCTATTGCGCCGCTGAGGGCGGTGAGGGCGACAATGCCGGGCACCATGAAGGTTATGTAAACATCGCCCCCGTCCGCCAGCGTGGGCGCCAGCAGGCTCTTCATGCCGAGGCCGAAGAGCACCACCCACAGAACAGGTTGGAGCAGCATCCCCACCGCCTCTTCCGGATGCACCATCAGCTTCCGCAAGTGCTTGCTCCACAGGGTCATCGCTGCGCTCATTTCACACCCCCCTTGTCCTTGTGGCGGCTACCTGTCTCGCAGGTGACGGCCGGTGTACTTGAGAAAGACGTCACCCAGGCTGGGTTTGGCCACCGAGACGTCCTCGATGACGAAGCCGCTGCTGTTGGCCAGTGTGACCACTTCGGCCAGACGGCGATTGCCGGAGTCGACGCCGATCTGAATCGCCCCCTCGCCAGCCGTCACGGTCTCCACGAAGGGCAGGGCCCCGACCTTGTCGAGGAAGCCGTCGCCGTCGCCCTGGCCCACTATCCGAATCACGTCGGCTCCCATCTGGTCCACCAGTTCCCGAGGCGAACCTTCGACCACGATACGCCCGTGGTCGATTATTCCCACACGGTCGGCAATCGCCTCCGCCTCTTCCATATAGTGCGTCGTGAGAAGTAGCGTCATTCGGTGCTTCGTCCTGAGCCTGCGGATATAGTCCCAGATGTTGATACGGTTCTGCGGGTCGAGGCCAAGCGTTGGCTCGTCGAGGAACAGCACCCTGGGCTCGGTCATCAACCCGCGAGCGAGCTCCAGGCGGCGCTTCATTCCTCCGGAATAGGTGCTGACGCGGCGGTCGGCTGCCTCCTTGAGTTCAACCAGCGCCAGCAGCTCCGCTATCCTGGTCCTGCGTGTCGCCCGGCCCTGGCCGTAGAGCCGCCCGTGGTAGTCCAGTACCTGCCGGCCCGTCAGCTCGATATCCAGGACCATCTCCTGGAAGGTCACGCCGATGCGGCGGCGCACCTGGGCCGCCTGGCGCACCACGTCGAAGCCCGCCACCCTCGCGCGGCCCCCGGTGGGCCTGGTCAGGGTGGTCAGCATGGAGATCGTCGTGGTCTTGCCTGCACCGTTGGGACCGAGCAGCGCGTAGACGGAGTTGGGTTCGATGTGAAGGTTGACCCGGTTCACCGCCAGCACCCCTCCGTCCTCGTATCGTTTCACCAGTCCTCTGGCTTCAATGGCCGGTTCGGCGCGATGTCGTCTGTCCATGGTGGGCCACCTCCTTCACCCCTCGCGCATCGCCCAGTTCTTCGAGCATGCCGTCGAGCCAGGCAAGCTCAGTCTCCAGGTGCGCGATGTTGTGTCTCATCACGTGACGTGCACTGCCGTCGTGTCCGGGCAGACGGCGCAACTGGTCCAGTATGCCTTCCGCCCTGTCTCGTTTCTCAAGGAGCAACTGACGGACCTCGGCAGCGGGAAGACGGTCCATGAAGGCTATGGCGATGTCGTCGTCGTAGTAGGTGCGTGAGAACTCGCTGAGCCGGCTGCGCAGCAGTTCATAGAAGAAAGCCCTCCCCTTCTCCGTGAGCTGGTAGACGCGCCGCTCCGGGCGTTTGCCCTCGCGCTCCGTCTGGTGCCGAACGTGCCCCTCCTTTTCCAGCCGGTTGAGCGTATAGTAGGCCGTGGGCTTCTTGAGGTCGGTGAAGAAGCCCATGGTGTGCTCGAGGTATTCGTTGAGCTGGTACCCGTGCATCTGTCCCTCCAGCAGCAGTCCCAGCAGCAGCAGCTCTCTGTCCATCATTTCCCTCGCTAGTCATGTTAGATTAGTCAGTGCTGACTATTATATCAAGACTCATTGTAGCGCGACCCCAGGGCACTGTCAATAGCCCCTGGGAGGGGGCCCTTCGAGCAAGACCGGCTTCTCGGGCGTTGACGTGGAGGACGACAGTCCCTAGAATATGCCTTCACGGTGTGGGTGCCGGGTGGCGCGGGTGCGGTGTTGTGCCCTGTCGTTGGCACTCGGTGTGTGGCATCGGACTCAGAGGTGCTGGGATGAGACCTGACCTGCGTCGCAAGACGAAGCTGGTGTGCACCATAGGGCCGTCGAGCGAATCGCCTCGCACGGTGGAGAGGCTGGTGCGTGCCGGTATGAGCGTGGCGCGCATCAACCTGTCGCATGGCGATGGGGCTCAGTATGAGACCTACATTCGCACTGTTCGTGCGGTGGCCGACAAACTCGGAGTGCCGGTGGCCATACTGCTGGACCTGCCGGGCCCTCGTTACAGAACCGGGGGGCTGAGTGGGGGTGAGGTCAGGCTGAGAAAGGGCGCTCGTCTGGTTCTCACCACCCGAAGTGTCCCCGGCGATGAGCACGAGGTCTCGGTGAACTCGCCCTACCTTGTTCAGGATGTCGCCGCAGGCCACAACATCATTCTGGATGACGGCGCTATCGCGCTGCGGGTTCGCCAGACCACCGATACCGACGTAGTGTGTGACGTCGTGGTGGGAGGAGTGCTGCGGCCAAGGAGAGGCATAGCAGTGCCGGGGGCGAAGCTGCACGCCCCTTTCTTCACCCCGCAGGTGCGACGGCACGTCGAGTTCTCCGCGGAACAGGAGGTGGAGTACATAGCTCTCTCCTACGTCACCGGGCCGGCCGATGTGGTCCAGGTGAGGGAGGCTATGGTGGATGTGGGCGGGACCTCCATGCTTGTCGCCAAGATTGAGCGTCGCGAGGCGGTGCAGCGTTTTGACAGCATTCTCCGCGCCAGCGACGGCATCATGGTGGCGCGGGGTGACCTCGGAGTGGAGATATCGTTGGAGAAGGTCCCGCTGGTGCAGAAAGAAAGCATCAGGAAGGCCAACCGCGCCGGCAAGCCGGTGATAACGGCCACCCAGATGCTGGAGTCGATGGTCCATGCGCCCCGTCCGACCCGTGCCGAGGTGGCCGATGTGGCCAATGCCATTTGGGACGGCACCGACGCCGTCATGCTTTCGGCGGAGACCGCGATCGGCGGCTACCCCGTGGAAGCGGCGAAGATGATGTATCGAATCCTCAAGCAGACCGAGACTGCTCTGCCCTATGAGCGAATGACCGTCGAGAGAGGCGCCGATCTGGAGCCTCAGATGGATGACGCCATCGCCTACGCTGCGTGTCACACCGCCCATCAACTCGGCGCGCGGGCAATACTGGCGTTCACCGAGTCGGGGAGCACGGTATGGCGTGTCTCCAAGTACCGCCCCAGAATGCCCATACTGGCGATGACCCCCAGTGACCGTGTGCGCCGCATTCTGGCTCTGGCCTGGGGGGCCAGCGCGCATCTGGTCGCCACACCGACACATGTTGACGACCTTTTCAGGGAAGGAAGTGCTGTGGCGAAGAGCCTGGGTGTGGCCCGGGAAGGCGACCTGGTAGTGATCACCGGCGGCATACCGGTGGGGGTGCCGGGCACGACCAACCTGCTCAAGGTCCACACGGTGTAGCTGTTCCACTCTGGCCTGGTGCTTGATGGAGAGGTATCCTGGCGTGACGGAGGCAATCATGAGCATACGCGTTGCACTGGGCGCGGACCACGGTGGCTTCGAGTTGAAGAACGAACTGGCTGCCTGGCTGGGCCGCGAGCATGAGACCGTGGACCTGGGCGCGCACACGTTTGAGCCGGACGACGACTATCCCGATTTCGCGCAGGCGGTGGCCTTTGCGGTATCTTCAGGGCAATTGCAGCGCGGCATTCTCGTCTGTGGCAGCGGCGTGGGCGCCTGCATCGCCGCCAACAAGGTGCCAGGGGTGAGAGCGTGTCTGTGCCACGACATCTATTCAGCGCACCAGGGGGTCGAACATGACGACATGAATGTCCTCTGCCTGGGGGCGCGCGTTGTCGCACTTGAACTGGCCAGAGACCTGGTGCAGGCGTTTCTCGAAGCTGGCTTCAGCGGTGAGGAGCGCCATCAGCGGCGGTTATCGAAGGTCTCGGCCATCGAGCAGCGGGCTCTCAGAGGCGATTAAGGAAGAAGGCAGTGAACGCTGGAAGGGAGTGAAGCATGAAAGTAGTGGCATTCAATTCAAGCCCGAGGATGGAGAAAGGCAACACCGCCGTCATTGTTGCGCCGTTTCTCGAGGGGATGAAGGAATCGGGGGCGGAGGTCGAACTCTTCTACACCAGGAGGCTCAAGATCAATCCCTGCCTGGGATGCTTCGATTGCTGGTTGAAGACCCCGGGCGAGTGTGCTCAGAAGGACGACATGAAGATGCTGCTCCCGAAAATGGGGGAATGCGACGTCCTGGTGCTGGCGACTCCGCTCTACGTTGACGGCATGTCCGGGCCGATGAAGAACCTGCTTGACCGGATGATCCCCGGGGCGCACCCCTTTATCGAAATACGGGATGGGCACTGTCGCCATCCCGGGCGGGGTGAATACGCTCCCCGCAAGGTGGTGCTGGTGTCCAACTGCGGTTTCTGGGAGAAGGACAACTTCGACCCGCTTGTTGCCCACGTGCAGGCCTTCTGCCGGAACGCGGCGATGGAGTTCGCCGGGGCGCTGCTCAGACCTCATGGTCCGGCACTGCAGCCGATGATGGATGCCGGTGCCCCGCTGGACGATGTCTTTGAAGCCGCCAGGGAGGCAGGACGGCAACTGATGCGAGACGGTGCAATGTCGGCGGAGACGCTGGCGACGGTGAGTCGCGAGCTGCTGCCGCGTGAGACCTATCTCCAATTCGCCAACGATTACTTCAACCAGGTCCTCGAGGCCGCCACGAAGTAGGGGCAAGCGGCACGTTCCTCCAACTGTGCTCCGCCTCACCACGGCTCTCGCAGGATGAAAGCGGAGTGGAACTGTCCGCCCCGCAGTCTACCGCTGCGCTGGTGAAACCGGGCTGTACATGAGGTCGTTGGTGCGTGCGTGGTTGGCGGCGACACTGGTTTCGAAGACTTGTCTACCGGGAGGAGTGATAGTACCATAGGGGCAAGGCATCGCTGCGATGCCTGGGGGATTTGTCTCACACATTGGAGGGCCAGCGGACACAGCCTGTTTGTGCTGCGCCAGTGGTGTGGTCATCTGAGTGGTCATGTTGGATGGTGGCGTGGAACTGAGCCGTACGCAGTGGGAGTAGCTGCCCGGACAGGTGCAGTGAGCTCGGATTGGGAGACAGAATGAGACTACCCGGCACCAGGAAGAGAAAGAGGAGGACGAAGGGTACAGAGGAACTGGTTGTACGCGGGCACTATGAGAAGCTGGTGGCGTACCATAGAAGGGGGAAGCCGGTAGCGCGGGTGGCCAACGCTATGCTCGGGGCCAAAGCTCCCGACATCCGCGCCAACGCCGCGCGAGCCCTGGGGACCATTGCGGAAGATGACGCTGAGGTGGTGTTGGGCACTGTCCCCCGACTGGTCAGACTGCTCAACGATGAGAGTGCACGTGTCCGTGGAAACGCCGCCGGGGCTCTATCGGTAATCGGGGAAGGCTACCCTGAGGCGGTGAAGCGGGGCGTTCCGCGATTGGTCAGGCTGCTCAAAGACATGGATGCCGTTGTGCGTGGCAATGCAGCACGGGCTCTGTCGGTGATTGGGGAATGCGATGCTGAGACGATGGAGCATGCTGTCCCAAGACTGGTGAAGCTGCTCAGCGACGAGGATGCCTATGTACGGGGGATCGCCGCCTGGGCCCTGCGGTCCATCGGAGAGAGCGATGCCGAAGCGGTGAAGATAGCTGCTTCCAGGTTGGTGAGGCTGCTGGATGACGGTGACCGCTATGTCCGCAGTCAGGCGGCATCCGTTCTTGCGGTTATTGGGGAGAGCGACGTTGAAGCGGTGAGGCCAGCAATCCCCGGCCTGGTGAGATTGCTGGAAGACGGCGATGGCGACGTTCGCCTGCATGCCGTGGTCGCTCTGGAGAGAGTCAGCGAAAGTGACGCCGACGCAGTCACAGAGGCCGTCCCGAACCTGATACGATTGCTCGAGGATGGCGATGCTACCGTCCGTGTTCATGCTGCGTGGGCTCTCCTGGAGATAGCTGCCAGTGATGCGGATGCGGTGAAGATCGCTGTTCCTAACCTGACAAGACTGCTTGATGATGAGCAGGCAGGTGTGCGCTACAGTGCGGCCCTCGCTCTGCAGAGGATCACCGACGGCGATGGCAACGGGGTAAAGGAGACCGCAGTTCGGCTGGCGGGCCTGGTGGACCGTCGGGATGCCTTCGTTCGCGGCGATGCGGCCGGGCTCTTTGACATAGTGAGCGAAGACCCTGTTGTTGATGTGGAAGACTAGCGGGTGGGTCTCCGCGGGCGCGGCACTGTGACGCTCCGCCGTTCCTCTACACCGGGTACTCAACTCCGGCCGCGGGGCGCTGGCCACACAGCAGACGCGCAGAAATCTCAACGCGGTTTGAGCAAACCACAATAGGACAATGCAATTCCTGTGCTACAATGGAGGTTCACCCAATGGCCCGTGCCGGTGGCGGGAGTCGAATTTGCGGGGGATACAGGGATCCAACGGCGGCAGTCCATCCCGTGGGCAACACGGGTTGAAAGAGGACAGTGATATGCGTCGGTAGGCTGCAATTGCCAGGTCTACAGATGCATATGAAGACAGAAATACGGGAGGTGTCAAGGAATGGAAGATACACAGAGCTTGTTCAAGATGTGCCTCGAAGAGGTCGACAGGATGCTCAGCACAAAGCACGTGGTGGGGGAGCCGATCACGGTGGAGGGCAACACCATTGTCCCTCTCGTCAGTATTGGCTTCGGCTTCGGTGCCGGGGGTGGCAGTGGTGAGGGCAAGAAGGGAGAAGGCATGGGAGGTGGAGCTGGCACGGGAGCGGGCGGAGGCGTCAAGCCGGTTGGCGTCATCATAGTGAGCAAGGACGGCGTGAAGATAGAGACCCTTCACGGCGCCTTTGCCTCGGTGGCTGAGAAAGTGGCCGACGTCGCCGCCAGCGTGATCGAGAAACGGGGGGGGGAGAAGGAAAGCTAGGAAAGCGGACGGGAGACCAAGAGAGTGCTGGCCCTGTATGTCATCGTGGGGCTCATAGTGCTCGGCATCCTCGTCCTTTCCATACCTGTGGACATGGCCCTTGAGCTTGAACTGCACGATGAGAGCAGAACGAGGGTGAGAGTGGGGTGGCTCTTCGGGTTGGTATGGAAGGAGATCAGGGCACGCAGGAAGAGACCTGCGGAAGAGAAGAAGAAGAGGGACATAGGGCCCTTCATTACCCTGATCAGAACCAGAGGGATGCCGGGCAGGCTTGTGAAGCTGGCCAGGCAGGTGCTGAGGCGGCTGCACATGAGACAACTGGACGGCGATGTGAGACTGGGGCTCGATGATCCCGCCGATACCGGAGTAGTCTGCTCCTTCGCATGGCCGGCACTCGCCTACCTCAACTCGTTCCGGCTGCTCAGCGTGAGATTCGAGCCTTGCTTCACTGAGCCCCTGCTCGAGTTGAGGATGCGCGGCACCATGAGGGTGTACCCTGTAGAGATGGCTGGGCCTCTGCTCAGCTTCGCTGTTTCGCCGGCGTTCTTGCGGGCGATAAGGTCAGTGGCGGCGTCGCGTTGGAGAAGACGGAGATAGCGGTAGAGGGGGTTGTCACAATCGGTGAGGTAACGCTGCTCCCGATAGTGCGAACATGCGTAGGCGTCCACCGTGCCGGCAGGGGCGCCGTGTGTTCCGTCTCGAAGTATCCCCTCGGTGTCGTGGTCGTGTCGCCGCAAGGGCGACGCGCCCTGAACCTCGCAGGTGAAGAGGTCCCCGTTGAACACTACCTGGAACTGGCGCCGGCTTTGCGTGACTTGCTGTAGGTGGATGCCCGTTCTGTAGTCGCGGCTCGGAGCGAGACGTCGAAGTCAGAGCTGACTCGCCTGCGGTGTGGTGGGCAGGGCCGATGTCTGGGAGCGAGTGATGAGGAAGCGGCTGTATCGAAGCAGAAGCGACAGGATGATCCTTGGTATATGTGGTGGCATGGGCGAGTACTTCGACGTTGACCCCACCCTCGTCAGAGTCATTGCGGCGCTCTCGCTCTTGCTGGGTCTGTCTGGCGTCCTGGTGTATCTGGTTCTTGCCGTGGTGATTCCCGTGGAACCTGGGGACGTGGCCGCAGCCTGAAGCGGTGCACCTGGGGAGAATCCGAGAAAGCAGCGCTTTGCCTCCGGGCGAGGCGTGAGGTGCTCTTGGGGGCGCAACCGTACGTCCGAAACGGGTCGGGACAGAGATGTAAGCAGCCCCGTTCAGCACCGGAAAGAAGGCAGTTACTGTTGCCCAGTTTGATGCCGGGAATGCCAGGGGCGAAGGAAGTCTACGGCGTTTCGGTCGTTCGAGACGACATGACCGTGATGATACCTCCCAGGGCCGCCAAGAGATACGAGATAGGCGACGATGACGTAGTTGTGCTTGCGGCGACCCATCGAGGGGAGGCGGGCTTCGGTCTGCTCAACAGGGAGAAGGCTATGGCAACGGTGTTGAGTAGAGATATCAGTCAGATCGAGGACATGGATGCAGTCCGGTGGGTCCGTGGGAAGGCGTATGCCCAGGCCAGGGTGATTGACGGGAGGGTCCGACTCACGCCGCAGATGGCGGAGGTCTTTGGCCTGTCAACGGGGGACAGGCTCATGGTGGTGAAAGGCGCTCGGGTGGCCATGGCCTTCACGCCGGTCGGCATTTGGACTGATAGGCTCGCCAGGCGAGGTTTGCACGACGCCATAGAGAGAGTGGCTGCGCTGGAGGAGTTCTGATGGCGAGGCGGACGGGCCAGTAGACAGGCAGTCGCCAGCATGGCCGTCGACGACGGCCAGGAGGAGGCGTGGCAGCCGAGCGAGAAGGATTGGAGGGAGTAGAGGACCATGGAAAGACCTGATTTGCTGGTTCTGGTGGCGGTGTGGGAGTTCATCACGGCCTTTGTGGCATTGGTGGGGGCGGTGTGCATCGGCGCCATCGCCATCCCGGCTGTAGTGGCTACCGGAGACCCGTATGTGGCGGCCCCGCTGGTTTTCTTGAGCATACCGACGTTGTTGCTCCTCTGCTATGCAGGGCTCGGGACGGCGGGTGGGATAGGGCTGCTGTTGGGCAGGGAATGGGGCAGAATCATGAGTATCGTTGACGCTGCCTTCACTCTGCTGTGGTTTCCCATTGGCACCGCGCTGGGGATACTGGTCATCATCTACCTGACCAAGGCCGACGTGAGGGACTACTTCCAGGTGCGCAGCGGCTAGGGTCCGCCAGCCGACAGGCGTGTGTGGCTACACAGGAAAGGAGGCAGCATGTTCGGTTTCTTTGCCATTCCGACGGCGATCGTCGGGTTCTTCATCAGTTCGGCGCTGACCATGGTGTTCTGGAACATCATCGCTCCGTGGGTAGGAGTGGGCTCGATAGGGTACGTCAACGCCATGGTGATCACCATCGCCATCTGGCTGGTGGTCTCCCCGCTTGCCGCGGCCATCAGTAAAAGGAACAAAGCGGTCTAGGGCCAACTTGGTCAGTGAATCAGACTGGCTGAGGCAGCCAACTGGCTCCGATGCGCCGCTGGCCAATGCTGATGGAGGGGCACTTCCGCCTCAATGAACGGCCTGGCGTAGCTTGTCGACCGGGTCCTGGCGCTTTCGCTCGTCAGTCAGCATTTCCTGCTTGAGCCTCTTCCACGTGGCGGGGCAGTCCTTGTAGTCCACCCCGGCAATCTGGTGGATAGCCTGGTCAATCTGCTTCTTGTTGGCCGGTGTAACCTCGATGCCAGCCGCATCCATTATCTCCTTCAAGTGGCGGAAATAGCAGGACATGTGACACCACCTCCGATCCCTTCCGTATTGCAGCAATTCGAAGGTATCGCGGGCTGGCCGCCCGGAGCCGCCTGCGCTGCCGTCTCCGTGTTCGTCAGGGCATTCTCAGGACGGCTGCTCCCTTTATCTTCCCTTCCTTGAGCAGAACCAGCGCCTCGTTTGCGTCGTCCAGTGGGAACTCCTGAACCTCAGGGACAATCGGGATCTCGGCGGCCAGCGGCAGGAAGTCCTCGGGGTCCCTTCTGGCAACGTTGGCCACGCTCTTGACTTCCTTCTCGTCCCACAGTAGCCGGGCGTAGTCCAAAGGAGGAATGGGGGTCCTTTTCCGGATCACCGCCAGCACCAGTCTCCCGCCTTTCTCGAGGACTCTCAGCGCGTTGGGCACCATCTCTCCCACCGGGGTGAAATCGATGGCGCAGTTGAGTTTCTGTGGCGGGTCGTCCTCTGCCCTGCCCGTCCACACTGCTCCAAGTCTCTGCGCCAGCTCGCGATGCTCTTCGCTCCTGGTGAAGACGAAGGAATCGCAGCCCCAGTATCTGGCTACCTGAATTACGATGTGGGCCGAAGCACCGAATCCGAAGAGCCCCAGGGTCTGGCCGGGCCTGAGCCCGGAGAGTCTGAGGTCACGAAGCCCGATGGCCCCGGCGCACAGCAGCGGAGCTGCCTGGGAGTCGCTGAATCTGTCGGGAATGGGATAGGCGAAGTCCTCCGACACCACGGTGTACTCGGCATAGCCGCCGTTGGCATGACAGCCGGTCCCGCGGAACTCATAGCACAGGTTCTCGTTGCCCTCCTTGCAGAAAGCGCATCGCCCGCAGGCGGAGAATATCCACGCAATCCCCACCCGGTCCCCCAGTTTGAATCTGGCCGCCTCAGTCCCCAACGCCTCCACTCTCCCAACGACCTCATGGCCCAGGACTATGGGGAGGTCTGGCTGGAGCCTTCCCTCGATCTCGTCCAGCTCCGTGTGGCACACGCCGCAGGCCGTGACTCGGACCAGAATCTCCTTTGAACCCGGCACGGGGACCGGCAGGTCGACCAGTTCCAGAGGCCGGTCCTCCACAGGGGAAATACGCTTCAGAACCTGAGCCCTCATTACCACCTCCTGTGCTTGAATTGCCGCGACAGCCTCGCACCTGTGTCAAGCCTCCAAGTGTGTTCCACCTAGGACTGGTAGAGCATCCCGCAAATCGAGACGACCGAGGTCTCGTCCTCGCTGGCTGGACACTGTGCGTAGCCCAGAGAGACGCCCGTGGCGCCTGACAGTACCGACATGGTGACGTATATCGGGGGCACTCCGCAGACGTGTCTCCTGTCGCCGTCCTTGCGTATCTCGGCGAGGAACTCATCCGCCTGCCCCTGGCTCATTATGTCAAGCAATTGCCCGTCCTGCTTTGCCAGCCTGGCGTGCGCAACGAAGTCCAGCGGCAAGGGGTCGCCAAAGACAGGCCCGACGTGGGCCAGGTCCGCCGCAGCGACCACGATGGTCCGCTGGCGTTTGACCAGCCTTCTCAGCACATCGATGGTTGAGGCTATCTCGCCGGACTGCTGCGGGCTCTTGGCACCTTCAATGAACGACTGAAAGGAACCACAGAGTATGGGCAGTACGGGACACGGCTTGTCGCCTAGCAGATAATGCAGCCAGACGACGGCGGTCTCGATAGAGTGCTCCCAACGATGGTTGAGTTCGCAGTCAAACACGCCTTCGCCTGCCTCGCTGAGAAACTCGTCAACCGCATCCCTGGCGGTAGGCACCGTCCCCCAAGGGGTCTCATAGTCCTGGCGCGTGAGTGTGATTCTGCCTTCTCCTTCGTTGTGGTCCGTGCCCAGGATGACCGCTAGGTCAGCCTCCTCCAACGCCAGCCTCGCCTTGGCCCATACTCTGGCGTAGATGTGGCCGCCCCTCTCGAAGTCTATGTGCGGGCTGACCAGTCCCACAATTCCACCTGCAGGATCGTAGTCGTCCTCCGGCGACGCTTCTTGAAACTGCTGAAGGTAGGCGCGTGCCTCGTCGGCGTCCGCCGGGTAGCAGCTTCCGGCAAGTGCCGGAGGGCGTGAAGCGGCGGAACGGTATTGGTTCAGGGCGCTGTCGTAAGCCGCGCCGAAACGCTCGTTCTCGAGGTAAAGCGCTCCGTCGAGCTGCGATATGAACTGCTCAATGGAGGAAGTGCTTAGCGGCGTGCCGGTGCGCAACTCAAACCCGGTTCTAAGCGTCCCCACGTCGCGGGTACCGTCCAACAGGGCCAACAGCAGGGCCAGTGATGCAGGAACGAAGATGGTGTTGCGGCTTATCCGCAGAGGGTCACTCAGAAGTACCCCTCGCTGTCCGTCCTGGACGGTGGGCTGAGAGCGGACCTGCCTGAGCTTCGGTTTCATCGGGTGATACTGGGAGTGCGGCCTGTCGGACTCGGGACTGGCCGCCCAAGACCATTGTACTTCATTGCCCGGCCTCTCTCAACGGACGTGCTTGCCCGCATCGCGGTGTGTCCGCAGATCGCCGACGGGCACGGGAGCGGCATGCGTGTACTGGAGAGTTCGCTAGTCTGCGGAAGGCGAGGTGAACAGCCTTTCTCTCTTGAACTGGAGGAAGTTCGCCGAGATGTGGTTGAGCGGCTTCTTCGCCAGGTGAAACCTCTCATGAAGCTGCCACAGAGTCTCTTCCAGTTCGAGAACGCTTGCGTTTTCGTGCTCTGCGGCAAGCTTGTAGAAGCGGCGCCCTTCCTCTTCGTAGTCCCCGGCGGAGCGGCTCACTCTTCGGAAGGACTGGGGTCTGGCGTCGCGTGCGGTGGGATAGGGCGGGTCGGGGTTGACGTGTTCGGGGAACATCCCGGGGATGAACAGGCACACGTCGGCAATCCGTTTGTAGTAGGTGAACCGGTGCTCCTCGTCCACGGCTTCACAGAGCCTGACAAGGCTGTCTATGTCCATGTCACTGAACCTGATTCTTCGCCATACACCCTTCCTAACTCGAATCGGCAGGACGAAGCTCTCGGTTCGGGTGAAGGAGGAGAGCATGTCGGCGAGGTATCGCAAGACTGTCCTGGTGCCGAGGAACTGCGCCACATCGCGGGTGTCGAAGACCGGTATGGTCTGGCTGGCTGTACGCTCCAGCGTGTAGCTCTGGGTCTGCAGTTCGGTGAGAGCCCGTCGCAGCAAGACCTCGAACAGGAGCCTCGGGCTGACGCCGGTCATCACATCCTCTTCCTTCATCACCATGAGTCGCTGAAACAGCGTGCCGGCTTCTTGGTCGAGGATGCCCTCTACGATTGCCGCGTCGCCCTTGATGGTGTCGAACCTGGCCAACAGCCTTGGGTCTACCGTCTCGACTATGAACCGAACGTCGCTCTCGGAGAACTCGGTGATCAGTGTTCCCGCCATGATCAATCCTCGCATCTCCATTATAGTGGACTCCGCTGTCACTGCCCACTCACGGTGACGTCTGTGGTGAAAGGTCGCGGTCAAGATGGTATAATGCCGCAAGATATGCGCAATGCTGGGCCGGCGGGTCCACGGGGGTGATATGGCGATGGACTGGCAGGAGACTACCGACGCAGTCAGAACCTATCTGCGGGAGCGGTTTGACCAGCCCTTCTCGCGCGGCAATGCTCCTTTGCTGCGGAAGGGCAAGAGCGAAGAGCACACCTTCGAAGCGGTCTCCGAGGATGGCAGGATTGTGGCCGACGTCAAGCGGCTCACCCGTCCCGACGACCCCGACGAAATGAAGCACGCCGCGTTGAGCATTGCCTACCTGCATTTCGCCGATGCGGACCACAAGCTCCTGTTTCTCCTCGACCCTCTTTTCTACGCCGCATTCTGCCGCAAGCATGAGGCTGAGATGGTGCAGTGGAGGAAGGGCGGCATCGAGGTCGTATCCCCCTTCGAAATGGGCTCCTACCTGGGCGAGTAGTCGGGGATGCTGTGTGGACGGCGGCCGGCCTTGAGAGTCCGGGAGTTGCACGCCATACGGAGGGGACAACCACTGCGGTTATCGTATGCGCCTCTTGACAACCGCACATGGCGTCCCATACGATTGGCGATACCCTCTAATCCCCCCGTCAACTTGCGGAGCCACCATAGACAATGTCAACCAATCGAGCCGGAACCCAGGAACAGCCGGGTATCGTGGCCGGCCTTTTGGCTTTCGTCGGTTGTGCTGTCTTCTCCTGCATAGCATGGTATCCGCTGGGCGGGCCGGTGTACGCGATGGCTCTTGCCTTTCGCGGATTCGGCTGCGGGAATGTTGCCCCGGGCTCGACGACGATGTTCTTCTGCTCGGCGGGGGTGGCGCTGCTCCAGTTGCTGCCCGCGGCCATCGCGCTGGTGCTGATATTCGTGTTCCGCAAGCCACTGATGCGATGGGTGCAGGGTATCACCCCCAGGCTGTCGCCGGGAATCCAGTTCCTTGTTGCCCCCGCAGTGGGTACGGGCCTGTTCACCATAGTGTGGGCCGGGGTTCACTACACGCTGCCAATACAGGTGGGCTTGCTGCCCCAGATCATATTCCCGGCGGTCGTGGGTCTGTATACGTTCATCATCGTGAGGTACGGTGATGGCCTTCGGCGGTCGCTTGACCCGTTCTTCGAGTCTCGGGACCGGTTCCCCAGGTGGTTGTGCTTCGTCGGGGCGATCGCCATACCGATGCTGCTTTCGGTGCTGATAACGCAGCCGTGGCGGCAGATCGTGACAGCCGGCCCGCAGCTGGAGCATTTCATTGTGCTGGTTGCCCTGATAGTGGTCTTTCTGTTGCTGACGCCTCGCGCGAATGAGCTGGCGCCGGTCGCGGTTCGCAGTGGCGGTCGGGGTGGTGCGCCGGTGAGGGGTGGGAAAGGCGGGATGGTGAGGCTGGTCCTCAACGGTAGCGGCTACGTAGTGTGCCGCCTGGCGCTGGCGGTGGGCATGGCTGCGACGCTGCATGCGGTGCTGGACCTGTGCACTCCCGAGGTGGCGCTGGCGCATGATTGCACTCCCGACAGGCCGTGGGACTGTCAGAACACCGGAGGCTTCAACACCACAACGGCAACAGCCTCGGGTGTGGCTGGTGGTGGGGCTGGCGCAGCGGGCGCCGGCGTTGCCGGTGGTGAAGCGGGCGGCACGGCTGGCGCGACGACAGCCACCGACGGTTTCGCGCCTCAGCGGGCTCCATCGGGGTCGGGACGCGACCTTGGCGGGGGCGAGGCCCCGCCGCGAACCGAGATACTGGGCGGCCGCGACGCGCTGCAGTGGCTGAGGAGCCGAAACCTCATTGATGGCACCGGGAGACCGACCTGGAGATACAATACGTGGCGGGGTTCCCCCGGCGGTACATTTGACCTTGAAGCGTTGGCGGGGAATGTCAGGGACGACGGAAGGTTTGACGAGAACATCTCTGTCATCATCCGCACGACCCCCGTCCATGTGCAGGAGGTCAACGATAGCTGTACCATAGCGACTACTCGCATTGCGAACCAGCAACTGACCGGCACTGATGTGCCCGAGGCCACCCTGCGCAACCAGAGCATGGGACAGCCCGGTGGCTACCGGCAGAACGCGGCGAATTTTGGCACCACCACTCAGGGACATGTGAACCTGGCAAATGCCCAGCCGAACGTCAGTGCACACGTTCAGAACCTGACCCTGCAGCAGATGCAGCATCTGATTGAGAACGGCAATCAGGTGACCATTTCATACCAATTGCCGCGGCCTGCTCCTGGTCAGCCGTTCGGGGGGCACCGAGTGTTGGTGAACAACGTGCAGGCCCAGCCGGAGGGCCCGGCACTGATTCAGATCCACGACCCGTGGGATGGGACTTCGCGGTGGGTGGACGAGCGCTGGTGGGCTCGCGTGGGGAACCCAGACAGGACGGTGGTCATGGAGCCAACCGGCAACGCTGCAGCACCCACCATACCACCGCCGTAGGCGTCCTGATAGATGCCGAGGAGCGACTGATGACAGCGCATATCGAGATTCCGCGAAGCGCGCGGCTCCGCAAGGAGGCGTACAGCTATATCACCTGGGAGGTCATGCCGGAAGAGACCGAGGTCTCTCTTCCTGTGCCGGCGCGCCGTGACTCCCGGCTGGTGGCCGCCTTCTTCGGCACAATCGCGCTGGGGCTGCCCGACGGCACCAACTCCGCGGTGTACAGGCCAATGGTGACCATCTACGTGGACTGGGAAGAGGAACGGGTGCTGGAGCACCAGCTAGCGCCCGATATAGTGCCCGTTGACGAGGACGAGCCGGTGGGGCTCTACCTCCCCGTCGAGTTCGCCGGCCTGCCGATGCTCGAACTCGAGGAGAAGCTCGGGGACGCTCAGTGGGAGCTTTTCGAGCTTCTCGATGAGGTCGCCCCGTTGTATGGCCGCAGCGACCTGACTGGAGCCGAGCAGGAGCTGGTGGCGCGATGCGACAGGGCATACCGGCGTCTGGTCCACCCCGACGTGTGGCCCTTCTATGAGGAGCTCAACCCGGACTTCTTCCGCTGGCTGGCGGCGGGCGTCGAGATTGGGGGGACATGCCCGAACTGCGGAGCGGCCAACCCTCCGGGCAGCCGCTTCTGCAGCCAGTGCGGCGGCAAGCTGGCCTAGAGACAGGTACGTGCGTTTCGGGCTCCTCCGGGCATTCCGGTGAGTCCTCCTGTTCAACTCTCTTGGGTCCCTGGCGGTGGTCGGCGACCCGGTAGAGAAGCCGGTTAAAAAAGCGGGTGATGACATGACGACCGAGATGAAAGAGGTTGTGTGCACCAAGTGCGGTGCGACGAACATAGGACCCCAGGCCCGCTGCCTGCGATGTCAGGCTGTCCTTCCTGTGGAGCAGGCGCCACCGCAGGGTGCCCAGCCTGCGACCAGGGGGCCGGAAGCCGCTGCCGCGCCGCGGGCGACGCAGAAACGACCGGCGAAGGCACCACAGAAGCGTGCAACAGCACGCCCGGCCCAGACCGGATCGCGCTTCTGTACCCAGTGCGGCGCCCCGCTGAAAGCGGGCGCCCGCTTCTGCTCCACGTGCGGGCAGCGCGTCTGAGAGCGTGCCGATGCCAGGCGAAGTGTGGTGTCAATAGCCCGTCGTCCTCACATGGACGGCCAGTGGGTAGATTCCTCTTTCCCTGCATGGTTGGCCAGTGCCGGCGCCTGTAGTCCGGCGGGAGCAACCCCGGTGTGGACAGCCTCCGGATGTTGACAGGCGGCGAATTGCTGCCGTAACATTCCGCACATAATGAAGGCTGCCCGACGGGCACCATTGGGTTGGGAACGATGACGTCTTCACGGTCTGCCAGCCAGGAGCAGCCCGGCATCGTGACCGGGCTGCTGGTGTCTGTTGTCTGCGTCATCACTTCCTGTATCGCCTGGTACCCGCTGGGCGGGCCGGTGTACGCAATCACACTCGCCTTCCGCGGATTCGGCTGCGGCAACGTTGCGCCGGGCTCGACGACGATGTTCTTCTGCTCTGCCGGGGTGGCGCTGCTCCAGATGCTGCCTGCGGCCATCGTCTTGGTGCTGCTATTCGTGTTCCGCAAGCCGTTGGTCAAGTGGGTGGATGGCATCACCCTGAGGCTTCCGCAAGGAGTTCGACCCTACGTGGCCCCTGTGGTGGCTACCTGCATCTTCGTCATACTGTGGGCTGGGGTGCACTACACGCTGCCACTACAGATAGGTCTCCTGCCTCAGATCATCTTCCCCGCAATCGTAGGCGTGTTCACCTTCATCGTGGTGCGATATGGCGAAGGCCTGCAACGGGCGCTCGACCCGTTCTTGAAGTCTCGTGACGTGTTACCGCGGTGGTTGCGCCTTGTGGGGGTGGTCGCCATACCCCTGTTGTTTTCAGTGCTGATAACCCAACCGTGGCGGCAGGTGGTCGTCGCGGGGCCGCAGTTGGAGCACTTCATCGTGCTGGTTGCCCTGGTAGTGGCCTTCCTGCTGCTCACTCCTCGTGCCGGACAGCCGGCGCCGGTTGAGGCTCGCGGTGGCGGTCGTGGTGGTGTCCAGGCGAGGGCGGGGCGAGGTGGGGCGGTGAAGTTGGTTCTGGGCGGAGTCGGCTACGTCGTGTGTCGGCTGGCGCTGGCGGTAGGTATGGCCGTGGCGCTGCACGCAGTGCTCGACCTGTATTTCGCTGAGACAGCACTGGCCCACGACTGCACGCCGGACCGGCCGTGGGACTGTCAGAACACAGGTGGGTTCAACACGACAACGGCGACGGTCTCTGGTGTGGCTGGCGCCGGGGCGGCTGCTGCGGGCAGCACGTTGGGTGAAGGGCCGGCAGGTGCTGGGGCGGCAGCGGGTGCGGGTGCAGGTGGAGGGGCGGCGGCGGGTGCTGCGGCGGCTGCCGGTGGTGCGGGATTGGTGGCGGGAGCGGTGCGCACCAGGATCGTCGACGGCCCTGCGGCGAGAAACTGGCTGAGGCACGAGGGCTTCATAGACGACGCCGGCAGGCTGACGGTGAAGGGCAGGGCGTGGTGGAGCCAACTGTCAAGCGGAGGCCCCGACCCCACGTGGCTGGAGGCGGTCACCTGCAGTGGCGGTATCGTGGACGGCAGGTTGGAGGGGGAGGTGGTCATCATCGTGAGGGACCGCGCCACGGTGCCAACAGCGCGTCCGCCAGCACCGACGGGTGCGGCGGCCACTGTGGTAACGGAGAACTACTCTCCCGGCGTTGACATCCGGGGCACGCACGATTTCATCGAACACACCAGGACTTACCTCAACAGACTCCAGAACAGCCCCGGGGGAGAAGAGATGTTCAATCGCATAATGGTCGATGGCGCGGGAGCTGGTCACACGGTGACAATCGTCGATTCGACGGGCGGGAATTCGTGCGACCTGCCGCTCTCCGGTGACGGCGAGCTGCAGCCGGACGGCTCCCGGGGGCCGGGGTCCAGTACAAACGTCAATTTTAATCCCTACCGGCACTCGACGCCCGGCGCGACCACGCTGCCCGATGGCAGTCCCAATCCCGCTGACTGGAGGAACCGTCCCCCTGATGTGGGAGTGAATCACGAGCTGAATCACGCGCTACATATCGTCCGGGGTGAGGTTGACGTCACCCCTGCCCCGAATCCGGTAATAGGAAACAACGTCCCCACCGAGGAACTGAGGACGGTGAGCCTGGGGCCCTATACTGGTTCGACGATGGACGACAACGCATACCGCGCATGGCTAAGGACGCAGGGAGTGAACGTGGCGGACCGGCCACACTACTAGAGAAGGGAAGGGAGGAGGCAACTCACCATGTCAATTGAAGTGCCCCTGGGAAGGGACCTGACCCTTCGGTTTTCGATACTGGAACTGGGCAAGGACGTTCTCGCGGTGGAGTATGAGGCTGGGAATGTGTCCGATTCGGACCTCTACGTGTTCAACCGCCTGCACCGTGACGTTTCCGATGATGGTGTGTTCGACCTGGACCCCAACGTAGTGTACATCAGTGTCGAGGACAGCGTGGTGCACCTTACCAAGCGCGTGCCCGACATCCCCAGGGGTCTGCTGGTCGAGGCCCCCATCGTGCCCTGCGCCACGCTCCTGCGCCGCGGCGAGACGCTTCGCGAGACGTTGAACCTCGCGCTTCCGTTGCGGTCATTTGACCCGTACCGTCCCCAGGACCAGGTGGTCGTCGGGAGCTTTGATTCCCTGGTGTTCTCTATCGGCTACTTCAAGGTATCTGAGATCGGCGCACGGCCGGTCAATGACGTTCGGACGACCCAGGGTACGGCTCTGCATGCCTACGTGACCCCGTGGGAGCAGCTCGTGGCGCGCACCGCCGCGGTCAGCGTGTCGAAGGCGGAGCCGCCCGCCGCTGGTGTGACATGCCCGAACTGTGGGGCGGAGAACCCTCCGGCGAGCCGCTATTGCAGCCAGTGCGGCTCACGACTCGACTCTTGAGAGCTGGAGTTGTATGAGGTGGTAGGCCTCCCGTGGGAAGGCGGCCGGTGGGGCGCTCACGTAGCATTGAAGGGAGCTATGCGATGGTCACGCAGAGAAGACAGGTTGTCTGCCCCAACTGTGGGGCGCTGAGCGTAGGGATACAGACCGAATGCCTGCTGTGCCACACTCCGTTGCCGGCAGCCGAGGCGCCGGCGGTGTCGGCGCCGGCTCCCCGCGCTGCGGCCAAAGGGCCAGGAGCCGCCGCCCCGCCTCGGGCGAAGCCGAAGCGGGCGGCGCAGCCGGCCACGAAGCGCACAACAGCAGGCCCCGCCCGGACGGGGGCGCGCTTCTGCACCCAGTGCGGCGCCCCACTGAAAGCGGGCGCGCGGTTCTGCTCGAACTGCGGGCAGCGTGTCTGAGCGCGTGCCGATGCCAGGTGGAGCGTGGTCTCGGTCGCCCATGGTTCACGCACAGACCACCCGTCGATAGACCGCGCGTTGTGGTCAGAGTCGGCCAACGTCACCGCTTTTCGTGAGACAGGAGCGGTCCCGGTGTAGACAGCGTACGCGTGTTGACATGTGACGAACCGATGCCGTACCATTGCGCTACGCTCCACAAAGGGCGCCCAACGGGCATCAGTACAACTAGCGCGATGACGTCTTCACAGTCCACAGCCCAGGAACAGCCAGGCATCATAGCCGGGCTTCTCGTATTCATTGTGAGCGCTGTCGCTTCCTGTATCGCCTGGTATCCCCTGGGCGGGCCGGTGTACGCGATGGCTCTGGCCTTTCGCGGATTCGGCTGCGGGAACGTTGCCCCGGGATCCACGACGATGTTTTTCTGCTCTGCCGGGGTAGCGCTGCTCCAGTTGTTGCCCGCGGTCATCGCGCTGGTAGTGATCTTCGTGTTCCGCAAGCCGCTGATGAGGTGGGTGCAGAACATCACGCCGAAGCTGCCGCCGGGCACTCGGGAATTCGTGGCCCCGGTGGTGGCCACGTGCCTGTTCGTCATTGTGTGGGCCGGCGTTCACTACACGCTGCCAATACAGGTGGGTCTCCTGCCTCAGATCATCTTTCCCGCAGTCGTTGGATTGTTCACCTTCATTGTGGTGCGATACGGCGAAGGCCTGCAACGGGCGCTTGACCCCTTCTTCCAGTCGCGAGACCGATTCCCGAGGTGGCTGTGCTTCGTCGGCATCATCGCCATACCGCTGTTGCTTTCGGTGCTGATAACGCAGCCGTGGCGGCAGATCGTCACTGCGGGGCCGCAGTTGGAGCATTTCATTGTGCTGGTCGCCATAGTGGTGGCCTTCCTTCTGCTGACGCCTCGCCTGGGAGAGCCGGCGCCGGTCACGGTTCGCAGTGGCCGTCGTGGTGGTGCGCCGTCGAGGGGTGGGAAAGGTGGAATGGCGAGACTGGTCGTAAAGGGAGCCGGCTACATGGCCTGCCGCCTGGCGCTGGCGGTGGGCATGGCCGCGGCGCTGCATGCCGTACTGGATCTGTGTTCCACCGAGGTAGCGCTGGCGCATGACTGCACGCCCGACAGGCCGTGGGACTGCCAGAACACCGGAGGCTTCAACACCACAACGGCGACAGGTTCAGGTGTGGCTGGCGCCGGGGCAGCGGCTGGTGGTGGGGCGGTTGCCACGCGGACGGGGCAAGCAGGCCCTGGCGGTGGCGGGCCGGCGGTGGAGCCGCGCACCGAGATACTCAGCGGCAGAGACGCGATCCAGTGGATGAGGCGGCAGGGCCTGA
Source organism: uncultured Dehalococcoidales bacterium (assembly GCA_964438305.1). Classification (GTDB taxonomy): domain Bacteria; phylum Chloroflexota; class Dehalococcoidia; order E44-bin15; family E44-bin15; genus CAYTKL01. The sequence goes on along the minus strand of CAYTKL010000003.1, from coordinate 12,645 downwards.
TAGACCAGCACGGCAACTACACCAACAAATTCAGGGTATGGCGAAGTGCCCTTGGCGGAGGCATGTACGACCTGGACGCGATCGCTGGCGACATCGACGGCGCCAAGCCGAACAAGGATGTGGTCATCGTCGTCCGGTCGGAGCCGGTACACCAGCAGGAGGTATGGGATAGTTGCTGCCAGGCGTCTTCGCGAAACGCAATGCAGCGCCTGACGGGAACCGACATCCCCGAGGCGGCATGGCGCATCATGAGCAATGGGATGCCCGGCGGCTACCGCAGTCCGGACCCGGTGACCGGCGCGCCGACGACGGGCACGAGCGCTGGGGCGACGCGGGACCTCCTGAACGGGCACCCCGACATGAACGCACGAATCCAGAACCTGACCCTGCAGCAGATGCAGCAGCAGCTTGAGAACGGCAACGAGCTAATGATTACCTTCCAGCAGCCTACCGGCGGGAACCACATGGCGGTGGTGAGCAACGTCCAGGCGCAGCCGGACGGTACGGCGCTCATCCAGATCAGCGACCCGGACCCGCACTGGGGCGGGGAACCGCGCTGGGTGGACGAGCGCTGGTGGGCCAACTATGGGCGGCCCAACTCCACCATCGTTGTCGAGCCGGCCGGCAGTGTTGCCCCACCACCGATCTAGGAGGACCCAGCGATGGCGAATGCCGATGTCCCGCGAAGCAAACGCCTTTCAAACGCCGCCTGCAGCTATATCATCGAGGCGGTCATGCCGGTAGAAACGCTCGTCTCTTTTCCCGTGCCGCTGCGTCGCGACTCGCAGCTCGTGGCGGCTTTCTTCGCTGCGGTGGCCAAGCCGCTCGCGGACGGCAGCAATGCCGAGGTCTTCAAGCCTTCAGCGCTCATCTATGTGGACTGGGAAACGGAGGCTGTCCTGGAACACGAGACGGTGTCCGGGATCCCGTTTGCCGATGAGGACCAGCCTGTAGCGCTGGCGAACCCGCCCGAGTTTGCCCGCCTGTCAAGAGACGAGATGGAAACGCGGGTCGGCGAGGCCGACCGGGAGCTCTATCAGGTCCTCGACGATGTCGCCCCGCTCTATGGCCGCAGCGATCTCTCTGAGGCGGAGCGCCAGTTGTTGTCACGCTGCAACACGGCCTACCGCCGTATGGTACATCCCGACCTGTGGCCGTTCTATGAGCAGCTCAACCACGACTTCTTCCAGTGGCTTGCTGGGGGCGTTGAGACCGGAGGGACGTGCCCTCAATGTGGGGCGGCCAACCCGCCGGGCAGCGGTTTCTGCAGCCAGTGCGGCAACAAGCTGCACTAGGGATGGCGGGCACGCATTGACATCTGGCGCATCTGTGCCATACCATGGTGCCGCGATCGAGCACGGTATCTGACAGACCACTGTTTTCATCCCATCCCATGTCATCACAACGCCTGACCATCCAGGAACAGCCAGGCATCGTCGCTGCACTGCTGGCCTTCGTAGCGTGTGCGGTCGTCTCCTGCATCGGCTGGTATCCGCTGGGCGGGCCGGTCTTCGCGGTCGGTCTCGCCTTTCGCGGATTCGGCTGCGGCACCGTTGCCCCGGGCTCGACGACGATGTTCTTCTGCTCCGCTGCGGTGGCGCTGCTGCAGTTGCTGCCTGCGGCCATCGCCCTGGTGCTGATATTCGTGTTTCGCAGGCCGCTGATGCGTTGGGTGCAGCAACGCATCACTCCGAGGCTGTCGCCGGGAACGCAATTCCTTGTCGCCCCCGCAGTGGCTACATGCCTCTTTGTCATTGTGTGGGCCGGCGTTCACTACACGTTGGCAATAAAGATGGGTTTGTTGCCACAGATCATCTTTCCTGCTGTTGTTGGGCTGTTCACCTTCATCACCATGAGGTACGGAAACGGTCTGCGGCGGGCGCTTGACCCCTTCTTTGAGTCCCGCGACCGGTTCCCAAGGTGGTTGTGCTTCGTCGGTATCTTCGCCATACCCTTCTTGTTCTCGGTGTTGATAACACAGCCGTGGCGGCAGGTGGTCACCGCCGGTCCTCAGTTGGAGCATTTCATCGTTCTGGTCGCTCTGGTGGTAGCCTTCCTGTTGCTGACGCCGCGCCTGGGAGAGCCGGCGCCGGTTACGGTTCGCAGTGGCGGTCGTGGCGGTGCGCTGGCGAGGGGACGGCGAGATGGGACAGTGAGGCTGGTCATGAGGGGAGCCAGCTACGTCGTGTGCCGGCTGGCGCTGGCGGCGGGCATGGCCGTGGCGCTGCACGCGGTGCTCGACCTCTGTTTCACTGAAACGGCACTGGCGCACGACTGCACGCCGGACCGGCCGTGGGACTGTCAGAACACCGGGGGCTTCAATACCACAAGTGCGACGGGTTCGGGCGTGCTGGGCACTGGAACGGTCGTGACAGCAACCACAGCAGAGACCCCCGATGGAGGCAAGACTGGCGGTGAAGAGCAACCGCCAGCCGTTGACAGCTCCAGCCTGGATGGGGGTCCTGGTGACAACCCCTTCACTGACTTCGATGGGGGAGACGGGGCTGGAAAGTGCGTGCCGGCAATCGGCCTGCCCAACTACTGGGTCAACACGGCGACTCTCAGTCTGGTGGTGCAGGACACGGTCTTCGCCTGCACCGGGCTGGGTCCGGCGCTCGCCCTCACGCTGACCTACAATTCGGGCAGTCGGAACCACGGCATGTTTGGCCGTGGCTGGGCCTTCTCCTGTGAGTCATCGATCGAGCGGGTTGGTGGGGACCTCTTCCTGCGGAAGGGCTCTGGACAGAGGTTGACCTACAGAACGGGACCTCGCGCGAGGGCTGGCGGAGCGGACGAGCCCATTGAGGCGGTCTCCACGCAGGGCAGGCACGACCGTCTTCTCGACTATGGGGACTACTGGCTGTTCATCGAGAAGGACAGCCGCCTGACATATCGCTACGAGCGGTCGCCGGGCGCCAAGGGAGCGCGGCTGACCGAGGTTGCCGACACCAACGGCAACACGGTGCGAGTGGAGTACTCGGCGGAAGGGACCCTTGAGGCTGTCACCGACGCGGCGGGCCGCTCGACCGGCTTCGCGTATGATGGCGAGGGCCGCTGCGTTTCTCTGACTCTTCCCGACGGACGGACCGCCGCCTTCTCCTACGATAGCCAGGGGAATTTCGTCCGCACCGAGGACCTCCTTGGCATTCCCGCAGTGTATGAGTACGACGCTGACCAGCGTATGACGCGAATGGTGGTTGGGCACGACCGCAGGGCCACTGCCTTCGCCTACCGGGGCCGCGGCCGCCTGGGACACATTGCCGCAGTGACGGATGCGGCGGGAAACACGACGCGCTACGAGTTGCTGTCGAGTGAACCCCGTCGGGTGAGGGCGGTCGACGCGGAAGGAAGGGCCACGACCTATCACAGCAACAACGGCCTCACCGTGAGAGTGGTCGACCCCCTGGGGAATGCTGCGGTCTACGGCTACGAAGGGGGGCTCAGGGTCAGCGTGCGGGACAGGAGCGGTCACACGTTCCGCATGGCGTATGACGGCCGGGGCAATATGACGAGGCTGACCGACCCGATGGGCAACTCAACCGTCATGGGCTACGACGACGACGACAACATGGTCTCGGAGACCTCGCCTCTTGGTGAGGAGACCCGCTACGTGTATGACGCCGGATGCAATCTGACCGGCATATGCCTTCCCGGTGGCAGGGAGATGGCCATGGAGTGTGACCCCAGGGGCCAACTCGTTGCCATCGTGCACGGGGACGGCAACAGGACTGCATTCAGCTACGACCGCTTCGGCAATCGCGTTGCCACCACCGACCCGCTGGGCAACACCGAGCGCAGGTCCTATGACCGGCACGGCCTGAATCTGACCGCCATCACGGACCCGCGGGGGAATGCCACGCAATACGAATACGATGCCAACAACCGGTTGACGAAGGTGACCCACCCCGACGGCACGACGGACGAGTATCGCTATGATTGCTGCGCGGGAATCGCCACGACCGACGGGAACGGGCATGAGACGGCGTTCTCCCGCGATCCCGTGAGGAGGGTGCTGGAGCAGGTCGATGCCGCGGGCAATCGCACGCGCTTCGGCTATGACCGAAGCGGCCGGCTGTTGGAGGTGACGGACGCGCTGGGGCGCGGGTGGGCGTTGGGCTACGACGACGCAGGCCGGGCGGTTCAGCGGACCAGTCCGTTGGGGCGGAGCATACAGGCGGCGCTTGACCCCGAGGACAACCTGGTTCGCCTGCGGGATGAGGGGGGAAGGGCGACGACGTTTGAGTACGATGCGAACGACAACCTGGTGCGGACGACGGACCCTCTGGGCTGCACGGTGAGTCTCACTCGCGACGCATTGAACCGTGTATCAGAGGCGGAGAACGCTCGCGGCGGGAGGGTTGGCTTCACCTATGATGCCGATGGGCGGGTGGTGAGCAAGTCGTATGACGGAGCAGAGGTCTGCGCCTATGAGTACGATGCGTCAGGCAGTCTGAGCGGGGTGACCGATGCCATCGGCACGACACGGTTCAGCCACGACTTCGCTGGCCGCGTCACGTCCATTTGCTATCCCGGCGGTCTGGAGGTCGGCTTCTCGTACGACGAGGCGGGGAACGTCGGTGCGGTCACCTATCCTGGCGGCCTGGCGGTGACATATGCCTACGACGCCCGAAACCGCGTGGCCCAGGTCCTCTGGGGAGAGAACTCGCTGTCCTGTCGCTATGACGGCGCGGGCAATCTGCTCGGGGAGACACGCTCCAACGGCACGGAGAGCGCCTATACGTACGACGCCAACAACCGTGTTGTCGAGATCGGACACCGCAAAGGTCGCAAGACACTGGCCAGTGTATCCTACACGCGTGACGCGGTGGGCAATATCACCGAGGAGTCGGGCAAGCTCCTCGTGCAGACGACGCTTCTCGGGGAGGACGTGCCCACCACCTACAATGACGTCAACCAGGTTGTCACCCGTGGCGAAGACCGATACACCTACGACGCTGACGGCAACCTGACCGAGATAAGCGGTGGGAGGTGGCGGGCGGAGTACGACCCGGAGAACCGGCCTGTCACCGTCACCAGGGACGGCGTGGCCTGCGCCTATACCTACAACGGCCTGGGACTGCGCACCCGGGTCGAGAGGGGAGGAAGGACGCGGCACTACCACCATGACCTCGAAGGCAGGGTGCTGTTCGAGACCGACGAGCGCGGGAACGTTTCCGCCAGCTACGTGTATGCCGGGCGCCCTCTCGCCGCACGGGTCGGCGCATCGGGTGAAGTGCATTTCTACCACCACGACAAGACGGGGAGCATCCTGGCGCTCACCGACGAGAAAGGGGAAGCTGCCGCCGCCTATGCCTACAGCCCTTGCGGCGCTGTGGCCGGCAGGACCGGCGACGTGGACAACCCGTTCACCTACGTCGGCGCCTACGGTGTGATGGACGACGGCGATGGGCTTTTCTTCATGCGGAACCGGTACTACGATGCCGCCACCTCTCGTTTCATTCAGAAAGACCCTCTTGGCTTCGTGGGTGGGACGAACCTCTACTGCTACGCCAACAACAACCCCATCAGATACATCGACCCGCTGGGGTATCAGGTGGAGTTCGGGGACCCGGTAACCATGGGCGGCCTTGGCCTGGCGGGGCTCGGAGGGATACTGTGGTGGGCAGGCGTCACTGTTGCTGGCGTGACAGTCGGCCCCTACGTGCTCGTCGCCGGTGGCATTCTCACTATCATCGGGGTGGCCACGGCCAACCCCAAGGGGAAGGCCGAGAAGATCGGAGCGAAGGTGCAGAAGGATATCTCCAATCGCTACGTGTACAAGGGGCCCGATGGCAAATACCGCATAGACCCTCACGCAAAGCTCGACATGACCCCGGAGCAGATCAAAAGGTTTCAGAAGTTCTGCGACGACAAGAACCGAAGCACAGTCGACTGCGACCCCCCACAGAGCGGTCGCTGAGTCTGGGGGAGACGTGGCATGGCGAAGAAGGAATCACGGGCAGGCACCGGGAGTGCGAGCACGACCACGTATGGGTATGATGAGCTCGGGCGTTTGACTGCGGCCACGTATGCCAACGGTCACACTGTGGCCTATTCGTACGACGCGGCCGGGAACCGTACCCTGGTGAGAGCTGGCGTGGGTGTGGCCGTGGAGGCTCCAACTCCGCCGGTCGCCACGGCGGAGGCTGCGACGGCACCTGCCCCGAGGTCGCAGGCCCCGAAAAAGCAGGCGGCGCAGAAGCGGGCGGCACGGGCGACGAAGAAGCGCGCCGCTGCACGTCCTGCCCAAAGCGGGGCTCGCTTCTGCACGCAGTGCGGCGCGCCTGTCAAGGAGGGCGCTCGGTTCTGCACCAGTTGCGGCGAGCGTTTGTGACAGGACGTGTCGCCATTGCAGCGGGCGGAGCGGCTGTGCGTCAGCGTCGGCGAAGCCCCGAGACCCGAAAGGAGGAGCGATAGATGACGAGATCGCGTTGTGGTGCAGTCAGGTGCGCGCTGAAGCTGGGCGCTCTGCTGGCCGGCATGGCGGCGATAGCGATTCTCGCCGGCTGCTGTGGCGGCGGCGGGCCCACGGTGGTGGTCTATACGTCGCTGGACCAGATCTTCTCGGAGCCCATACTGAATGACTTCGAGGCCGAGACCGGCATCAGGGTACAGGCGGTATACGATGTGGAGGCCGCCAAGACCACCGGCCTGGTGAACCGGCTTGTCGCCGAGAAGGGACGGCCTCAGGCCGACGTGTTCTGGAGTTCCGAATACGCTCAGACCATTATGCTCAAGGACGAGGGAGTGCTCGCACCGTATGATTCGCCCTCGGCAGCCGACATACCGGAGGAGTACCGCGACCCGGGGGACTACTGGACGGGCTTCGCGGCGCGGGCCCGCATTATCCTGGTGAACACGGAGCTGGTGGCTGAGGAGGACTACCCCGAGTCCATCTTCGACCTGCTCGACCCTCGATGGGGCGACAATGAGGTCGGTATCGCCAATCCTCTCTTCGGCACGACGGCAACCCATGCCGCTGCCCTCTTCGCCGACCTGGGAGAGGAGGAGGCCCAGGCGTACTTCGAGGGACTGCTGGACCAGAACGTGCGTGTGGTTGACGGCAACTCGGTGGTCCGCGACATGGTGGTGAGCCGTGAGCTCAAGGTCGGCCTGACAGACACCGACGATGCCCACATCGCGGTGGCCCAGGGCCAGCCGGTGGAGATCATCTTTCCCGACCAGGACGCCCTTGGGACGCTGCTGATTCCCAACACGGTGGCCATGGTGAACGGTGCGCCCCACCCGGATGAGGCGAAACAGCTCATCGACTACCTGCTGAGCCCGGAGGTGGAGGCGACGCTCGCCGCCTCTGAGTCGGTGCAGATGCCGGTGCGGGAGGGCGTGGCCGGACCGGCGGACATGCCCGGCCTGAGCGAGATACTTGGCATGGACGTCCACCCCAACGATGTCGCCGCGCAGATGACGGCTTCGTCGGAGTGGTTGAAAGAGGTATTCCTCAAGTAAGCGTGTGGCACTTTCGGTTGGCGGAGGGCAGGTACTGATTGAGACAGCGAGAAGGCAAGGGGCGTGCTGCGGCGCCACCATTTCTCAAGAGGTTGAGTCCGGGTGGCTGGGTTGCCTTTGGCGCTTTCTTCCTGCTCGCTCTCCTGCCGGTGCTGCTCCTGGGCGTCATGTGGCTGGTCACCGCGCTGGCCGATGACCCGCAGATGCTCGCCTGGGCGGTCCCATCGCTCCGAACCGTTCAGTTGCTCGGCAAGAGTCTCCTGCTGGCGACGACGGTGGCCGTCATGGCCACGGTGCTCGGCACGCTTCTCGCTCTCTGGCTGTGCGGGAACGGCCGGGTCCAGAGGTTGGTCCGCTCACTCTACCTGGTACCCCTCCTTGTCCCTCCCTATGTCCATGCGTTGACGTGGATGGCTATCGCCGGCCGGCGCCAGGTTCTGGAGCAGGCTCTTGACTGGGTTTTCGGGCCGGAAAGCGTCACGCTGTCCAGTTATGGGTTCTGGCCGACGGCTGTGGTCCTCACCCTTGCCACCTTTCCTATCGTGACGCTGTTTGTGCGGAGCGGGCTGCAGGCCATTGAGCCGGAGATCCTCGAGGCGGCATCGCTCGTCGAGCCGCCATGGCGTGCCGCCTGGCGGCTTCTTCCCCGACTGGCCATGCCGTCGCTGCTGGCGGGAGCCGGGCTGGTGTTTGTGCTGGCGCTGGTGGAATACGGGGTGCCATCGATGTTCGAGTACAATGTCTACGTTACCGAGGTCTACGCCTCGTTTGGCCAGCACTTCGATCCGCTGGAGGCCTTCGCAATCTCGTTGCCCCTGGTGGTGCTTGCGGCGGCGCTGCTCGGCCTGTCACAGTCTCGCTTGAGAAACAACCCGCTGCGCGGACAGAGCGGTTCACCGGTTCGCCTGTCCACCTCTGAGTGGCCGTGGCCGATGCGGGCAGTGCTCTATGGCAGCGTTGGCGTGTGGGCCATCGCCACGGCGGTGCCGGTGGTGGTGCTCCTGGCGCGGGGCGCGATGCCTTCCACGGTGGCGGCCGCCGTTGCGCCGGCGTGGGAGGAGATCGGGCTTACGGTTGCTGTGGCTGTCGGGTGCGGGGCCATAGTGGCTGTCGTGGCGCTGCCGCTGGCGAGTGTGCTGACGCGGTCGACCAGGGTGTGGAAGATAGGCTGGCTCGTGTGCGCCCTTCCGCTGGCGGTGCCGGCGCCCATCATCGGGGTCGCTCTTATATACATCTGGAACCATCCCCTGCTCGGCTGGGGCTATGGCACGCCCTTGATGCTGGTGGTGGCTCACGTGGCCCGGTTCCTTCCCTTTGGGATATACGCTGCCGCGTCGAGAGTGCGCCACATCGACCCCGTCCTGACCGAGGCGGCGTCGCTGCCGAATGTGGGGTGGTGGCGCCGTTTTCTGTGGGTGCGCCTCCCCATGGTCACACCGGCGATCGCGGTCACCCTGCTGGTCGTCTTCGTGCTTTCGCTGGGTGAGCTGGGAGCCTCCCTCCTCATCGCCCCGCCGGGACAGGCGACGTTGCCCCTGCGTATCTACAATCTGCTACACTACGGGGCTACGGATGTGGTATCCGCCCTGTCCCTGATCATGGTGGTGGTGGCCGGGCTGGCCTGCGCCGCCCTGCTGGTCGCGCGGCAGTGGCTGTGGGCGAGGACAAGATGATAGCTTTGCACAGCGTGAGCAAGAGCTTCGATGGCGTGCCCGTGGTGCGCGAGGTGACGTTTGAGGTCGCATCGGGTATGGCTGTCGCCCTGGTCGGTCCCTCCGGGGCGGGCAAGACGACTATACTGCGGTTGCTTGCGGGACTGGAGGTTCCGGACCGGGGCGATATCATTCTGAACGGGCGGGTGATGAGCCGGGGTGGTTGGGCCTGCCCGCCGCACGAGCGCGGCGTCGGCATGGTGTTCCAGCGGCCGGCGCTGTGGCCGCACCTGAGCGTCAGGCGCAATGTGCAGTTCGGACTGGCCGGCCTGAAGCGCGTCGACGCCGAGGAGCGATTGCGTGACACCCTGCGGCTCACCCACCTCGAGGGATTCGAAGAGCGCTACCCGCACCAGCTATCGGGCGGAGAGGCACAACGCGTCGCTCTGGCACGTGCCCTGGCTCCCAGGCCGTCCATCCTACTGCTCGACGAGCCGCTCGTCGGTCTGGACGTGGAACTGAACCGGGAGATGATCGAGCTCATCCAGGGCATCAGGCAGCGGTTTGGCACCACTATCGTGTATGTGACCCACTATCTCTCGGAAGCGGAGGCGGTGGCCGACACCATGGTGGTGCTGCGGCAGGGGCGTGTGGAGCAGGTGGGAAGCTGGCAGGGTATTCACAGCAGGGAGTTCGAGGAGTGATACCTGGACTGCGCGGGCGACGTCGCCTGACAGCATGGCTCATTGTGGGCCTGCTCGTCGCCATAGTGGTAGTGGCGACCGTGGTCTTCATCTTCGTCGGCCGCCCGCCGCAGTACCCTGATCCGCCCCCGGGGTGGAAGATTATCAGCCCTGCCTGCATGGTGTATGCGCTGGCGGAGCAGGGTGACTACATCTGGGCGGGAGGGCCCTGCGGCATCTACTTCATCGACAGACGCACCGGAGACCTTCTTGCTGTCCCCGACGGTGGGCGGCCTTCGATGTACTACGTCAACGATATTGCGGTGGACTCCGACAACGTGCTGTGGATCGCGCACCGGGCAGGGCTCACTCGATACGATGGGTCTAGCTGGCACACGTTCACCAAAGCCGACGGCCTCCTGGCCGGGGCCGTTCTGTCCGTTCTCGAGGACCGTGACGGAGCCCTGTGGATAGGGACGGAGTCTGGTGTGACCCGTTACGATGGGACCTCCTGGCAGACCTTCACCACCGAGGACGGCCTGGCAGTCCCGTCGGTCTACGTAATCTTCCAGGACAGCGACGGCGTTCTCTGGTTCGGCTCGTTCGAACTGAACCAGGGCGGCGTCAGCCGTTACGATGGCGTCTCGTGGACCTCCTACAGCATCGAGAATGGCCTCCACCACAACACTGTCAACGATATCATCGAGGACTCCAACGGGGTCCTGTGGTTCGCCACCGGATACACCACGGCCGGGGGCGCGAGCTGGTTTGACGGTGGCGAGTGGGGAACCCTTACACGTGACGATGGCCTTGCCGGGAATAAGGTGAGGTCTGTCTTCGAAGATGACCAGGGCCGTCTCTGGTTCGGGTCTGAGTATGATGGCACCGCCATCACCGACGGCGCGAACTGGAGGATCATAACCCCGTGGGATGGGACGGCGGGATGGGAGGCAATGGAGATACTGCAGGACAGCGAGGGCGTCTTATGGATGGGGACGGAGAGCGGCGTGAGCCGAATCGAGTCGGTCGATATTGTCCCGCCTACGGGGAACGGCACGCCAACGCCCCAGCCCTGAGCCTTGTGCCTGCGAGGCACTGCGATGCCTTGACAGCCAACAGGCGGGGGTCTTAGTATGACGGGTGTGGCCGGCACGGGAGACGTCGGTCTTGTCTTTTTCACCCCCCATGAATTGCGTAGTACGGGAGACTGTCGATGATTTGTCCTCAATGTCAGGCTGAGAATGACGAGGGAGCGCAGTTCTGCGCCTATTGCGGAGCGGAGCTGGTTCTGGAGGAGGTCTACTGCTCCCAATGCGGTGCCGCCAACGAGGAAGGCAGCCGGTTCTGCGGCGAGTGCGGCGCGGTGCTGGCGCTTGAGCCACATGAACCGGTCTATGCCGCACCCGAGCGGCCTGTGGTCGCTCCCCAGAAGACGTCGTGGGCATGGTGGCTGCTGGCTTTCTTCTTCGCCTGGGTTGGGGGCCTCATAGCGTGGGCAGTGGTCAGAGAGAGGGACAGAAGCAAGGCCAAGGGACTGCTGATACTGGGGCTGGTGATGACCGCGTTCTGGTTCCTGTTCTGGATCGTGGTCGGCGTCATCTTTCCCCTCGTCGTCTATCGCTCCAGCTACGGCCCGTATTGACTGCACGGGACCACCCTCGCAGGGACGCGGTGCGCGCGCCGCAACAGCCCGGTTCGCCGTGGCTCTCTCTCGTTCCCGCACTTGGCCCGTTTCTCTCGACCTGGCTTCGCGAGGCGAGGATTGAATAGCCGGATTGCCGGTCCGGATGACTGTTTCGGAGGTCGATGGTGCAAGACCCCAGAGTGAAAGAGGCGCTCCTGTATGAGAGGCTTGACGGGAGTGTCAGGTGCACCACCTGCGAGAGGCGCTGCGTGGTGGAGCCGGGAGAAACGGGGTTCTGCGGAACGCGAAAGAACATCGACGGCCGGCTCAATACCCTGGTGTACGGAGACATCTCCGCGGTGGCGGTACACCCCATAGAGCACAAGCCTCTGTTCCACTTCCATCCTGGGTCGAGGGTCCTCACGGTCAGCACTTGGTCGTGCAATTTCGAGTGCGGCTGGTGTTTCAGGAAGTACCTGAGCCGCGGTGCCGAGCGGGTGGGGCAGGGTCAGTTCCTGCTTCCCGAGGGCGCATTGGGCCTGCTGCGGAGGCATGATTGCCACGGTCTCGCTGTGTCGTTCAATGAGCCGACCTTGCTCCTCGAGTGGTGCCTGGATGCCTTTCCTTTGCTCAAGCTGGAGGGGTACTACACATGTATCATCACCAACGGCTACATGAGCCCGGAGGCTTTGCGGCTGCTGGCGGGACGCGGCCTGGATGCGGTCAAGATCGATATCAAGGGTGACAGGGATGCCGTCCACAGGCATTGCGGGGCCGATGTGGAGAAGGTGTGGCGAAACGCCGTTGAATCCAAAAGGCTGGGTCTTTGGGTCGAGATAGTCACCGTGGTAGTGCCCAGGGTGACTGACAGTGAGCAGTGCCTGCGAGGTATCGCTTCCAGGATAAGACAGGAACTGGGCGTGGATACCCCGTGGCACGTGAACGCCTACATACCCAGAGATGATTACGCCTTCAAGTTCTACGGTCAGGCCGCTCCGGTGGAGATGGTGAGTGCGGCGCGCGAAATAGGCTTCGGGGAGAACCTGCACTACGTCTACGCCGGAGGCTACCCCGGCCCCTTCCAGAATACGCTTTGTCCCTCCTGTGGCGAGCTCCTGGTCGAGCGCCATGGTTTTGGGTTTGACTTCTTTGAGTACCGGATGGGATCGGGCAAGAGGTGTCCCAAGTGTGGCACAGAGATCCCCATTGTTGGTGAACC
>CAYTKL010000002.1:0-34649 GCA_964438305.1 uncultured Dehalococcoidales bacterium | reverse complement strand
GCATGCTGGCCATGTCCACCCCGTGGGGATGCACCAGCATGGCGGCATCGACATCCTCAAAGGCGCCCCCTTCCGCCATCGCGACCTTGCCGCCATACGACTCCTCGGCCGGAGTGCCAATGACCATAACGCTCCCGCCCACCGCGTCAACGGCCTTTCGAGCCGCGACCCCCGCGCCGGCGGCGGCAGTGCCGATTATGTTGTGACCGCAGCCGTGCCCTATCCCGGGCAGGGCGTCGTACTCGGCTAGAAGAGCAATCCTCGGCTTGCCCGAACCGTAGCGCGCCATGAAAGCGGTCGGCAACTGGCAGACCCCCCTCTCAACCTCAAAACCATGCTCTTCCAGATACTCGCTCAGCCAGGCGGAAGCCTTCACCTCCTCATAGGCCACCTCAGGGTTGTCATGAATCATCAGGCTAAGCTCGATCAGGCCCGAACTCTGAGCGTCCACCGCGTCAGCGACCGTCACCTTCAACTTGTCTACATCCAAAGGCTACCTCCATGGTTGCAGTAGGGGCTTACCCGATTATAGCCGAAACCAGCAGTCCTGCGCACGTCACTTCCCGACCTGTCCCTCTACAGCTCGAACTCGTGCTTCAGGATTCGGGAGACGTCGCGCAGCATGGCGAATGCCGTGCTGACATTCTCCTCCTCCACGCTGGTCAACGCACAGGCCTGCCCCTGTGCCTCCAGGTCCTTGACGCAGCATCGTGCCGGCGCCACCAGCGCCTGCTCGGCCACCCGTCTCACCGGCATGCCAGCGTTCCGCGATACCACCTCCCAGTAGCCGCTGAGCCGCTCCGCCAGCGTCTCGGCCGTCTCCTCGGAAAGCGTTGCCGAACTGGTGGGAACGATTCCCCACGAGATAACCCTGCCGCTTTCAATGAAACCCGCCACCGAGGCGGCATACTCCCGGGGCATGAACTCTATCTGATAGGCATCAAAGGACAGAATGTCCACCCCCAACTCGAGCAGGTAGGGCAGGTTCACGTTGGGGCACAGGTGCAGCGCTCTGGGGCCATCGAAGCCGCTCAGGAAGCCCCGATAGTCCTCCTTGGCCTGGAGGTCATTGTAACCGGACAGGCCGCTGAAGACGAAGTTCAGTCCCGGCTCGTCCACCCACACAAAGGCATTGGGGTTCTTCTCTCTGAGCTGGTGGTACTGGACGTTCACCTTCTTCTGTATGAAGTCGAACAGCAGGGTTCTCACGTCGTCGTTGTACAGGATGGGCTTGCGGTCCTCATCGAGCACGTTGAAGCCAAGGCTTATCGGGCCGGTGACCTGCCCCCTGATAGCGTGATAGCCCTGAAGGTCCTCTTCCAGGAATCGGTGATAGACCGCTGAGTAGTCGCGGCTCATGGTGAAGGTCTCAGCATCGCCGATCCTTTCGGAGTAGCGTTCCAGCTCTTGCTGAAACCTGTCCGTGTCGAATCCGAGCTTGTCCTTCTCGACATCGACCCGTATTCCGGGGAAGTTCTCCGATGCCTGGGCGTACATGTCTTCGTAGAAGCTCACCCGGGGAAGCTGCGGCCAGAAAGGGATGTCCAGACTCAGGGCAAGCTGCAGCGCCACCTCAACATTGGTGTGAGGCATGATGCCCATGGCTGTGGTCCTGCACCTGGCCTCCAGTGCCATCTCGAAATCACAGAGAATGATAGCAAGCGAGGAGCGACAGCGCAACTGCAGGCCGACCACCGCACCACTGCAGTTGCCTGATTCATCAGGCCCGCCTCCACCCCTTCACGCCACAGGGGAGTCCAGAGGGGTGTCCCCCTCTGGCGTAGTTCTGGGGGTGCCCCCCAGAACTACGCCTCAGGGCGGGTGGGTGGGCCACATACACACCCCAACCACCCTGCGGCAGGGACGGGCGGAAGGAAGCGCGCGGTATGCTGCGTTTGGCTGAAGGTCAGGCCCCGGCATACGGGATTCCCTGACCCGGGGTCGTTGGGCCGCGAATTCCTCATTTGAGAAGCGGATTACGGCGATTTGGCGCACCACGCCGGAAAAACCCCGACCGCCACGCGTCTACCAGCGGAGAGGGGCAACAGCGCTGAGGAAGAAGGCTCGCTGCGGAAACAGTCACTCCAGGGCTACTCGCAGTGGCGCCCGTAGCAGGGGGTGCGCATGGCCCTTCACAAGGCTCGACTCAGCGCGGCGGATGGCCGACCGTAGACAGGTAGGGAAGGGGTGTTGACACCCCGGTGCTATCCGTGGTATGATTCCAGGCTGAGAGTTGCAATGAGTACCCAAACGGTTGCCCGCTACTATTACTGGTTCTGGTTTAGCACGCCGACGCGCGGGCCCGGGAGGGTATTGACCTAAAGACAGTCAGCATTCACAGTGTTTCGGGCAACGGACAAAGCCCTCCCAGGCCGGGAGGGCTTTCTGTATATGTACATCTCGGGGGGTTAGAATCATGAAGACCGACACAGGCCAAAGCACCAGTAGCGAAAGGGCGGCAACCACCACGCTCGCCGCCACCAATCAGGCACCGCCATGCCACCTGACAGGCCGCGACTACAGGCCGCAGGGCACAGTGGTCGACATAGACGGGATCGAGGTGGGCCACACCGAGGTGGTGGTGATGGCCGGACCGTGCTCAGTTGAGAGCGCCGAGCAGATGCTGCGCATCGCCTGGGAAGTCAAGGCGGCGGGGGCTGCACTGCTTCGCGGCGGCGCCTTCAAGCCGAGAACGTCTCCCTACGATTTCCAGGGGCTGGGCAAGGCCGGGCTGGAGCACCTTCGCGCCGCTTCGCGTGAGACCGGCCTCAAGGTGGTCACCGAGGTCCTCGACCCCCGAGACGCCGAGCTGGTGGCCGAGTACGCCGATTGCCTGCAGATAGGGTCGCGAAACATGCAGAACTACCCCCTGCTCAACGAGGTTGGGAGGTCGTCCAGGCCGGTGCTGCTCAAGCGCGGTCTGGCGGCGAGCTACAAGGAGTTCCTCATGGCGGCGGAGTACATCATGGCCCAGGGCAACGAGCAGGTCATTCTGTGCGAGCGCGGTATCCGCGGCCCGACCAACGAGCTGCGCTTCACTCTGGACCTCAACGCCGTCCCCTATCTGAAGACCAAGACCCACCTGCCGGTCATCGTCGACCCGAGCCACGGCACCGGCAACGCGCGTCTGGTGCCGGCTATGAGCCTGGCGGCAATCGCCTGCGGCGCCGACGGCCTCATGGTAGAGACGCACTACTCACCGCAGGACTCGATCAGCGATGCCGCCCAGACCATATCCACCGCCGAGTTCGCGCAACTGATGCAGCAGCTCGCCGCGGTGGCCCACGCCCTGGGCCGCACCACCTGTTCGCCATCGCCAGTATGAAGCAAGTCCGCGGTCATCGTCCTGACACTGTAGGGGCGTTCAATTGAACGCCCCTTCGTGATATCCATCGTTCTCACTGGGGACATGCCGCGACGGTCAGCGCCTCGCCCTCCACCTGTCCCTCAGCTTCCTTCCCTGCGCATACGCGATCAGCGCAAGCAGGATGACAGCACATATCGTCTGTATCATAGCAGACCCCCCGCATCGAAGACGTACGCCACGCCGACGGACAGCACCAGTACGCAGCCGAGGTAGAGGGCAACGGCCCCTTTGCCCATGGACCTGCCAACGACGAGAATAGTGGACAGGTTCGTCGCCGGTCCCAGGATGAGGAAGACCAGGCCGGCGCTGGGATCCATCCCGCCGGCCACCATGGCGGCGACGAAGGGGACCGTGGCGGTGGAACAGACATACGAGGGCGCGGCCACCAGCGCCACTATCACCAGTGACAGCAGGCCACCGCCGAGGTACTCGCCGATGACGTGCTGCGGAATGAGGGCGGTCAGCACGGCCGCCGCCGCCAGACCGATGACGATCCAGTGACCGATGTCCCCCACCATGTCAACGAAGCCGTAGCGGAAGGTCGCCCTCACGCGCTCCCAGAACCCGTGCACCCCACAGGCCCACTGGCTGCCGCAGGTGCAGCCGGGCGCCGCCGACTCACAGCAATCGCTCCCCTCCACACACCCGCACGCAGCCGTGTTCGCAACGGCCTGCCGCGGCCCCTCCCGTAGAAGGACAAGGGCCGCCAGCCCGGTGATGATGGCCACCGCCACTGCAGCGGCAACGTAGAGGACGGTGAAGCGCCAGCCGAGCATGGCCACGGTGATGATGATGGCGGTAATAGTGGTCGCCGGCGTGGCGACGAGAAAGGCTATGGTGGCGGCCCGAGACGCCCCCTGCCGGTGCAGGGCTATGCCCGTCGGGATGACGCCGCAGGAGCACAGGGGCAGGGGGATGCCTATCAAGGTCGCAGCGAGTATGGACCTGACGTTGCCCCTCCCCACGTAGCGGAGTATGACCTGTGACGGGATGAAGGTGCTCATCAGGCCGGCGAAGAGGAAGCCCAGCAGCAGCCATGGCGCCGCCTCCAGTAGGAACCGCCAGAAGCTCTCAAGTATCGCAATCAGCATTGTCCCGGTGCCTGCTCACGGGTGCGGAAGGTGAAGGGGCCACGGCGCGCTCTGGCCTGCTCGAGCGGCAATCCCCCGCGCACGACGGTGTGACTCATCTCACCGCCTGTCGTGAACATGATTCATCTCCTGCGTAATCGCTAAGGTATTGTGGCAACAAGAAAAGAGGCCCCCTAGTCGTGGCCGACGTGCTCCAGGCACACGTCGAGGAGCTTGTGGATGTGGTCGTCGTCGAGCGAGTAGTACATCATGCGGCCTTCCTTGCGCTGCTTCACCAGTCTCAGGTTGCGCAGGATTCGCAGGTGCTGGGAGACCGCCGACTCGGATATGCCGACAACAGCGGCGATATCGCACACGCAAAGCTCCTGCTCCAGAAGGCTGTAGACGATCTTGGCGCGGTTGGAGTCCGCCAGCGCACCGAAGGTCTCCGCCAGGCTGGCATAGGCCCTGTCGTCGAGCAGGCGTCGCCTTGCCTCGGCCACCTTCTCCGGGTGTATCACGTGTACCTCACACCTGTCCTGTTCGCTTGCCATGGCACCATCATTTAATAGTTGCGTAATCGCTAAATCTATCATCATTGTAGCAGGAATGGCCGACCCTGTCAACGGCCATACACATTGCTGCGGCACCGCAGCACCAGCGTTTGCGGGGGCGTTCAATTGAACGCCCCTACCGAAGCGGTGGCAGCCGTGCGTGCGCGCCAAACGGCACTCGGTATCACTCCCGTGCCCGATTGGGGTACAATTGGCCAGCGGTCGGAGGAGGTTGCACATGGCCAACGGAGTGGGCGACGCATTTCAGCAGGACACCAAGTACTATCGCGACAGGGCGGTGGCGGGAAGCGAGCGGATGGCGCTTCCCGAACCGTACAAGGAGTACCCCGGCGGCAACAGGATAGAGCTGCCCACCCCTCCGGAGGGCTCACACATGAGTCTGGACGAGGCCATACGGCGGCGCAGGAGCGTTCGCTCTTTCGCCGGAAAGCCCATCAGCCTGGAGCAGTTGTCGTACCTGCTGTGGGCGTCAAACGGCATCCGGAGCATGGAGCGCGGGCATGAGTTCCGCACCGTCCCGTCGGCGGGCGCCCTCTATCCGGTGGAGACCTACGTGATTGTCCATGACGTGGAGGGGGTGCCGCCCGGCGCCTATCACTACGCCATTCGAGAGCACGCCCTGGAGGAGCTGCGCACGGGGGACCTGGGGCAGGATATCACCCGGGCGGCGCTGGGGCAGCGGATATGCGCCGACGCCGCGGTGGTGTTCGTGTGGACGGCCATCTTCAACCGCTCCAAATGGAAGTACAGCCAGCGGGCGTACCGCTACGTGTACCTCGACGCCGGCCACGTGGGACACGGCCTGGCGCTCTCCGCGGTCAGCATAGGGCTGGGCAGTTGCCAGGTCGGGGCCCTGTTCGATGATGAAGTGAACCGGATACTGGGCGTGGATGGGGTCGAGGAAAGCGTGGTCTACATGAGCGTGGTGGGCCACCCGGCCCAGGGAGTGTCGCGGGAGTACTAGAGCCTAGACAGCGGCGAGGGCGAGTTCACCGCCGGCGCTGCAGAAGCGTATTATCTCCGCGAAGTTGTTGATTCTCTCCAGGTTGGTCGTCTCGATGAAGCCATCATAGGTGAGGTTGATCCACGGCTTGCCGTGGGTGGCGGCGAGCTTCTCTGACATGGCGGCGACAATACCCCCGGGCATGCAGCCGTGCGGCATCACCGATATGACCCCGGCGAAGCGGGGATTCTCCAGCCATTCAACGCCGGACCCTATGCTGAGGACGGCCTCGCTACCGCAGTCTGAAGAGATGTGGTCGGCGGAGCAGGACAGCAGCTCCTTAGTGGAAGGCTCTCCCATATGAGGCAGGCCCTCGAAGGCGGCGGCCACCATTTCCTCATCGGTCCTCAGTATGCGCCTCCTGATGACGCCGGACAGGACCTTCTTCACATCCCTGTCCCACACGCCGTCCTCGATATTGCGGTGCTGGATGTATTTCACCCATTCCCCGACGGACGAGACGATAACCTCGAGACCCGCCTTCTCACATTCCCTCACCAAGTAGCTGTTGCTGAACTCGTTGGAGCGCAGGAAGATCTCGCCGTTGATGGCCACCAGCGGTCGCTTCGGCTTCTCCGGGTCGATGGCTGAGCCGAAGGCGGAAACGGCGTCGCGCAGCACGTCGCCGAAGTCCTCCCGTTTCCTGATGCGGTCGGCAACGCGGGCGGTGTAGTCGTCGAACAACGCGTCCGCCGTGCCGGGGGACTTCTCGTAGGGGCGAGTACGCCACAGAAGGCGCTGCAGGTAATCGAAGGAGACGAGGCCGCGCCATGCCAGGCGCTCGAAGGCACGCCCGAGGCCCATGTCACGATAGGCGTTGTTGGACACGGTGGTGCGGATGGAAAGGTCGTAGCCCATTTCCCGGAGAATCCTGGTCTCCTCCACCACATACTTGCCGAAGCGGCAGGGCCCGAAGGCGCTGGGCATGAACCCCTCGACCTGCTGCAGGGTGTCGGCCCCGTTCTCATGGAAGTACCTGAGGAAATCGCCGAGGGTGACGCGGTAGGGCAGGCACTCCGTGCCCCGTGTCACCTTGTTGCTGTAGAGAAGGGACTCCTCAGTGGAGGGCGGGAGCACCGCCGCTTTCACTCCAAAGGCCTCCATCGCCGCCGCCATAGCCTCCGCACCAGGCGCCATCCGTGGCAACAGGATGGTCTTGCCCGTACTCAAGCTTACCGGGGCCGAGCGGTAGGCGTTCTCGTCCCACCCCTTGGCCTGCGCCCCGGAGCGAGCGAACGCCTTTATCGTATCGACGAAGGCCTCGAGGCGGGTCACGATGCCTGCCTCAGCGGCGTGCTCGTCGATCTCCAGTTGACCCAGAGGCTGACCGCCCATGATGTCCTCAACGATATTGATTATGAAGGAGTTGGGGCCGCATCCGAAGTTGGTCAGTATCAGTCCGTAGAGCGACGGGTCCCGCTCGGTGAGAGCGCTGGCGGCGATGTGTTTGCCTTCGTAGTACCAGTAGGGCCGGTCCGAGTACTCGTAGACATTCACCGACTTCAGCGGCAGGAAAGTCATTGGCACCGGCACCACGCCGAGCTGAGCGAGCTTCTCCGCTATGCCCAGGTTGGCCCCGGCATCCTGCGACATATACGCCCGGGCCAGGAGCACAACGCCCAACTCGTTGTTGTCGTGAAGCCGCTGCAGGAGCTTCTGCCCCGCCTCCACCTCAGCCGCCTCGAACTGTCGCTGCGCCTCAATGCCGGCACGGGCAGCCTTCTTGCCCTTCGCGCGGCTGAACCCCATCTGCACGGCGCAATCGGCAAGGCTGTCTGTGGTCAGCTTGTCCCCGCGGCTGAAGTCTATGGTCGGTATGAGCAGCTCCTTGCCGAAGTCCAGAGCCTGACGAATGATATACGGGGATGCCTGCACCAGGGGGCAGGTGTACTTCTGGTTCTCGTCCCCCTCCTTCAGCCCCATGCGGATGGCGCTGGGGTAGAGAATATAGTCAACATCCTTGAGGCTTTCGGCATGACCGTGCAGCAGCTTGACGGGGAAACAACTGTCGTTATAGCTCAGCTCAACGGCTCGCTCTATGATAGCCTTGGTGGTCTTGCTGGAGAGGACGACGTTGACCCCCAGCGCGTTTAGAAAGGCGATAAGCATCGGGGCATAGTCGTACACTATGAGCGCGCGGGGAATCCCGACCGTAGGCCCGCTGCCCGCCCGTTCCGTGTAGTCCTTGAACAGCAACCTTTCCCGCTCGTCGAAAGCGGTCTCCATCTTCTCCCGGCTGATGGTGCTGTCGAAGAGGTCGCACCTGCTGCCGTAGAAGGTAGGCTTCTCGCCCGGTATCTCCATGCGGCTTATGGTGCAGTTGTTATCGCATATCTTGCAGGTGAAGGTGCTTATCTTGGGATTGCTGTCGATGACGTTCTGGAAGCCCTTGAACTTGGAGCCCTCTCCACCCATCTGCTCCTTCGCCAGGAGCGCCGCCCCTATTGCGCCGCTCACCTCTTTGTGCTGCGGCACGATGGTATCCTTGCCTTCCAGGGCCCGCTGAAACGCGGAGACGACGGCGTCGTTGTAGAAGACCGCCCCCGTCAGCATCACCGTGTCCCCCAGCTTCCTGTTGCCCAGGACCTTCGACAGGTAGTTGGCCGCAATCGAGTTGGACAGGCTGGCGGTTATCACCTCAATGGGCACGCCTTCCTGCTGGGCCGACGCGACCGCCTGTCCCATGAAGGCGGCGCACCTGGACCCCAGGTCGATGGTATGGGGCGCATCGAACGCCAGTTTGGCGAACTCGCCGTCCTGCACATGCACGCCTAGCTGCTCAGCCAGCTCATCGATGAAGCTGCCCGTACCGGCAGCGCATGCCTTGTTCATCTGATAGTCGACGACAACACCGTTTCGCTTGATGACGAGCTTGGAGTCCTGGCCGCCAATCTCGATTATGTCGGCGTCAGGGTCTATCTCCGCCGCGGCCCGGGTCTGCGCTGTGATCTCATTCTTTATCAGGTCGGCCCCGACGAAGCTACCCACCAGGTACCTGCCCGAGCCGGTGATGCCCACGCCGGCTATCGTGGCTTTGTCCCCGACCAGGGGGAGCAGATTGCGGAAGACCTGCTTGATGGCATCAACCGGCCGGCCCGCGGTCATAAGGTAGTTCTTGGCCAGCACCCTCGTGCCTGTCTCGTCCAGTATGACCGCCTTGGTGCTGGTGGAGCCGATGTCGATCCCGAGGTAGCCGGTAAACGGCGCGTCGATTGTCGGCGGCTCCCAGCCGTCGTGCTGGGTCACCCTGTCCAGGCTCGACGTCTCGAAGTAGCGCTGCTTTATATCGGGTTCCTCAATAGGGACGACGGTGGACGTCTTCCCGCTGTCCGCCGCCAGCAGGGCCGCACCCAGTGCTTCTATATGGCCGTAGTCCTCGGGGACAGTTATGTTGACCTTGTAGCCGTTTCTCGCGGACACCGCCTCGGTCAGCGCCTTCAAGACAGCGCTGTTGGCGGCAACACCACCGACACAGTAGACCGGCTCATGGAAAGGCCCCTTCTTCAACGAGACGACCAGACGGGCGATGCTTTCGCACAGGGCATAGAGCATGGCCGTCATCGGCACGCCTTTCTGCTGGAGGTGGATGAGGTCGGTCTTGGCGAAGACGCTGCACCTGGCCGCTATTCGGGGCGGGCTCTCCTCGCATTGCAGGGCCAACTGGGCGAACTCGTCGATGCTGATGCCGATGCGGTACGCCTGCTGCTCGATGAACCTGCCGGTGCCTGCGGCACAGAGAGGGTTGGACGCCACCTTCCACGGCTTCTTGAGCCCGTCCTCCAGCTCTATGACCAGCGACGTCTGGCCGCCAATCTGGATGATGGTCTTGGCGTCCGGGTAAGAACGAAGAAGTCCCGAGGCGATCGCGAGCGAGCTGCTGTATACCGCCCACTTCAGGTCCTTGGGTATGACGCCCTTGCCGGAGCCGCACACGCCCGCCGTGGCGATGTCCTCCAACGATACGTCCGCGCCCAGCCTCGAAATAAGCGAAGCGACCGCAGCATTGGGACTCGAGGTAATCTTCTCGGTGTCAAGCTTAACTGTGCTACAGTCTTGGTCGATGAGGGCCAGTTTCGCGTTGACCGAGCCAATATCTAAGCCGAGGGAGTACTTCATCTCACGCCGTCTACAGCCAGCATCTTAGCATACTCGGGCACGGCATTTCAAGCTGGGCGCGCGCCTTCACTGGAACAACGGCGCAAGGCTGGCAGGCACAGCCTCAGCCCTGTCCACCTCAGCCGGGTCTATGGATGGCTGCCATTGCTCGCTGAGTATCTGCTGTCCCGCCGGCGAGAGAAGGAACTCGATGAACTCGGCCCCCAGTTCCGGATGCGGCGCGTTGTTGGGTATGCTCAGCCCGTAGATGATGGGTTGACCGACGAACTCCGGCTCCACCGACCGAAAGCGCTGAAACGCGAGCTTGACCTTCACCCGTTCGTACACGTGGCTGTAGTCGAAGGAGCTCAGGTCAATCTCGACCGGCAGTTGCAGGAACTCGAGACCGTGCTGCCGCGCCACGCTCTCGTACTGGAAGGCGTAGTCCACATCGCCGGACTCCAGCAGGAACAGCAGCCAGACGCTGGAACCCCTGAGAGCGACCTTCTTGCTCGCCGGCTCCAGTATCTCCGGCACCAGGATGGTGTAGACGTCACCTTCCTCGACCACGGTCAGGGGCCAGGTGAAGGCCTCACCAAGCAACGTGTCGAATATGTCGGGGTCACTGTAGTGCAGCTCGGCGAGCTGGCACACCATCAGCGCCCTGTAGCCGCAGGCATCGAAGCGTGCGTCGGACAGGCCGAAGGTCACGTCGGGCCGGGCGAGGATTTCATACCAGTTGTCGGCGGTGATCTCGTCGGCATACCTGCTGCTCGAAGAGTAGGCTATCCCCAGGGTGTTCGTGGCGAACTGCGCACACCAGTCGGCATAGCTCTCGCCGCTATCGGGCATGTAGCACTCGTACATCAACATCGGAATGAGCGAGTAATCGGCGACCGCCATCACATCCGCCTCCTGGTACAGCTCGGTCACGTGCCTGATCACCTGGATGCTGCCGTGGCCGTCGATGAACACGTCGACGTCGGGATGCAGTTTCTCGAACTCAGCCTCCATCTCGGTGAAGGGCACGATGAGGCTGCCGGCGCTGAGGACCCTGACCAGTGTCCTGTCGTTGTCGAGGCTGAAGTACACGCTGGGGACTATTATCAGAGCCAGCAGGAGCGCCAATGCCACCCAGTATGGCGCCTTCATGAACCGTCTCATTGACCAGACCCTGCGCTCAATCGAAGCTCAACACCTCGACCTTGTTCACCCATTTGACCCAGTAGTGCCCCTCGGTGAGCAGTGGCTCCGAGCCGACTATGGCGACCCGAAGCGGACTGCCATAATCCTCCGACAGATACTTGCCGTCCTGCTGGTACATCAGTATTACCTCGAGTTCGCCGTGCGGGACTTCATTCATCGTGGACGGCTCGTAGGTCACGAAATCGCCGTTGAGCTGCGCGTAGCTGAATACCATGGAGTAGCCGTCGGGAGCCGACACGCGGACCACCTGCGAAGGGTCAATCCCGCCAGCCAGCTCGCACAGGTCCTGCAATGGAACGCCCGTGGCATGGTAGGGGCCGTTGACGACGCCGACCGTGGTGAAGAACCCGCCATAGCCCTCACAGGCCGTCATCGCTGTCACGTCGTCATAGCTGAGGACCGTGTCCCCCTCGCCGACCAGGGTGACGTCCCACTCGACGGCCTGGTGAGCGGTGTTTCCCGCTCCGCAGGCGGTGCAGGCGAGCACGGCCAGGACGCCACACACGACAGCCAGGATGAGAGCCAGCGCGCGCCGTCGGTTGCCTCGGTCTGCCCCCGCCATCACCTTCTCACCAGCTTCCCCATGACGACTCCGACAAGAAACAGCGCCGCAACGCCCAGCGCCGATGCGGCTATGATCCACCACATCGGGCTTGACGTGTTTGTCGAGCGTCCGTCCGTATCGCCACTGTCCGCCGGGTCCGTCAGTGAAGCAACGGCTGTCTCGCTGGAATGTACCAGTATCTCGCTGATCCACTTCACCGACAGTCCGTTGGTGGAGGGATAGAGCTCGCCGTAGAAGTGCTGCGCCTCCTCCGGCAGGCACTGGTGCATATCCCAGTTGCCGAATACGTACTTGCCGTCCTCGTTAGTGGTCTCAGCCATGAAGACCAGTTGCATTGCGTCGTAGTAGCTGGGTGCATACCCTTCACCCTGTGCCTCCGCACCACCGGCACCTTCGCCGTTGTACCAGCAGAGGACAATCGGCCCCTGCCTCTCCGCAGGCTCGTACACCGTGCTGTAGCCGAAGTCGACACAGTAGCCATCAGCGGCGCAGATGACGACCGTGTCGTCATCCGCCATGCCGCCCACCAGGTCACACAGGTCCCTGATATCCGTGCCCATGAGGGCGCCCTTGTCCTTGAGGTTCGCCGTCTCGTCGGGGTCCCACTTGTCCCCCTCAAACACCGGCCCCTGATGGAAGTAGTGGGTCACCCCGTCGCCCTGCACCGGCAGGTTGGCCTCCATCCACTCGTAGTCCACCGACTCCTCGGCCACAACGGTAGTCCCATCCGCGGCGTACTTCACCACGTGCACGGATGTGGTCGGCTCGGCCGCCAGTGCCGGCGCGGTCCACAGAACGAGCGTGAGCAGGACGATGCTAGCGAGTAGTGCGGCTCTTGCTTTGCGGGTACTCACGTCTTCTCTTCCTTGCCAGTGCCGGCTGCGGCCTGGGTCTCCCCCGTCTCCCAATCAGGATGCCGAATACCAGCGCCACCACGGCCAGACCCCCCAGCACCACTATGAGGTAGTTCTCCTCCAGCCAGCCGCCAGTCTCGTCGATACTGGCAACGCCCCCCGTCCCGGTCACGGTCGCCGTCAGCTCCAGCTTGACTCCGCCAGCGACGTTGCCCCCCATGTAGCCGAGGAATGTCACCTTGCCGTCATATGTGCCGGCGGAGGCTGAGGGCTTCCCGACGAAGGTCAGGTCCACGTGTTGCTGGACGTATGAATCCTCGATCTCTATCACCTTCGGTTCCACGTCGAATGGAACGCCCTCGGTATCGACGAGCAGCTCGCCATCGAAGTCGGAGGTGATGTAGACCGAAACGTCAGCCTCACCGTCCGAAGGCACGGTGACCTCCAGTGAGGGTGGCCCGATGGCGAAGGCGCCAGCGTCTGCTGTACTGGAGAGCAGAAGCGCCAGAAGAACGGCCAGCAGCAATGGAGCGGTCCACCTTGCGATTCTCATCCAGTCCTCCAATCAGTTTGACAGCGCGGAGCGTTGCCACGAGGTGCACGCTCCGCGCATGGGCGGAGGCCGCTGGCCTCCGCCCATGTCACAATCCCAACTAGGGTGATGCTTCAGCCCAGAAGATGAACTCCGCCTCCTGAGCGCCGCCATGGCTCCAGTTGGACGGCACGTGCAATTGCGTGACCACATCTTCGGTATTGCCCACCAGAATGTGTGCGATGACCGCCAGAGGGTCGAAGAGAAGGCCGTCAAGGTGAAGCGAGAGCTCGTAGAAGTCCTGGGCCACTCCGTTGCCCCCGATGACCTGAAGGGTCACGTCCACGTCGGTAGTGCCGACGTTGGTGACGTTCACCGTCTCTTCATCGGAGCTTTCACCCGGGCCAACGTCCCCGTAGTCTATGGAATCGCGGTCCAGGCCGATTCCCACAGTCGGAAGCACCACGTTGGCGGTGGCCCCGAGCGACGCGCTGGCGTCCCCCTCGGGCAGCCCAACCAGCTCTATGGTGGCAATCTGCCCTACCTTCTGTCCCCCGGTCAGGTCCGGGCCGACCAGTCGCAGCGGGAACTTGTTCGCCGCGAGCGGCTCGCCGTTGAGGGTGTTGGCGATGATCATGTCGTCGTTGCGTGCCACGTCCGCGCTGGCGAAGGTCTTGCTGTAGTCGTCCACGGCTGTGACCTTGACCTCATACCCCTCCGCCGCCAGGTCGTCGTTGAAGTCGTGCACGTTGTCATCGTCGACATAGCCGACCAGCCGCCACAGCGGTATGCCGCTCCAGATGTCGCCGCCGTCATCCCATGTCACCTCGTGGCATCCTACCCCTTCCTCGAACTCCGGCTGGTCCATGACGTAGGTGCTGTCGCCGTCCAGCGTCAACTCCCACTCATGGCTGTACACATTGATGCGGTCGATGTACTTCACCGACAGTCCGTTTGACGAAGGGTAGTCGCCCCAGTAGTGATGGTTGTCCTCGGGCAGCGTCTGGTTCATGTCCCAGTTGCCGAACACGTACTGGCCCGAGCCGTTGGTGGTCTCGGCGAAGAAAACGAGCTGCATGCCATCGTCGTAGGTGGGCACCAGGTCCCCGTCCTTCCACCAGCACACCACCATCTTGCCCTGCTCCGGCTCGGGGTCGTACACGTCGACGTACTGGAAGGTCTGGCCGAAGTCGTCCTCAGCCAGTACCTCGACCTCGTCGGTGGGGTACATGCCCACCTCGTCGCACAGGTCGGCGACGTCGGTGCCTTTGAGGGCACCCTTGTCCTTCAGGTTCAGCGTCTCGTCGGGGTCCCACAGGTTCAGCGGGTCCATGGTCGGCCCCTGCAGGTAGTAGTGCGTTGAGCCATCGCCCTGGACCGGGAGAGTCTGCAACTCGGTGACGTTCATTGTCACCGTACCCAGCACCGTGGTGCCGTCGAAGTCGTATCTTGTGATGGTGAGCGATGTCGTCCCGCCCGGGTCGGCAGCCACCGGCATGGTGCCGGGAATGACCGCGACCAGCAGGGCGAGAACGCACACCACTGCAACCAGATCCCATCTTTTCATCTTGCGCTCCTTTGTTACAGGTGTTTGCATGCGCTCTCATTTAGGGAAGCGGCAGGCTCAGGGGGGGCGCACCACATGATAGAAGGCGTCAACCGTGGCCGGTCGTGAGCGAGGCAACAGCGCCTCGATGAGCAAGGCTCTGCCGGCCGAATCGATGTCACCCATCGTCTCTCCTTTCCAAACACGGGAGGCGTGGCGATTTCTCGCCGCACCCTCGAGGCTTTCGCCTGCCGGCTGCCGGCCCTGCCCCGAATGAACGGGGTTTAGGCCGGACAGCTCGGAGAGCCTTTGTGTTCTGTCCTTTCTTCCGCTACGCGGCCCCCGGACCCTGACGTCCTGAGGCAGACTTGAGGCAAAAAGAATAGCACCCCATCACAAGGTAGGGTGCTATTGATTGACCTGTTGACGACAAGTGTCTCTCCTTTCCAAACACGGGAGGTGTGGCCATTTCTCGCCGCACCCTCGAGGCTTTCGCCTGCCGGTTGCCGCCCCTGCCCCACCACGGCGGGGTTTAGGCCGGACAACTCGGAGAGGGAGCCGTATTCAGTTTTGCCTCAAAACCAAGTGTGCGATTGAGCTTACATTGTAACAGGAAACTGCGCCACCTGTCAATCACCGCGCTGCGCCGCGGCTACAGGACCTCCGCCGGGCTGTAGACGCCGAACACCTCGCGGAACACGTCGCATATCTCGCCCAGCGTGGCATAGGCCCGCACCGCCTCGATGATGGGCGGCATGAGGTTGTCCGTTCCCGCGGCGGCCCGGCGAAGCTCCGTGAGCCGCCGCGTCACTTCGCGGTCGTCTCGCTCACGGCGAACGCGGTTGAGCCGCTCGATATGCCTTCTCTCGCCCTCGGCGTCCAGCTCCAGGATAGGGATGGTGAGGGGCTCGTCGACGATGTAGTCGTTCACCCCGACCACAATGCGCTCCCGCTCCTCGATCTCATGCTGGTAGTGATAGGCGGCCTCGGCGATTTCGCGCTGGAAGAAGCCCCGTTCTATGGCGGGGATAACGCCGCCCAGGGAGTCAATCTTGCGAAAGTAGTCGTGGCACGCCTCTTCGAGCTCATTGGTCAGGGCCTCCACCACGAAGCTGCCCCCAAGGGGGTCCACCGTGCTCGCCGCGCCGGTCTCGTGGGCAATAATCTGCTGCGTCCTCAGGGCGATGAGCACCGCCTTGTCGGACGGCAGAGCCCAGGCCTCGTCCAGGGCATTGGTGTGGAGCGACTGCGTACCGCCCAACACCGCCGCCAGCGCCTGAAAGGCAACGCGGACGCTGTTGACCTCCGGCTGCTGTGCCGTCAGGGTGCAGCCGGCCGTCTGGGTGTGAAAGCGCAGCCACAGAGAACGCTCGTCCTGCGGGTGGTAGCGGGCCTTTATCTCCCGCGCCCAGATGCGCCGCGCCGCACGGAACTTGGCGACCTCTTCGAAGAAATCGTTATGCGCGTTGAAGAAGAAGCTGAGCCGGGGAGCGAAATCGTCTATCTTCAGACCGCGCTCCACGCCCCATTCCACGTAGGTCAGGCCGTCGGCGAGGGTGAAAGCCAGCTCCTGGGCAGCGGTGGCCCCCGCCTCACGGATGTGGTAGCCGCTGATGCTGATGGTATTCCACCGCGGCAGATGCCTGGTGCCGAACTCGAAGGTATCGACAATGAGGCGCATCGAGGGCCGTGGCGGAAACAGATACTCGTTCTGAGCGATATACTCCTTGAGGATGTCGTTCTGGATGGTCCCTCCGAGGCGCTCCATGGGTATGCCGCGCTTCTCGGCGGCGACGACGTACATCGCCCAGACCACCGCCGCCGGGCTGTTGATGGTCATCGATGTCGTCACCTGGTCGATGGGGATGCCATCGAACAGAATCTCCATGTCGGCCAGTGAAGAGACCGCCACCCCACACTTGCCGAACTCGCCGCTCGCCTCGGGGGCATCGGTGTCGTAGCCCATCAGGGTGGGCATGTCGAAGGCCACGCTCAGTCCGGTCTCGCCGTGCTCCAGAAGGTACTTGAAGCGCTGATTGGTCTCCTCGGCGGTGCCGAAACCGGCGAACATGCGCATGGTCCACAGCCGTCCTCGGTGTCCGGTGGGGTGAATGCCGCGAAGGAAGGGGTACTCGCCAGGAAAGGCGACGTCGGCCAGGTAGTCCATTCCAGCTATATCCGCCGGCGTATAGAGCCTGTTGACCGGTATTCCGGAACTGGTAGCGAAGCGGTCGCGCCGCTCCTCCGCCTGAGAGGCCCTGGCGGCCCACTTCGCGCCGCGCTCATCTATCCGCTGCAATGCCTTCTGGTCAAACATGACGCACCCCTAATCAAAGGATTGTTGTGTCAGCCCTTGCCCGCCAGCAAAGGGAATGCCTCGCCGCACCGGGTTCTATTCGCTTGTGGTTGGTGGGACACTTGGAGGCTGGGGGAGGGGTTCCTGGGCAGCGTCAGGCGGCTTCGTCTTGCGTTTTCTCGGGCGATAGGGTTTTCGTTGACGACGACTCTTGAGGTATTCGGTGAATTGCTCCGCATCGACTGGATGGCAGTGCTGATGATACTGCTCTGGGGTATAGCTCCTGCAGCTTTGTCTCCTGACGTCAGAGATCACCGAGACACCGTCGCTTGCAGACAGGAAAGGATACCACTCTGGGTAATGGAACAGTAGTTTGCCGACTGCGCGGTATTTGTTCTGCTCTGGCCCACCTTGTACCCGCAGAACATTGCCGCCCCGCTGTCGTAGTTCACGTGAAACCTTCTCACCTTGCTGTCCTTTCAATTCATCAAAGGTGATGGCTATACGTCCGTGCTTCTTCGCGTATCGAATCCAGACCACATCGTCTATCTTGCCTGTTAACCCTGCTTGCTGTGCAGTCTCGACATCCCATCCCAGCTGCAATAGGAGGTCTATCACGCGCGCGTTTGCACTAGCATCTGTGTACACGCGCGGGGTTTCCTCTAGCTCAAAGCGGCCTTGTCTAGGAATGACTCGTATGCCTCAGCACCCGCGATTCTTGCATCGCTTATGAATGGGTACATGTTCTGAATCTCGCCGTATTCGTATCCTCGAATCCTCAGCTTGTGAACGACGCTCGTCAGCACGGCAGTACCCAATATGATTGGAAGGCCGTTCTGTATTGAGGGGTCAATCTCTACGTTATCTAGAAACTCATTGGGTACTAGAAGAGCGTCCGCCCTTTCTTTCAGGCGCTGGAACTCCTCTCCAAACAGCAGTTCCGCGACCCTTTGGTGCTGTCTAGTAAGTGAAGTCGTCCCCCATTCATCCTGCTCTCGATGCACGTAGACATCGCCTACGCCATAGACGAAGATGCTAATACCCGCCCAATCGGTGCTTGGCGGCCCAAAGCGTTGGCGCAATCGTTGCATCGCAGTCACGGCATCAAGAAGCGTGACACGTTTCTCGCGTAGCATCCTCACGAGGCGCAAGAACACTGCAGTCTCGAATGTGTAGCCGATATGCGGTTTATGCTCTTCATCTACCCACCGGACAGATGGGACAATGACTCCCTGTCTTCGCCAGGAATTCATTGTCCATTGGGGAACCCTACAGATACGAGCGGCTTCACTCGGAGTGTAGAAGCCGAGTGGTTGAATCTTGCGAGGTTGAGTGGCAGATTCGGCAGTCATAATCTTGACCTCCCTTCATAGACAATGCTATACTGTCTATGTCGGAAAGTTCTCAAAGCTACTGGCACTAGCTTCGAGGACCGGCACAGTGTGAGACGCCTACTCTAGCTCTCCTGATGCTATCATGAACACCTGGCTACTGCAATAGCCAGGTGTTTCTCATCACTGACGCAATCGCGCGACGTCCTACTATCAACCGCAATCGAAACGACCCCACACCGCGGGCTACCGGCGTGGCTCGTCAGCCTGCAACCGCTGTAGCTCACAGCCAGCGTGGCGGCGATAGCAGCGCCACCGGGGCGTTACGCTACCCCTCCCGCTCCAGTATGGTGGTAGCGCCCTGCCCGCCGCCGACGCAGGCGGTGGCCACGCCGTACCTCCCACCCTCGACGTTGAGTATCCTGGCGAGTGTACCGACAAGCCTGGTCCCGGTCGCCCCCAGGGGATGCCCGATGGCAACCGCGCCGCCCTTGACGTTGACCTTGTCAGGGTCGATACCCAGCTCTTTGATGGCATTGAGCGTCACGATGGCAAAGGCCTCGTTGATCTCCCAGAAATCGATGTCCTTCACTTCAAGACCGGCGTGCTGCAAAGCCTTGCGGGTTGCCGGAACGGGGCCTTCCCCCATGACCGTGGGGTCAACGCCGGCCCATCCCATGGATACGATCCTGGCCAGCGGCTTCAATTTGCACTCCTGCGCCTTCTTCTTCGACATCAACACCATCGCCGTCGCACCGGCATTGAGCGGAGAGGAATTGCCCGCCGTTATCTGCCCGTCGGGCTTGAAGGGCGGCTTCAGGTCGGCAAGGTCCTCCATAGTCGTATCCCCTCTGATGCTTGCATCACGGTCAATGACCCTCTTGGTGCCGTCCGCCTGCTGCGCTTCGACGGGCATTATCTCCCCTGCGAAGTATCCCTCTTCGAGCGCTTTCGCCGCCATCTTATGGCTCCTCAGCGACCATTTGTCCATGTCCTCCCTGGTGAAGGTGGTCTGCGAGAAGAGCTTCTCCGCGGTGAGGCCCATGTTGGCCGCAGTCATGAAGTCGTATTCCTTGTACTCCGCGGTGAAGAACCTGGGGTTGGGCTCCACCGGCACTTCCTGGCCGGGGCCGCCCCCAGCACCCAGCGCCGGGATGTGGGTCATGTGCTCGATTCCGCAGGAGATAACGATGTCGGAGTACCCCAGAATTATCTCCATGGCGCCCTGGTGGATGGTGGACATCGACGAGGCACACTGGCGGTCGACTCCTTGAGCCGGGACGTTGAACGGCAGCTTGGCGAGGAAGTTGATCATCCTCCCTCCGTACAGCCACTGCTCGCGCAGTGGCATCGCCGTTCCGGTCAGCACGTCGTCGATCTCCTCAGGGTTGATGCCGGTCCTGCGCAGAATCTCGTTGACCAGCATGCCGGCAACGTCGTCCATTCTCAGCTTGTTGAACACATCCCTCTCCGGGTCCCTGGGCCTCGACCTGGAAAAGCCCGACCTGAGATAGTCGACTATTACTGCATCCTCCATTCAATCAGCCTCCTTTCACCCGTCTCCTCGTTCACGCTGACCCGGGGGTTGCACCGGCTATCCAGCCCCCGTATTACCCCCACTCCGATGGTAACGCAGAAGAGCCGCCAGGGGGCAGCGAGAGTCCCCCCTGCAACAGCCCGACCGGACACTGAGCCAGACAAACTGAAGCGCGGAGCGGTCCCCGCGCGCCGGCACCTGCCCCTGCAGGCCCGCTAGCCCCCGTCCACGCGTTTCATGTTCCTGGTGGCTATGATATTCGCACCGGTGCCGGCAACATCTTCGAGAATCACGTCGGAGACCTGGACCGGCGCCTGAAGCTGTACACCCCCGACCTCCCCCATCACCTCGAAGAACAACCGCCTTGGGATTGACCTGTCGGTGCGGACCGGGAGCATTGCCCACTTCGCCCCCTCTATGGGGACCGTTGTAGTGAGCACACGCATCGGCTCCTCCAGCTCCTGCAGGACGAAGTCCTTCCCCTTCGCGCACCTGTTGCCCGTCAAGGAGAGCACCTCGCCGTCGCGAAGCTCGACATCGATCTCGCAGCCGACGGGACATGTGACACAGGTGAAATGCCTCTTCTCCACGTCCATGCCTATCTCTCCGTTATGCTGACCTGTATCGACTCCCTGGTCTCCTTCAGCCTGCTCCGGGGCACCTTGACCCTGATCATCTCGTTTGGCCGGGCGTACAGCTTCTTGAAGTGCAGGTCCAGAGGCGAGACGTTTATTCGGACCGGTTTCTCGACCGGCTTCGCCGCCCTGATGAAGAGAACGAGGTCATCCTGGAAGGAGTAGCGCTGCGGGAACAGCGTTCTCACATTCTCTCCCCGGACTATCTCCAAGGCATCCCCCTGCGTGCTCCAATCGCCCGTGGCGAAGCGTGCCGCGTTCCTGCCGGCGGTCATGCCCGTCTCGGCAACATAGTCCACCAGGTCGAACACGGTGGATACGTTGCCGCAGGTGAATATCCCGGGCACTCCCGTCTCCATTGTCTCCGTGGTAACCGGGCCCGTTGTGACCGGACTCAGCTCTACTCCCGCTCCCTTCGATAGCTCGTTCTCCGGGATGAGGCCGACGGAGAGAAGCAGGGTATCGCAGGGTATTGACTGCTCGCTGCCCGGGACAGGCTGCATTTCCTCGTCCACCCGAGATACCACCACGCCTTCGACGCGCTCGAGGCCGCGCACCTCGGTAACCGTGTGGGACAGGTGAAGCGGGATATCGAAGTCATTGAGGCACTGCACGATATTCCTCTTGAGTCCGCCGGGGTAGTCCATGATCTCGTAGACGCCTTTCACCCGAGCGCCCTCAAGGGTAAGCCGGCGCGCCATGATGAGCCCGATGTCTCCCGACCCCAGAATGACGACCTCTTTGCCGGGAAGGTACCCATCGATGTTGACGAACCTCTGAGCCACCCCTGCGGTGTAGATTCCGGCGGGGCGAGAGCCGGGGATATTGATGCTGCTGCGAGGACGCTCGCGGCACCCCATGGCCAGCACCACGCTCTTCGATTCCACCTCGAACACGCCGCTCTCCGGATTGACCGCGGTAACCGTCCTGTCCGGCGAGACCGCAGTCACCATCGTGTTCAGGAAGCAGCGCACGTCCGTCTTCTCAATCTCCTCGATGAGGCGCTCCGCATACTCGGGTCCGGTGTAGTCCTTCTTGAACTGCTCCAGGCCGAAGCCGTTGTGTATGCATTGCTTGAGGATGCCGCCCAGCTCCTCCTCTCTCTCAAGAAGAAGGACATCCTTCGCCCCGTTCTCACGGGCGTGAAGGGCGGCGACAAGCCCGGCGGGCCCACTGCCCACCACGGTTACGTCAGCTTCCATCGGCATCTCTCACCGGCCAGGCCACAGGAAAGCCTGTCCGCTTCATTTCCTCACCTGCGGGTAGCCCGTGATTTCGGCGATTCGGTTATGCAACGGGGAGAGCGTGGGGTAGACCTTCTCGTACACCTCATTGAACAGCCTGTCGTACAGCCTGGCATTCTCCTCGCGGGGGGTGAAGGTATCCTTCACTCTCACCATACCGGCCACGGCATCGGGGAACCCCTGGTAGACCTTCAGAGCGACGGCAGCGTCGATGGCGGCCCCCAGGGCCGAGAGATTGCTCGTATGCAGTCTGACTGCGGGGAGGCCGAAGATGTCGGCGGTGACTTGCATGACCTCATCGCTTCTCGAACCTCCGCCACCCACGCGCAGCTCCCTTATCGTGTAGCCCGAGTGCCTCTCGATTATCTCTTTCATTCGGCGCAACTCGTAGGCCACGCCCTCCACAATCGCCCTGTAGATATGTGTTCTGGTGTGGTGCCCGGCAAAGCCTATTATGGCCCCTTTGGACAGGGGGTCATTCTCCAGCGGGTGCCAGTGAGGCTGAAGCATGAGTCCCATCGAACCGGGTGGGACCTGGTCCATCTCCCGGTCCAGCAGCTCCTCGGGTTCCATCATGAGCCTGTCGGCCTCCTCCTGCTGGTGTTTGCAGAACTCCTGCTTGAACCACGAGACCATCCAGTATCCCTTGGGCAGGAAGCCTTCGAGCGCCCACTGGTTGGGGATCGCCGCGCCCCAGGTGAAGAAATCCATGCTGCGCTGAGTGACGTACTTGGCGGAGGACACTTCAATGACGGCGGCGGTCCCGTAGCTGATCTCAGCCACATCGCTGGTTATAGCGCCGGCGCCCAGCAGCTCCGATTGCTTGTCCCCCGCCCCGATGATGACCGGCAGACCCGGCGGTATGCCGAAGTCCCGCGCCCCCTCGTCCGAGACCGTTCCGGCGATGTCCGTTGGCGTGACAAGAGGGGGCAGCTTCTCCCGGTCGACCCCGAAGACCTCGAAGACCACCCCCATGGGGTGCCACCGCAGCCCTTTCAGGTCTATGGGGAACAGCCCGACTATCATGGAGGAACAGTCTTTGAACTGTCCTGTCAGCCCGTGGAAGATGTACGACGAGATGGTGAGGAACATATGCGTCCGGTCGTAGCTGTCCCGTTCGTGCTCCCTGAGCCAGTTGAACTTGGACCTCCTCTGGTACTCGGTGAGCTTGAAGGTCATTCTCTGCAATCTGAACGCCACTGCCATGAGCGGACCGCCGGGCAGCTTGAGGCCCTCGGTCTTGCGTTCGTCAAGCCAGGTGATGGCGGGACGCACCGGTCTGCCATCCTCGGCAACGGGCACAATGGTGCTTCTATGAGTTGTGATGGCCACGGCGGCAAGCTCATCTCTCGGGACGCCGCACTTCTCCACCACGCTCTTCGTCAGGCTCTGCGTGATTCTGAGATACTCCTCCGCATCCTGCTCAGCAAAGTCGGGTTGCGTGGCGAAATAGGGAGTGACAGGATGTGCCTCGCCGTAGACCTCATTCCCCTTCTCGTCGAAGATGAATGCCTTGACGTTCTGCGTTCCCCCGTCGATGACAACGAAGTACTTCATCGCTCTCCCCGCTTGGTTCTTCCGCTCAGGATGAAGGACTTGCCTCCTCTCTTGGTGATCAAGTCCTTCTGTATGTTGGCCTCCCTGCTGATGATATCCATAACCCGCGGCATGCAGAAACCGCCCTGGCATCTCCCCAGGCCGGCCCTGGTCCTCCTCTTGACGGCGTCGACGCTGTTCGCCGGGATGCCACGGTGGAGGACATCAACGATCTCGCCCTCGCTCACGTGCTCACAGCGGCAGACGATGTGACCGTACAGTGGGTTCGTCCGGATGAGCTCCTGCCGCTCCCTGTCGTCCAGCCTCCAGAAGTGCTTGGTCGCCTTTCTCGTCGGCACGAACTCCGCCTTCTCGGCAGGGTGGGTTTCCGCGACCAGTATCTCCACCACCCTCTGGGCAACGGCCGGGGCGGAAGCCAGCCCCGGAGACTGAATGCCGGCGGCGTGAATCAACCCCTTCACCCTTCGGGAAGGCTCGATGATGAAGTCCTCCTTGTACGTCGGCGCCCTGCACCCGGCGAAATGAGCGATTATCTTGCCCTTGTCCGGTTTCTCATAGTCCAGCTTGAGCTGCTCCAGCACCGGCGCGAACCTGTTGAATAGCGTCTCGAGCGCGGCGGATGTGGTGGAAACGTCCTCCCTATCGCACACCTCGTCCGCCGTCGGGCCGAACTGAAGATTGCCGTCGGTGGTGGGGATGATGCCACCCCCCTTCGAATGCTTGCTTCTCCGCGTCATCATGCCAAGCGTAGCCACGATGGTCCGCGTTGGCTGATAGGACGCGTCGAAGATGATGGTCTCACCCTTCCTGGGATGAATGGTGAAGAACCTGTCGCCGGCAAACTCGGCGATTCTGTCGGAATACAGCCCCGCGGCGTTCACCAGGATGGGCGTCTTCACCGTTCCTCTCGTCGTGTCTACCGCCCTGACTCCTCCGTCCTCGGTTTGTACCCCGGTGACGCAGGTATCGAGAGAGAACTGTACTCCGTTGGTCAAGGCATTCTCGGCATACGCCAGCACCAGCTCGAACGGGTTAATGATGCCCGTGTTCCATATGTAAAGGCCCTTCCTGATGTGCGGCGCCAGCCCCGGCTCGATCTCGTCCAACTCGTCCCTATCCAGCAACCTCGGAGATGGGTCCTTATGCTTGGTCGCCATCTCTACTCCGAAGGGAAGCATCTGCTCCCCCTCGGGGTTCTCCGCCAGAACGAGTGTCCCGATGCGCTTGAAATCGACGTCGAGCTCGCTGGCGACCTGGTCCCACATGGGGTTTCCCCGGTAGTTCATCTCCCATTTGAGCGTCCCGTAGTCGGTGACGACGGCGGGATGTACCGTCGCGTTGCTGTGGAAGGTCTGGTCCATCCCCAGGTCGTCGTGCCTTTCGATGACCGCTATGCTCAGGTTGAACCGCGAGAGCTCCCTGGCGATCGCCACCCCGATGACTCCACCACCCACGATGACAACGTCGAACTCCTTCCCCGTGAGCTCGTCCGACACCTTCGGAGGTGGAACGAAGGGCACCTTGCCCGGATAGTCGATATCGCTGACAACCTCCCTGACTTCCTCGAAGCCGGCGGCAGTGTGCCCGGCATCCACCGCACTCTGATTGGAGGGAAATCGCCCGCTCAGCGTGGCGATGCCGTCCTGGACCGAGACCGTCGCCTTCTCCCCGGTCGCCTTCTCTATCTCACCCTGTATCGTCCGTGCCAGCTTCTCTTCAGCCATCGACAATCCGTTCCGCGACAACCTCGGTTATGTCCCTGGTATCCACACCCGATAACACCGCCTTGCAGGTGGGGCACGCAGAAACGTACATTTCGGCAGCGGTCTCTTTGAGCTCGTTGAGGCGCATCAGATTCACCTTGTGCGTGACGTCGGCGTCTCCAATCCGCGCTCCAGGGAGGGCGCCGCAGCAGTGGGTATCCCCCCGGGAGTAGACCGGCTCCCTCACCACGAAACCCAGCGCCCCAAGGATCTCCCTGGGGGCAGTGGAGATACCCAGGTCGTTCACCAGGATACACGGGTCATGGTAGGTCGCCGAAACATCGGCCTTGCTTACCCGCATCTTCCCTTCGCCCAGCAGAGCCTGGAGGAACTGGGTGGTGTGGATGAACTCGACATCGATGTCAACTCCCACCGTCCGGTACGCCTGCGTCATCATCTTCACACAATTGGGACAGTCGGCGATGACCCTGCGCAGCCCCCTCTTCTCGAACTCCCCCTTCATCTTCTCCGCCGCTTTGGCGAACCCCTCCACGTCTCCGGCATAGTAGAGCGGCGCACCACAGCAGATATCCGCCCCGCCGAACTGCTGGACCTGCTCCTTGCTCGCGGATATGATCCTGTCCATCGCCCTGGGGACCTGCTCATCCGAGTAGGCGGAGCAGGAAACGAAGTAGCCGACGGCTCCCGTTCCCTTCTCCACAAGCGGCCGCTCGCCGTTGGGGTTGCCGAACATCATGAACGTCTCGACCCGCTTCCTCATCTCTTCGGGAAGCATGCCCTCTCTGAAAGCCTTGCTCCGCGCGCGGTGAATGTAGTCTCGCAGGTCATGGTTGCCATAGATGCAGTGTGCTTTGCATGCCCCGCACATGGCGCTCTGGAACACCACATCGAAGAAGCCCTGCCTGTCCTCGAGAAACCCCTTCTCCTCGTAGACAATGAGACGCGCCAGCTTCTGGGGGCTGCTGGTCTCCCTCCCCGTGGCCAGATAGGTAGGGCAACTGTGCTTGCACATATCGGCGCACATGGCACAGTTCGTAATCTGTTCCAGGCCGAGCTCCTTCTTATCCTCCATCTTCGATGAGCTTACCCCTGTTCATAATGCCGTTTGGGTCGAGAGCACGCTTGATTCTGCGCAGCACGTCCACTCCGCTGGCGCCATGCTCCTGCTCCATGTACTGCCTTCGCCAGTAGCCAATGCCGTGGTGATGGCTGATGGAACCGTTGTTTCGCAGCGTCGCTTCCATGGCCGCAGTCCACGTGTCCTGGTAGTACTGCAAGGGGTCTTTGGGAAAGCCGGCGAAGGTTATGTACAGGCAAGCCGCCTCCCGGTAGAAGTGCGAGTAGTGCCCCGAAATCGCCACCGCACCCTCCACCGCCTTCATCGACGCGACCATGTCGTCGTAGAGCTTCGCGGCGTCCTTGAACAGGGAGACAACCTCAATCGTGTCTACAATGCCCCCATGCTGCATCAGGACAGGGCCCAGACCTATGTCGAAGCGCTTCTCAAGCCATATGTCAACCGGGTTCTCTCCCGCAGGCTGCCCGCCGCTCTCCTCGGCGATTCTCTTGACCACGCTCTTCTCGAGCGCGACAAGGTCCGGCTCACCCTCACAGATGAAGATGACGGTGACCTTGCTCCCTATTTCGTCGAAATACCGCTCACTCTCGGCCTCATCGAATATGCGCACCACCGCCGGCTTCACGTCAGTCCTCAGAACCCTTCGCACCACGTCCAGCGCCGTCTCGATGGACTCGCAGACCCATGATTGCTTGTCCGTCGCCTTGGGCAGGGGATGCACCGATACCGTCGCCCTGGTGACAACGCCGAGAGTGCCTTCACTGCCCAGGAACAGCTCTTTCAGCGCCGGCCCGGTGGAGCGCCTCGGTACCGGCTTGATACTGAGAAGACTCCCGTCGGGAAGCACCACTTCCATTCCCATAACCATGTCTTCGGTCTTCCCGTACTTCGTGGAGAACTGCCCCACCGCACGTGTTGCGATCCATCCTCCGAGCGTGGAGCAGTAGAGGGACTGGGGGATGTTCCCCATTGAGTAGCCGCGGTGATTGAGCTCCCGCTCCAGATTCGCGCCGATAATCCCCGCCTCGAACCGGGCAACGAGTGACGTCTCGTCCAGCGAGATGAAGCTGCTCATTCTCTGCAGGTTCAAGACGGCGCTGCCACCCCCGGGGATAGCGCCACCCAGCACGCCCGAACCGGCACCGAAAGGCGTGACCTCGACCCTGTACTCGTTGGCACACTTCAGGACAGCCTGTATTTCCTCACTGTTCCTGGGAGAGATCACCGCACAGGGGAGCGATGGCAACTTGCCTTGCTGGGAAAGGAATATCGCGTAGAGCCAGTAGTCCGTGCTGTAGGAAATGAGGTCGCATTCCCTCTCGGAGACATTGTCATCCCCCACGATGCGCTTCGCCGTTTCGATGAACTCAGAGGGTCTCTCTCGTCTCTTCCACAGAAAGGTCTCTACGGCCATCGTCCCCCCTCACCCCAGGGAATGCGCTACGCCAGGAAAGCGAGCGTTTGCCTGGACCGCTACTGATTCCTGCCCAGGGACGCTTTGCCGCCATAGGCTACCACTTTTGGCAACGGCTATCAACCATCCCGCCTCAGACGGGCCGGGGCATGGCATTGTCGGCACAGCGGCCCCTGTGGAGGTACCGCCGGCGCGTCTTCGTCACGCAGTCGCCCTCAGCAGTCTGAGGCCGAAGACGAACATCCACAGCGACCAGGGCATGCCGGCAAGGAGCTGGGTTATGGCCCTGTCTCCCCACGGCCAGGGGATGAGCTGGAGGACAACCATGAGAATGCCGCAGGCGAAGGTGAAGAGCCCGGACGCCACTCTCGACGAAGCCAACTGCGCCGCCCCGATGATGAACAGGCCGAGCGGCACCAGCGCGAAGAAGAACACCGAAGCATAGGTGTGCGGGGCGCCGCAGGTCCTGGGGAAGATGCCGATGAAGCTCATGGCGCACGCGCCAAGGATAAGGACCGCGATTCCCAGGCGGCCCAGTCGCCGCCGCGAAGACAGGGTCGGGGCGAAGCCGACGGCGAAGGCAATGGCGAGGACGGCGTCGACTATCAGACTGGCGTTGAACGAGGCGCGGGCCGGACCCTCGACCCCGAGAAGGCTCAGGTAGTTCTCGGTCCACGAGAAGGTGGGGTGATAGTAGATGGCGACGCCAACCAGCGCAAGTCCGACGAACGGAGAGAGCACGCCGCACAGTCCGGCTATCCTGCGGTACAGGACCCATCCCGAAGCGGGCCTACCGGCTTCCATCG
Source organism: uncultured Dehalococcoidales bacterium (assembly GCA_964438305.1). Taxonomy (GTDB): domain Bacteria; phylum Chloroflexota; class Dehalococcoidia; order E44-bin15; family E44-bin15; genus CAYTKL01. The sequence goes on along the minus strand of CAYTKL010000002.1, from coordinate 6,214 downwards.
CACACCCCGCCAAATCCCATACTGGTGCATCGCCTGATGCGGCTCATGGCGAGTCTTGCAGGGGGCCAGCGGTTCCCATGCCTTGACTGGAACCTGCGGGCCATGGTCACCCTATCGTGCTCTCCAGAATGCCGGAGTCACAAGCACCAGCACCGTCCAGATTTCGAGCCGGCCTATGAGCATGAAGAACGTCAGCGCGACCTTTCCAATGTCGGGGACAAATGCGTAGTTCGCCCCCGGGCCGACCATGCCCAGGCCCGGGCCAACGTTGCCCAGTGTGGCGGCAACAGAGGAGAGGGCGGAGATCGAGTCCAGGCCAACGGCACTCATGAATATGGAGCCAAGGACCAAAGCCGCGAAGTACAGGATGGAGAGACCAACGATCTCCGATACCATCCTCTCAGGCAGTACCCTGCCGGCCAGCTTCAGGGGGCGGACAGAGCGCGGGCTGAAGATAAGGAGTATCTGCCGATAGGCGTACTTCGCCAGCACCGCGATCCTGATGACCTTCAGCGCCCCGCCGGTGGAACACGCGGATGCGCCGACTATCATCAGGACAAGCAGGACCGACTGCGAGAAGGGAGGCCAGCCGCCAAAATCGGCGGTGGCGAAGCCGGTCGTCGTCTGGATAGCCACCGCCTGAAACGTGGCGTACCTGAAGGCATTGCCCACTGATGAGTTCGCATTGAGTGCGAGGTCCAGCACGATGAAGACGGTGGCCGCAGCCACGATGCCCAGGTACCAGCGCACCTCACGGTCGGCGAGGAGGACGCTGAAGCGGCGCTTCCACAACAGAAAGTAGAACAGCTGGAAATTCGTACCGGCGAGCAGCATGAAGAAGAGGACAATGACCTCGACAGGGACACTACCATAGGCGCCGATACTCAGGTCCTTGAGACAGAACCCGCCGGTGGGCATGGTGCCAAGAGTATTCACCAGGGCATCGAAGAACGGCAGGCCCGCCGCCAGCAGCGCCACGACCTCCAGCGCGGACAGCCCAAGGTAGAGCGTCCACAGGATTCTCGCCGTGTCGCGTATACGTGCTGTCAACCGCTGCCCTTTGGGCCCGGGCAGCTCGCCTTCCACAAGGTGCGACGCTCCCACCCCAATGAGCGGGAATACCGCCACGAAGAGCACGACAATCCCCATGCCACCCAACCACTGAGTCAGGTCCCGCCAAAGGAGAATCCCGTGCGGCTGGCTTTCGATGGACGTGAGCACCGAGGCACCGGTGGTAGTGAAGCCGGACATGGCCTCGAAGTAGGCATCGAGATAGCCGGGGAAGGTGCCGCTCAGCTTGTAGGGCAGCGCGCCAAAAAGCGCCGCCGCCAGCCAGACACCGACAACGAGGACCAGGGCTTCGCGGCGGCTGAGTCTGCCGCCACGGTGCGGTCGCGTGAGCAGCCACAGCAGTAGACCCGTAGCGACCGTGACGGCCATTGATATGGCGAAGGGGACCCTGTCAGGCTCCTGGTAGATGAGGCTGGCTACCAGGGGGACGACCATGAGAACACCGAGGCCCGCAAGGAATGGCGCCAGGTAATGCAGAACAACCCCGACCCTCATGGCTTACTCAAACAGTCTTTCGACATCGGGAACAGCGGACGGAAGACACAGAACGACCACCTGGTCCCCGGGCTGCACAACACTGTCACCCTGGGGAATCACAGTTTGGGCGCCGTGTACGATGGCGCCAACCACAGCCCCCTGAGGCATCTCCACCTCCTCAAGCCGTCGATTGGCGATGCGTGCGTTCTCGCCCGCTGAGAACTCGATAGCCTCCACTCGCGAACCCGCGAGGAAGGCAAGGGTGACCACCGCAGGAGAGCGGACGAGGCGGACTACCCGAGCGGCTGCCAGCGACAGAGGAGAGACGACCACGTCCAGGCCAATGGCCTGGGCCAGCGCGACGTACTGTGCCCTCTCCACCACCGCCAGGCTGCGACCGGCTCCAAGGTTCTTGGCCAGTAGAGCGATGAGTATGTTGAACTCGTCATCCGTTGTCGCTGCTATGAAGGCGTCGGCCGAGGTCACTCCCTCATCGAGGAGAAACTCGCTGTCGGTGCCCTCACCCTGCACCACCTCGGTTCGCGTCAGCAACCCGGCCACCTCGTGGGAGCGTGCCGGGTCCGGCTCAACGAGCTTGACCGCGATGGCACGTTTCTCCAGCAACTGGGCAAGGCGGAACCCCACATGCTCCCCACCAAGGATCATAACCCTCTTCGCCTTCGCCTTTGTCTGGCCGAAGGCAGCCTCCATCTCGTCCGCAGCCTCTTTTGACGAGACCACCAGAAGGCGGTCGTCTTCCTGCAGAACCTCATCGCCGGGCGGCATCAGCACTTCACTGGAACGCAAGATGGCGGCAACGACGCAGGGCCGCGGAAAGACGACGGCACTGAGTGGTTTGTCCACAACTGCCTCGCCCTGGACAATGAACTCCCTTACCTGTACACGGCCGTCGGCGAACTCCTCCATCGACGTTGTGTACAGGCTGGACAGGATATCGACGATTTCTTCCGCGGCCATTACGTCGGGGTTGACGAAGAGGCTTATCCCCAGGGTCTGCGGCGTGACCACCCGCCGCCGCCCCACCGGGGACTTGGCATCGGTTACCAGATAGCCGGTATACTCGGGATTGCGCACCCTGGCTACCGTCCTCTTGGTCCCCAGCGCCTTGGCCAGCAGGCATGCGACCATATTGACTTCGTCGCTCACGGTAAAGGCGATGAGGAGGTCGGCGGACGGCGCCTCGGCCTCTCGCAATACCCTGGGGTTCGAACCGCTGCCGAGGATAGTCTTCACGTCGAGGTAGCGGCGGACGCTGTCCAGCGCCGCCTCGGATTGGTCAATTACCACCACGCCATGCCCTCCTCTCGAAAGCATGGACGCGATGCTGTATCCTCCTACCCCAGCGCCGACGACAACGATGTACACGGTATGTCAGGCTCCGACGTCTCCAGGCAAGCGCTCCTTCAGCACCCAATAATACCACTGTCCCAACGCTTTGAAAACTTCCGCAGCCGTTGCACATCTTTTCCTGCCGGCCGACCAGGGGTGGCAACCCCGAGACAGTGCACGACTGGTTCTTTCTGGGCCGCACCGGCTCATTCGCGCCATGCCCTCAAGACGCCGGAACACACGACCTGTCGCTGGGGGGGTTGCATCGAAGGGTTGGCTGGACTAAAATCTCGCTGATATGGGAATGGGTGAAATTCAGCTTGGACGTCGATAGAATGCTGGTCCCTGTCAGCGGACAGGGCGGTTGGGAATCCGCAATCACGCTCGCCTGCACTCTGGGGAAGGGGCCTGAGTCCACAATCCATGTACTCTACGTTATCGAGTTGGAGCGCAGCACATCCCTTGACGCCGAGATCGAGTCCAAGATCAGAAAAGCGGAGCAGGTGCTGGAACAAGTCAGAGATACCGCTGCCGAGGGGGACTGCGTGGTTGAGACCAGCATACTGCAGGCTCGGGAGGCAGGGCCCGCCATCGTGGAGGAGGCTGTGGAGAGAGAGGCCAGTCTGATTCTGATGGGGATGCGCTACAAGAAACGGTTTGGAGATTTCACGCTGGGAGAGGTGGTACCGTACGTCTTGAAGCACGCGCCCTGCCCGGTGCTCATCGCTCGAGAGCCGCCACTTCCGGACAGTCCCGCGTGAAGTAGTCAGGCGGCCTCGGCTACTCAGCGTGCCGCCTCAAGAGCCGCGGACAAACCCACTAGGGCACGAGCTTCCGCCTGACCGCCTCGACCAGCAGCTTCGTTTCCCCAAGCCTCAAACTGCATCTTCATCCGCTGCCAATTCCCCACCCGCCACGTTTGACAAACGAAGGGAAATGGGCCACGATGAGACCCTCAGGGAGAGCTTGACGCCGTTGCCGACAGGGAGAAGAAGCAATGAGCCAGGGTGATACGGGGTACGAAGAGGCGGCCTCCGAACGAATGGCCATGGAGAACGAGGTCCAGGAGAGGGTGGACGCCGAAGGCAACAGGTGGCGCAAGGTCTACTTCGGCGGCGGCGCGCATTTTCAGAACTGGCTCGACCAGGTACGGGAGCTGCGCGGGGAGGAGAACGTGGCGACAGAAGAGGTCGATTCCCGCGGCTTCCAGTGCTTCGAAGAGGGCGGCGAGAAGCTGTACCGCATCTGGGTGAGACAGAAGAAGTCAGACTAGGACGCCTCGCTATGCCAGCCGAGGTCCCATCGGCGATGGCGCAGAGCGCAGGAGGCCGGCGATGCAATCGAACGGACTGGAACGGCGGCACGAGATACTGTACGGAACGCCCGGAACCGGTGTCTACAGCGAGGGCCGGCTCATCCTGTGGATCCCGGAGGACTTCGGCTCCCTGACCAAGAACCTGCCGAGGAAGGAACTCGAGGCCTTGCGCAAGGAGCTCAAGGAGTACCTCGATCCTCAGGCCGCCGACGGCGAAGGCGCGTAGACAGCTACAGTCCTACGCCAGCACGCTGCCAACCGTCCCCTGTTGACCCAGTATCTGCTCAGCCTCACGAATCATGGTGTCGATGAGCTCCCTGGCGCTCACCACCCTGTCGATCACCCCCACGGCTAGCGAGCCGCCGGCAATCCTCACCGCCACCTCGGGGTCGTCATCCTGAAGGCCGCTCTGCCAGTCCCGCGGGACATCTGCAGACTGCTTGAGGAGCACCCTCTCCAGCCGCATCAGCCAGTCACCGGTTACCTGTTCGCCCCTGTCCTTCATCACCCTTTCGAACTCCTCCCGCTTCGGGGGGGCCAGGGCACGGTCGCGGTACTCGGCATCCCACGGCTTGGCCTCCACCAGCCCCTGCTTGTAGCGATCGGAGATAGGGCACTCGGCAACGGCCATGAAGCGCGTTCCCATGTAGACGCCCTCGGCGCCCATCCCCAGCGCGGCCACCAGACCGTGGGCGTCGCCAATACCGCCGGCAGCGATGAGAGGCACCTTCATCATCTTCACGGCGGTGGATATGGCAACCAGGGTGGGAAGCTGGTGGACGCTCTTGAAACCAGCCCCCTCCAGGCCAACAAGCACCACGGCGTCGGCGCCCTGACGCTCAGCGGCGAGCGCGTGGTGTATCGTCGCCACCTTGTGCACCCATTTCAAGCCAGCCTCGTGTATCCTCCGCCCGTGGTCTTCGGCGCGGTAGACAGCGGTGAAGATGACCGGCACGCGCTCCTCGATGGCCACTTCCCGCATCTCGTCGATTTGGGGGCACAGGCCAACCGACAGGTTGATGCCAAAGGGCCTGTCGGTCATGGAGCGTGCCTTCTTGATATCATCCCTCAGCTTCTCCGGCGTGCGCAGGGCTCCAGCGGTGATGATGCCAAAGGCCCCGGCATCGGAAACAGGAGCCGCCAGGGCGGCCGTGCCGAAACCGCCGAAAGCGCCCTGAATAATAGGATAGTCGCTGCCCAGTATGTCGGTAACCCGGTTCTTCCAGTTCATAGGCCCTCCTCCGCTCTGATTATGGCAGCCAGCGCTCGCACCGTCAATGGCGCTCCCGCTCCCGCCAGACGGCCATCGCCAGGGGCAATCCGGTCATGCGAAGAGGGTCGCTCGCCGTAGAGCAATGTGATATAGTAGCCACTCAACACCGCACGCAAAGCCACGACGGGGCAACGCAGGTCAAGGAGCGAAGGCATGGAGAGTGTGATTGCGGAGGCAATGGGCCTCAAATACGAGCCGATAGCGATAGTCCTCACCAACGAAAAGCCGAAAGGGGCCAGGCAGTTCAAGGAAGGCAAGTTCAGTTGCGTCATGTTCCTGCTGGCGGCGGCCGTCCGCGGCCAGACAGTGGTGTTCGACCGCAAGACCTTCGGCTGCCCCGGCGGAGGGACCGGCCTCGGCTTCGGCAACCAGTACAAGAACATGCCCGGTGGAGAGGAGGCCTTCAGCCACTTCCTGTCGACGGGCTACGAGGGAAGTGAGGAAGGCATGAGGTTCGCCGAGATGGCAAGGCCGTTCATGACCGAGGAGATGTACGACGACATGGTCCACGGCGAGAGATACTTGAAGACGCCTGAGCTGGTGCTGAAGTTCATCGATTGCCTGCCCATAACCGACGTGCCGTACGAGTACGTGGTCTTCAAGCCGCTGAAGGACGTGGACCCTGAGAAAGAGAGGCCCGAGGTGGTCGTCTTTCTTGCCGACATGGACCAGTTGGCGGCCCTGGTGGTCCTGGCTGGCGTGTTGTGGATCGACTACCTGCTGACGTT
>CAYTKL010000001.1:0-48772 GCA_964438305.1 uncultured Dehalococcoidales bacterium | reverse complement strand
AATAACCAGGGGAGACATCAGTTTCGCATACGTCTCCCCATCGCTACCACCGAGGGTTGCCACGGTCTCGGACATAGACTGGGAAACCACCGCCGCCGTGCCGTCATCAAAGGGGTTGGCCAGGGCGAAGGGGGGTGTGACCCACCTTAGTCCATACTCTTCCAGGGGCAGCTTCCGGAAAAAGGGTGAGAGTTTTACCTGTAGATGGACCGTGGAGCACACGTCGTGGATATAGCCCTGCTGTATCAACTCCAGGGAACGGCAGCCTCCGCCGATTATCTCGTGCTTCTCATAGACGGTTACCGCCAGGCCAGCCCGCGCCAACGCGATGGCTGCCGCCAGACCGTTGGGCCCCGAGCCGACCACGATAGCCTCTCTCTTGTCCCTGACCAACTTAACGGCTCCGTTCAAACAAAGTCGCCGTATTCAGCGGCAACGACCTTGTCTGCGAGTTGTACCATATGTTGCCCGTTTTAGTCCATTCGCAATGAATGGCGGGAGGCTCATTCAGGCTGTCCCTCGCCTGCTGTGTGGGGCACAGCCACCCTATGTTGGCAAGCTCATGTCCAACGAAAACACAGAATGCTGCCGCCCTTCTTGTCCGGCCCGCTCCTCCCGTCGAAAGCATGTTCCCTGAAGTCGAACCCCTGAGCTTCAGGCTCATCCGCCTCTTCGTTGGTGTAGATTCTCCTGAAGGACAAGCCATCCACCTCTGGCACGAAATCAATATCGCTGTCTCAGTTGCAGGCGCTCCTGTCTTTCGCGAACAGATAGTAAGTGTCGCACGTGAACACCCACCATGCTGCCAACGCAGGCGCCTTCATGGCCACTGCCAGTGGGGCTTCCGCTTGATAGGTCTACTTCGCTCGTCGCGACAACTCAGCCAGTCTGCTCGTTTGTCTGGGTGAACAGCATCTCACTGCTGATGACTTGCCACGTTCTCCAACCTGTCCGAACCTTCTCTTTGGCCTCTGCTATGAAAGCAGGGTAGCCCACTTCACGACATCTTCTCAAGTTCTGAATGTTGTTTGTGCTGTATCGCCTGCGTATGAGAGCGGAAGTCTCCCGTCTCGATCCCAGAGGCACCGAAGCAAGACTGGCGTCAGAATGAGGGCAGGGCTCATCGGATTCCGGGTTGAAATCCGGACATTCGGCACATGTCCAGTACCCCTTCGACTTCACACACTTCGCTATGGCGCAGATAGCGGAAGGTCCGCCGGCCCTGAAACATCCCGGGCATGGCCCGGCTCCCTCTCTTCTTGCCACGAACTCGCTCAGCGTATCAAGCGTATCGCACACGTCTTGCCCTTTCAGACCGGCGAGGGCTGCAACATCTCGAAGGTTGAAGCCTTCCCAGATATCAATGATCGTTTTCGCCGCCTGCAGACTCTCATGCATATGAACATCACAACCCAGACAGATGATGCCGCAGGGTGCGATTACCCCACGGTCTTCTTCGTTCACTTCATTCAGACTCAGCTTCATGAATGAATACCCCTCTTCTTGAGAGTACAAGGCCCTTCCGCGGATAGTATCCGGGCTTCCCCATGTCAACCGCACCTGGATGTGGGAGTGTTCTGTTTACGGCTTGGATGGGGTCAGTCTCCTCACACTCCATGCCTTCGATCATAAGGTATCTAGCCAGGTAAGGTCAGTCTCTCGCCAAACCGCTTCGATATCGCCTGGTGTATGAGATAGAGATAGGGCAGACCGAGATTGGTCTCAACGAGAGAATCCACGATGAGTGGTATGACACCCATTGGGCGGATACCGCTGAGCAGTAACACCGCTTCCCAGCTGAACTGTACCCCGACGCCGATGGCCAATAGCCGCAGAAGATTGACCTTCGCTCCCCGGGCAGTACGCAGGTTTCGCAGCAATAGCCACAGGTACCCGATGAACATGATCGCTGTCATGATCCCGTGATAGTCGGCTGTTCCCCGCGAGATGGTGATCTGTGCGAAATCCCTGCTGAAGTTCTGGCTCAGCAGTGCTACCGTAAGCCAACCCGCTACAATCAGCAGACTCCAGTCAACGGTGTGACCATCGCGGTCCAGCAGCAGCCATATCCAGGCGAAGTTGGTGAACCCATAGCTGATACTCAGCCACAACAGAACCCAGAATGGATCCGCCCCTGCTACTTCTCTCGTGCCCAACAGATGGTAGAAGACTCCGTAGTCGACCGCGAAGTAGATAACGCAGCCCGCCAGGCCAGCGATCATGGCCAGGTAGCGCCGCCTGAACAGCAGGATTAGTGTGAAAAGAACAAGCCAGGCAATGTCCAGGTAGATATACAACGAGTTGAACGACCTGGCGACGACGAAATCCAAGTGCTTCTCCGTTACCTCAGTTCTTGATAATGCCGCCGGATCATTCTAGGACCACCACGGTCTATGCAGTACGGAGCTGTCCAAGTAATCTGCCTAGATTGATGTTGTATCCACTGCCTCGCAGTTGTCCCAGGCGACGCTCCCCTTCCCGAAAGGAGTCGTTTCTGATTACGCCGATTGTACACCCCCTGCTGAAGCCAGACAAGAAACAACGCTTCTCGAGCACATCGAGGTCTGGAGTAGCTGATGGAGAAGCAAGACGCCGGCCGCGATTGTTCCGGGAATCCGCCTCAGTACGCTATTCGATATGGACTACGGTGTGAATCCACTGGATGATGACTTACACCGGTGCCATGTCCATCGAGGCAGTGGGTCTTTCGGCCCTTTTCGGCCCGGCGGTCGGGGGCGGCCTCAGGCGTGGCTCACGCCTGAGTGGCGTCCCTGGTGGGATTCGAACCCACGACCCACTGCTTAGAAGGCAGTTGCTCTGTCCACTGAGCTACAGGGACGACGCCCGCCTGTAGCTCTGATTCTAGCACCGTGACATGCCCGTTGGCAACCAACGTTGTTGCCCGCCTGCGGTCTGGCGGCACCGTAGCATCCCCCTTCCCGGTCACTGCCAGGCAAGACCGCCGGGCCACAGTGGCAGGTCCGGGAAACAGCGCATGGCTACCACGGGCCAGAGCAGTCGTGCTGAAGACAGCGGCCTGTGGCTCCGATGCCTTTCATGACAGCCCGACTACGTCCTGTGTCATGCTCCCCGGCCCCATCACCAGCACCCCCTTCGCACGCCGCGCGCCGGTGAGCGCTGGCACATTATCTGATATCTACAGATGTTTACGGCCTCTGCAGCTTGACAAATAACCTATTCTGTGGTTTAATAGACATCACAGATTTCGATATATAGTTGCAAAGTTCCAAGTATAATAGTTGTGCAGAAATGCTGTAATAGCCGCGCTGGGAGGCAAAGATATGTTATACCTTGCCAATACCAGTGTAGTGCTGTATTACACGTTTGCTCTTGACAAATGACTGTATATGTGGTTAAATAACGCTTCCAGCTACCCGGGAAATCAATGCCCTAGGATCAGGCAGTGAGAGCGATGGCCATCCGCAAAGTACAGGAGCCCAAGCCCTCAAAAGGCCTAGACCGTCTCTTAATTGACGGCGGCTTCGTCACGTCAGAGGAGCTTGAGAGCGCACGCAACACAGCGAAGCGAACCAACAAGGATGTAAGACAGGTCATCCTTGATAAAGGCCTTGTCAGCGCGGAAACGCTGGCCATGATACTGAGTTTCCAGTTGAATGTCGCCACGATAGACCTGAACGATGCACAGGTTCAGCCCGACGCGTTGGCTTTGGTCTCAGAGGACATGGCCAGGAAGCACAGTGTGCTGCCCATAGCGCTGGACGGCCAGACTCTGACGTTGGCCACTGCCGAGCCCTACAACACCAGACTGATCGACACCCTTTCGTCCGTGACGAAGAAGAGGATCAAGCCAGTCATACCTCTTCACGACGGCATAGGGACAGCAATCGACGCCCACTACAAGGCCGCCAGCAGGGTCGACACCAGCCGTGTGGAGAGCACCCGTGTCGAGAAGGAGATCAGACAGCTTCTGGGCAGCCTGCGCACAGCAGACATAACCGACCCCACCTTCACATTGGACACAGTAAGCAACGCCCCGGTGGTGAAAGCGGTCGAGATGTTGCTGGGGCAAGCGGTGAAAAGCAGAGCATCGGACATTCACATCGTACCGCAGGAACGTGACGTGCTGATTCGATATCGCATTGATGGAATCATGCACGACGCAGTGGCCCTGCCCCAGGAAGTCCACCAGCCCCTAATAACACGAATCAAGGTGCTCGCCAACATGAACATCGCTGAGCGCAGAAGGGCCCAGGACGGACAGTTCACCGCCACGCTATCGGGAAGGAAGGTCGACTTCCGTGTTGCCTCCATCGGCACCAACCACGGCGAAATGGCGGTGTTGCGCGTGCTGGACAAGTCACTCGCCCTGATTGAACTGGCGGCATTGGGGATGTCGCCTCACGTCCTTGAAAGGTATAGTCGCTGCCTCGACTCTCCCTACGGCATGATCATGATAAGCGGGCCCACCGGCTCGGGCAAGACCACAACCCTGTACGCTTCGCTGAGCAAGACGAGGAACAGAGAGCTCAATGTCATGACCATTGAAGACCCGGTGGAATATGAGTTCAACGGCGTGCGTCAGATCCAGGTCAACCGTGCCGCTGACATCACCTTTGCCAGCGGGCTGCGCGCCATCATGCGTTTGGACCCGGACGTCATACTCGTCGGTGAGGTACGTGATGCGGAGACGGCCAACACCGCCATCCAAGCGGCTCTCACCGGGCACCTGGTGTTGACATCCATTCACGCCAACGACGCAGCCGGGGCCATCGTTCGACTGCTGGACTTCGGCGTGGAGCCGTTCCTGGTAACGTCGGCGGTCATAGCTGCCGTCTCGCAGCGTCTCATGCGCAAGATCTGTCCTGAATGTCAGCAGATGCAGAAGGCATCCGTCGTGGATGCCATGGCCTATCAAGCAGAGACAGGGGAGGAGCGCACCGATTTCGCCCACGGCATGGGCTGCGGCGCTTGCTCCAATACTGGCTTTCGCGGGCGAGTAGGTGCTTTTGAGATGGTAACCATGAACGATTCCATCAGACAGATGGTCAGCCAGGGGGCAGGCGCCTTTGAGGTCAAGCAACAGGCGGTGAGAGACGGGATGGTGTCCATGCGTAACGACGGCATGCTGAAGGTGAAGGAGGGAATAACCACACCTGCCGAGGTCATCCGCAACGTCTTCACTATCGGCTAGGTGATGCGGCGAACCGAATGTTTCGCTGCGAGGCTGTTCGCCGCGCGGGTGGCGGCGAGGGGACTCAAGCCCCGAACTACAACGAGGGGGGACTACGACGATGTGGTACAAGTACGTGGCCTGCAATTCAAGGGGGCAGACGGCCGCCGGCGCGCTCGAGGCGACATCGGAGCGGGAAGCTGAACGGACGCTATGGCGCTCCGATCTGACCATCATCAACCTTGAGAAGCACCGCAAGCCCGTGTCCGTAGCCGAGATGCTCCCCAGCCTGTACGGGGTGAAACGGCACGACATCATCTATTTCACCCGTGACCTGGCCACCCTGCTCAATTCCGGTATAGGCATACTCCCTGCATTGACCATGCTGCACGGGCGGACAACCAAGAAGGGCATGAAGAAGGTGCTGAATGATGTGAAAGGGGCGGTGGAGACGGGCAGCTCCTTCTCCGAGGCCTGCGCCCAGCACCCCGAGGCCTTTTCGCCGTTCTTCCTGCGCCTGACGAAGGTCGGCGAGGAAGTAGGTAACCTTGAGATGATGCTGCGCCAGGTAGCGACTCAGATGGAGAAGGAGGACCAGATCACCCGGAAGGTCAGGGGTGCGATGATGTATCCCAGTTTCGTGCTGGGCATCGCTACCATCGCTATATTCGCGCTGCTCTACTTCGTCATACCGGCGATGGACGTGCTCTTCACACAGATCGGAGGCAACCTTCCGACGGTTACAGTCGTCGTGCTGGCTGCCGCCAATTTCGTCCAGTCGAACATCCTCTACATGTTGCTCGCTGTGGTTCTGGGCTTCCTCGCGTTTTCGTGGTACCGCAAGACGGATGACGGCAAGAGGGTACTCGGCCACCTCGTGATGAAGATACCCATCATCGGCAGTATCATCCTCATCGGAACCATGACGCAGTTGGCGAGAAACATCTCCATCATGGTGCGTGGAGGCATCTCCCTCACCGAGTGTCTCGACCTCATGGTTGAAACGACTGGCAACGTTCTGATCAGGAATGCGCTGGACAAGGTGCGATCCAAAGTCCACGGTGGTGAGGCTCTATCGGCAGCCCTGGCCAGGCAGAAGGTATTCCCCCCCCTCCTGAGTCAGGTGGTTGGCGTCGGTGAGGCAAGCGGCCGCCTGGAATCCAACCTGGAGGTGCTCGCCGATTTCTACGAAGCGGAGGCTGACCGCGCCGTCTCCAGAGCCACCGGACTGCTCAGTCCCATAATGGTTGTGTTCTGCGGCGGCGCAGTCGGCGTCATCGCTATGGCCATATATATGCCAATCTACTCCTTGATGGGGCAACTAGGCGGATGAGAATCAGGGATCAGAAAGGGCAGACTCTGCTCGAGGTCATCATCGCTATGACTATCCTCGGCGTAGTGGTGAGCAGCCTTCTTACTGCTATGCACATCACCTACAAGACGACCGACGACGTCAATGACCGCACCATAGCGGAGAGCCTGGCCCGGGCCGAACTTGAGTACATCAAGCTCTGCTCCTATGACGAACTCAACAACCCACCTCAGTACGCTGTCGACCCGGACATCGACCTGAGCTCTGACCCGTACAACAACAACTTCGCGGTGCAGGTAACCGCGGTGCGTCTCGACCCCAGCGAAAACGGCACTGGCGACGACGAGGGGATTCAGCAGGTAACCGTGACAATCGCCGCTGGCGGCGAGCAGGTATTCTCAGTATCCGAGTACAAGGTGGACCGGTGATGGTCAGCAGAACGGGTCAAAAGGGTTTCACTTTCGTCGAGCTTATCATCGTCATGCTGATAGGCAGTATCATCGCTTCCGCCGTCACCGTGGCCGCATACCAGTTGTTCCTCACTTCCCGACTCAATAGAGACCACATGACCGCCTACCGACAGGTGCAGCACGCCGGCTATTGGGTCAGTCACGACGCAGTCGGAGCTCAGCAGGTCGTGGTGGACTATGACCCTGCGACCGAGGACTTCCTCGCCTTCTACTGGGCCGATTGGTATGGCGACCTGTACCAGGCAGTCTACACCCTGACTGACGGCACCGACGGCAGCAGAGAACTGAGGCGCGCCTACTCCATCAATGGCGAGTTGCAGGAGGACACCGCCGTTGCCGACTATCTTGACACAACCGCATACGGCGCACTGCTCAGCCAAGCGATGGATGAGGAGGATACTACCGTTACCGTGTCAAGCACGAGTGACTTCCCGACATCGGGAGTCCTGCTCATCGAGGACGAGTTGATCGAGTTCGGAGGCAAGACGACCACCACATTCGTCGACTGCACACGGGGGGCCTACGGCACCACGTCGGCGGCTCACCCAAGCGGTACAGAGGTCAGTTGCATGCCGCAGACCAACGCCTACTGGGACAACTACGTCTTGAGACTGGTAGTCACCGCCCACGTCGGCGACCAGGTCGCAACGAGAATCTACGATATCGAACCGAGGCCCTTCACCGGGTTGCCCGTACCCGTCGCCACCCCATCACCTCCCTCCACACCAACACCTACCCCCACGCCTACTCCTACGCCTACGCCTATGCCCACACCAACTCCAACACCTATGCCTACGCCCACACCGACTCCGACTCCCATGCCCACACCCACTCCAACCCCTACACCTATGCCCACACCAACTCCAACTCCTATGCCCACACCGACTCCTACGCCCACGCCCACACCAACTCCTACGCCCACGCCCACTCCCCCTCCCACACCCACACCAACTCCTACGCCGACAGCCACACCCACGCCCACTCCCACACCTGGGCCGCAGACCTTCACGTACACCAACGATCAGGATGTGTTCATCCCCGACCGCAATGGATGGGTCGACAGCCTCATTACCGTCCCCGGCGGTGACAATCTGACCATAACCAACATCGACGTGTACGTCGGCATTCAACACACCTACATCGGCGACTTGCAGGTAGCGGTGATACATCCCGACGGCACCTACGAGATGCTGCACAACCAGTCAGGTGGCGGTGCCGACAACATCTACCGGTGGTACAACTACATATCGACCTTCAACGGCAAGCAATCCCAGGGGGAATGGAAGCTGTCTGTCCGAGACTACGCTAGGTGGGACATCGGCCATATAGACACCTGGACGCTGCGGGTGACAGGGACGGCGGAATAGCGGGGATGGGGCTTGCTCGCCTTGCGAGGCTGGCGGTAGCCATCGACGCGCTGCGAAACCTGCGGGCCACAGGGGTTTGCCCGACCCGAGAGGAGTACGCCAATGAACAGGATTGTGAGGCTGCGGCACAATGAGGACGGCTACGTGCTCTCCTTCGTCCTTATACTTGTGCTCATGGTGAGCATCGTGGTGGTGCCGCTCCTGGTCTTCATGGCATCGGGAATGCGCAGCGCCCAGCGACACCAGGAATGGACGTCGCAGTTCTACGCCGCTGATGCCGGCGTCGAGGATGCGGCTCACAAGGTGCAAAACCAGCACGACGACCTTCCGGAGTACGGGGACGACCCCTGGGTGTACACCATACAGGACGTCAACGGCTGCGAGGTGGAGGTCAGCATCGAGGCCGTCTGGATACTGGATGGCCTGGAGACCCCAATCTACGGGACAGTCCCTCACGACGAGTTGGCCGTCGTGAGCCACGTGGTCGAGATGGGGGAAGACGGCGGGACATTCAGGATCGAGATGACCTACGACGGCTCGCTGGACGGCAACCTCAAGCTGGACAAGGTGGGGGCATGGCTCCCGGCCGGCTTCACGTACATCACCGATTCGGCCAGCGGAATCACCACTCACGAGGACGTTCCTGACAATCCCACCGCCAGTTCCTTCCGCGGGGGCACGGCTCTCGAATGGGAGTTCACCACCCCCGAGGGCGTCCTGTTCGAGGACCTTCCTCCGCCAGGAGGCGGCGAAGGCGGTTCCTTCGAGTACCCTCTCCGAAGGCTGCTCTACTTCGACTTCACGCCAGCGCTTGACCCCAGCGGTGAGTTCAGTTGGATACGGACGACTCGACATGACATCTATCTGTCATGGGACGTGGACAGCGACCTCTACGCGGTTTCGTCCACCGCAGTACACCAAGAGACCGACGAGGACGTTGCCCTCCAGGCCTTTGTCGGCAGCTCGGAAATCTACGAGGAACTGAGCGAAGCGTACGGGGACTATCGCGCCATCGGCAGCAGCTTGATGGAGGACCAAAACAGCAACCTGCGCCGCGAAACGCTCCTCTACCGGGCCGAGGACACCACGGCCACTCTCAGCGATATCCCTGAAGGCGCCAGTATCGAGCTGGCCTACCTCTACTGGTCGGCGTGGAGGAGGTACCCAGTTGACATCACCGACTACGAAGAAGAGGAGCTTGTCGAACTCGCCGAGGAAGTGGACGTGGCACGGTTGGGCACCAAGCAGTCGGGGGGAACCTGGATCGATATCGACGTAGACGCCGACCGGGTACAGATACTGCCGAACACCAATTCCGACGGCTCAGGCCACGGCTGGGCCTTCTCCTGTCGCGCCGACGTCACCGACCTGGTCGCCGCACTCGACAGCCCCAATTGCAGCTATAAGGTGAGGAGAATAGACGGCATCGATGATGAATACGGTCTGTGGTACGGGCAGTATAGAGGCTACTACTGGGCCACCGACGACGAGTGGTCCTATGCCGGCTGGTCGCTGGTCGTAGTGTATTCGCACCAAGACGAGAACGCCCACCAGATGTACCTCTACGATGACTTCTTCTACATGGAGATGTACCAGAACGTGTACCTGGACGCGATAGAGGGTTTCCTCGTGCCAGAGCTTGATCCCGGCGACGAGGGGGCCCGCCTCACCGTCTTCGTCGGCGAGGGGGACGATGCCTACAACTCCGACTACCTGCGGTTCGAAGGTCACCTCCTGCCGCACGAGGATGACCCCTACGACGGGGTCAACCCCCAAGACGACGTGTGGAACGGCAAGTCCAGTGGCCTCGACGGCGAGTTCATTGACGGTGTGGACATTGACACTTTCGACGCGACACCCTACGTCACCCCGGGCCAGACAGAGGCCGAGGTTCTCCTCGGCACGTGGGTCGATTCCTGGAACCTGATCTACGTCATCCTCTCCTTCCGCACCGACCCAAGCACCGACCCGGGCGTGCTGCCGGTCAGTATCCTGAGCTACCAATACGACTAGCCCTGGTGAGGCCGCTGCCCGGCGGACACAGCGGTTGCGCATAACTATCGGTCATCGCGACAGGTCGAGGTGGCATAGGTTGGCGAGTCTCACATCTCGGAGTCGGAGCCCGGCCCGTTTGCATTGCTATAGCCTACAATGAGTAGTGGTTCATTGTAGATAATCTTTAAAGGTCTAAGTATTGACTTTTAGGTAGCCATCTGATATAATAGCCAACTACTGGCACTTATAGTTAATTTACGTTAGAAGGACGTTCCAATGGCTGACAAACAGGAACCTCTGGACCGCACAGATTCGCCGCTCGAGATCAATCTCTTTGACGGCAAGGTGAAGCACAGCACGGCCAAGTCCCAACTGTCCGTCTCGGTGCCCAACCTCAGCATCCTCCTCGTGGTCCTCGTTCTGATTCTAGGGTACGCGATGCTGCCCTTCGCCATGGTCGAGGCTGCGCCGGACCTGCCCAATCTCTATGGATACATGTCGGACAAGCAGGACCACGTAGCTGACCTCGAGGCGGAGCTAGCGCAGCGCCAGGACCACCTGAGTGGACTCAAGACCAACCTGATACCGCAGGCGAAGTCGATGCTGGAGGAGATCGACAGCACGACCAGCACACTGGTCGACTATGAACAGGCCTACGACCAGATGTTCACCTACGCGCCGTGGTCCGACGTCGTGGAAGAGATCGATGACCTGGCACCGGCGGAAATAGACCTGACCTACATCGCCCAGGACGGCAATCAGGTAGTCGTCGAGGGCATCACCGACGCCAGCATCCGCATCTCCGAGTATGCTCACGCCCTTCTTGAGAGCGAGTTGTTCCACGATTCACCTCCCTACGACCCGGACATCGAGTGGACCTATCAGATTACCGAAAGGGGAAGGGCTGACCTGGAGCAGACGCCCCAGATGTACGACAACTGGACAGGTGAAGCCACCCTGGTCACAGCAGCCAACGTCACAGTTGGCGTGGAGTACTGGGCGGTGATCGTCGGAGTCGCCGACTATCCACCGGGCCAGGGTCTCACTCCTCTGAGCTACACCGACGACGATGCCGAGGACGTACGTGAGGTGCTGCTTGACTACCCCAACTGGCAGGATAGCCACATCACTATGCTCATAGACGATGCCGCGACCAAGTCGGGGATAGAGGACGCCATCGACTACATGGCAGCCAACGGTGACGCCGACGACGTTTTCTTCTTCTACTTCTCGGGACACGGAGGCATCATTGCCGACCAAATGCCGCTCGACGAAGCCGATGACTACGACGAGGTCCTCTGCCCATACGACTTCGACTTCTTCGACCCAATGTCGGGCATCACGGATGATGAGCTGGGCGTGTGGCTTGGCGGACTGCCTGGCAGCCCCGTGTTGGTAGCGATCGACACCTGCTACAGTGGCGGCATGTTCAAGTACGGCCTTGCCGCGAGCAAGGGCTCTCCCGGCGAAGTTGCGCCGCGTGATGGCGACGGCTTTGCCCGGGACCTCAACGAGACAATAGAGGGTGTGGTACTCACCGCCTGTGACGAAGAGCAGTACTCCTACGAAGACCCTCTGTTAGAGAACGGGGTGTTCACCTACTACTTCGTCGAGGGACTTAACGGACCCGCGGATGTGAACGAGGACGATACCATATCGATGGAGGAGGCCTACGACTACCTCTACTGGGAAGTCACTGGATACACCCCTCCCTACGCCTTCATCATCACTGTAACACTCAAGCAAACAGGAGGTGCTGAATGAAGAAGCTGACTCAACTACAGCTCCTCCTCTTGGTGGCGGTGGTCGCCCTGATTGGACTGGGGGTATACTTCACCGTAGTCATCGTGCAGCAGGTGCAAGCGGCTTCCGACCTGGAGACACAGATGGCCGACGTAGAAAGTGACATCGCCAGCATCGAGAACCAGTACGACCTGGACGCACTGGAAGCCGCCCTTGCCACCCTCCAGGAAGAACTCGATGATTCGGCTTTCCCCAAAGCCGACGACGTGGAGAACATCGAAGTCAACGACCTCGTGATCTACGGGCTCCAGAACGCTGAAGTCCAGGGCCAGCGCTTCATCCCCGAGGGCCCGATCGACGTGTTTCTGAACAACAACGGGACGGTGTACAAAGCCTTCATTTATGAGGTTGGCGCCGCCGCGGACAAGCTGCCGGCCCTCTATGCCTTCCTCGATGAACTGGAGGTGAACGCACCGTACGAGACCACGGTCATAAAGAACGTAGTCATCGAGTTCGTCGTCGCCACCGAAGAGGAGCCGGCGTACTGGACCATCAGCATCGATATCATCGTCTATGCCCGGCCCTAGCCCGGGCGAGAGGCACCAATCATGTTTGCAATAGCAAAACGGCTCGTCGCTCTGAGTATCGAAGGCAACTCACTGAGAGTGGTCAGCGCTACCGGCCGCACCGTGGAGACCTGGGACACCATACCCTTCGCTCCCCAGTTTCTCAAGAAGGGCCATGTCGCTGACCCAGCCGGGTTGGGAGGTCTGATCCGCGCCGCCCTCGCAGAGCGCAAGCTGTCAAAGGGGAGGATTCTCTGGGCCCACTCCGCCCTCGGCACCACGGTGCGAATCCTCAACCTGCCCCCTCTGAACAGCAAGCTGTTGGACGGTGTACTCCGTCGAGAGGTGAGGAGGCTGACCGACGGCCATCCCGCGCAGTGGCACATCCGTTGGCAGGTATTGCCCAACGGCAATGGCAAGCAGCGTGTATACATCGTCTTGCTACCACGGGGACCCTTTACCACCTCGCTCAGAGCCTTCGACGCAGCCGGACTCAAGCCGAGCGTCATTGAATTGAAACCAATGGCGCTCATGCGAGCGGTGAACAAGAGGAACGCCATCATCGCCAACGGGGAGGCAACCAGCGTCGACGTGACTATTGTACGCGATGGTGTGCCCATGGTCATTCGCAGCGTCTACCTGGGCGAGGACTCCGGCACCATTGATCACGTGGTCGGCCACGTCGGCCAGGAACTGGTGCAGGCCGTCTCCTTGTACTCTACTGACTATCGGGACAACCCGCTCGCACCGCAACTGCCGGTATACCTGACGGGCACCGCAGCCGGAGACCAGACGTTCCAACTCGCTGCCAGCGGTGCAATCGACCACCCCGTTGCCAAGCTGCACCCACCGCTCCGCTGCCCAAGCGACCTGCCCGTCGCGGACTACGCGGTGAACCTCGGCCTCATCCTCAGGGCATTATGATAGCCATCCCCCTCTTCGCCCTACTCGGACTCGCTGTGGGCAGTTTCCTCAACCTGTGCTGCGATCGTCTGCCACATCGGCGCTCCATTATCACTCCCCCTTCCCACTGCGAACAGTGCCAGCAAAGGCTCGGGTTCGGTGACCTGGTGCCTCTTTTCAGCTACCTCTGGCTGCGCGGTCGATGCCGTCACTGTGGCGCTCGCATTTCGCTGCGGGTACCGGTGACGGAGCTGACGACGGCCCTTCTATTCGCCCTGCTCACGTGGCACTATGGCCTGACCCCACAACTACCGATGGCTCTGGCCTACGCCTGCATCTTCCTGGTGATCTTTGTAACCGACCTTGAACACGGCCTCATCCTCGATGTGGTAGTGTACCCGGGGATGGTCCTGGCGCTTGTCTTCTCCTTTTTCTGGCCTGGATTGGAATGGCCAAGCGTGGGGATTCTGAGCGCGCTCTTGGGAGGGGTAATAGGCTTCTCACTTCTGCTAGCCCCATATCTGCTCTCGCGGGGCGGCATGGGAGGCGGCGACGTCAAACTGGCGGGGCTTATCGGGCTGGCTACCGGCTTCCCCCATGTTCTTCTCGCCCTCGCACTCGCCATAGTGCCCGCCGGCCTGCTAGCCATCCTGCTTCTCGCATTCGGCAGAAGAACCAGGAAGCACGCCATCGCCTTCGGCCCCTTCCTTGCCGTAGCGGCCATGGTCACCTTGTTGTGGGCACAGCCCATTTCCGATTGGCTCTTGCGCCTGCTGTCGGGTTGAGCTGTCTCGTACAATAGCCCGGCTTACGTATCATCTACTATTATCTATCGTTGTTGATGAGTTGCTTTGTATAGTTACTATATCTCGATGTTCTGCTAGGTTTGCTATGTCATTTCTCTGGTCATCATATCCTATCTTATACCGCTAATATTTGTCTTGCTAGCCTATTGACATATAATGATAAGCGTGATATAATGCACATCTAGTGACTGCTACCGACTTTTGTGACACATACAATGAGGCGAAACGGAAGGAGGTACAGCGCGACGATTAATGCAGGGATAAAACTAGCCCAAGGGAACCTACACTAGAGAGGAGGTGACAAGAAAGGATGGATGTTATGAAGCGATTCAAGGCATTGGGGCTCAGGAAAGACGGCGGCGAGCGGGGCTTCACTCTGATAGAGATGCTCATCGTGATGGTCATCGTGGCGATCCTGCTCGGCGGTGTGATCTACGCCATCGGCGGCTTCGGCGGCGGTGCTCAGTCAACGAGCTATGACCTCCACAAGAGCACGCTCGAAAATGCGTGCCTCGACTACTGGGTGGGCCATGACTACGACTACCCGGTGTACGACGCCAGTGGTGACATGGATGGTGACTCCGGCTTCGCTTGGCGTGGGGGCAGCGGCGATGGTCTGGCTGGTCAGGACGTCGTCGACGAGTGGGCCATCATCAACATCTGTGAGTTGGTGGCCCTGGGGTACTTCGAGGGCGACACGGTTCCCAGTTCGGCAATCCTGCAGTCAGGGACCCTCGACGACAACTGTGACGTTGCCAGCGTGGGCAACACTACGTGCACCTGCTCCAGCTCGGCTCACTATGTCTACTACTGGAACAACACCGACGAGAACGTGGTATCGCTATGCGTCGGCTCCGCCTGCACCGCGACAGATGCGGACGGGTATCAGGACGTGTTCCCGTAAGCTCCATACCGCAGACTGGAGAATCATAACTGGAGCTCCTGTTTCCGTATAGCAGCAGCAGCCCTTAATGGGCTGCTGCTCTTCTTTGCTCGACCCCATCCCCTAATAGTCTGAGCCGAACCGCGCGTAGGGGCGTTCAATTGAACGCCCCTACGACAGCGCAGATTTCAGCGCGCCCCCATGTCGTTCTCAACCGGCCCTCCATGACATTCTCAGTCCCCTCTTCATTGTCATTCCGCCTACCCCTTCATGTCATTCTGAGCGCAGCGAAGAATCTCACCATAGATTCTTCGGTCGCTATGCTCCCTCAGAATGACATGGGGGGTGCGCTCCTTACAATGACAAAGGAGGGTTGCACCCCCTGCAATGACACAGCGGGGGGGTGACGCCCCTTACGTTGACAAGGCGGGAGAAGCCCCTTGTATTGACAAGGCGGCAGAAGCCCCTCGGAATCAGCCACGCCGATTGCCATCGCGAACACAGAGTATGCGAAGTGGGGTACATTACTGTCATTGCGAGGTTGGCGAAGCCAGCCGAAGCAACCTCTGGCTCCCTATACTCCGGGATTGCTTCGTCGCTTCGCTCCTCGCAATGACACAGGGGCGTGGCGCCCCTTACAATAACACAGGGGACTGGCGGTCAGCGGATGGCTTCAGAGCCGCCGTCGACCACCATTGTCTGGCCGGTTATGAAGTTCGACGCCGGGGCAGCGAGAAAGACCGCCGCGTACGCAATGTCCTCGGGCTGCCCCACACGCCCCAGGGGTATCGCCTTCGCCCGCTCCTTCATCTTCTCCGGGTCCTCCAGGTTCAGCGCCGGCCTCACCGCCTCCGTGTCGATGAGACCAGGCGCAATGCAGTTCACATGCACGTTGTTCCCGGCCCACAGCGCAGCCAGGGATCGGGTCAGGTTGATAACGCCGGCCTTGGCGGCTCCGTAGTGTGCCGAGCCTGGCGAGGCTCTCAGTCCAGCGACCGACGAGATGTTTATGATCTTGCCCTCCTTCTGCTCCACCATTACCTTCCCCACCGCCTGGCTGCAGAGGAACGTTCCCTTGAGGTTTATGGCCAGAACCACATCCCATCCCCTGGGCGACATCTTCTCCAGCGGCCACGCGGCGGCACCGCCCGCATTATTGACCAGGATGTCGATTCTGCCGAACTTGTCCAAAGTCTTCTTGACCAGGTTCTCCACTTGCTCAGCCTGCGTCACATCAGTCTGCACCGCCAGAGAACGCCGGCCCGCGGCTTTGATATCCGCAGCCGCCTTCTCCAGAACGTCCGGCCTCCGGCCGGCCACCACCACATCCGCACCCGCCAGGGCGAAGGCAACAGCGATGCCTCGCCCTATCCCGCTACCTCCACCGGTAACGATAGCCACCTTGTCAGTCAGGTCAAATACGGACATTCCAAACGTCTCCTTTCCACTATTCGCGCGCGGTCTCTACCTTGTGCAGTATCCGATTGCCCACGCCGCGACGGGTGATTCGCCTGATGCTCACGTCAGCGACGTCGGAGGAGGTGGTCACATACTTCTGCGCCGCCCTCCCCACGGGGCGAGCCGCGATAATAGCCAGTGTGGCCGCCACGATGACCGGCAGCACCTTCTTCCTGCGGTCTTTGCTCCCCATGACCATCAGGCTCGCCAGCCCCGCCATTGTCCCCGCGACAACGAGGTTCGTCCCACAGAACGGCGACACTGCCAGCTCACTATCACCCTTCTTCAGGCGCTCCAAGCCCTCCGTTGCCGCTTCTCGAACGGCGTCCGTGGGCACATCCCCGAAGATGTAGAAACCGTCGTGAGTCGAGATCCCGACCATCCTGACATTCGGACCCACTCTCTTGATGAGTAGCGAGACCGTGGCATGCTCCAGGGCATGGTTCTGGCGGAGAGCAACAATGATATTGCCTTCCATGACCGCCTCCCGTGCTTCGTGCCCAGTCCCTCTGCCGCCGTCGAAGCGAACGGACCTGGGCATCTACCGAACCTCAAACGGCAGTGTAGCAAGCCGCTGCAATGGCGTCAAGCGAGGCCTTGCGTCGTTGACACAGCCGTGCCTCCACTGTAACATTCTGGGTGAAAGTCGCTGTAGAGGTTCGTAGACGTGTTGGCCAAGGTGCTGAGCTGCGCTGTAGTGGGACTGGAGGGAGCCATTGTCGAGGTGGAGGTGGACATCTCAGCGGGACTACCCGCCTTCACCATTGTTGGCCTTCCTGATACGGCAGTGCAGGAGGCGAGGGAGAGAGTGCGGGCCGCCATCAAGAACTCAGGGCTCACATTTCCCATGAAGCGAATAACGGTCAATCTCGCGCCAGCCGACCTCAAGAAGGAGGGCCCCGCCTACGACCTGCCTATAGCGGTGGGTATCCTGCTCAGCTCAGAGCAGGTATTCGCCGATGCATCGCAGATGCTGTTCCTGGGAGAGCTTTCCCTTGACGGCAGCCTGCGACACACCCACGGCATCCTACCCATGGTGGCTCTGGCCAAAGAGAGCGGTTTCGACACGGCTTTTGTGCCCGCTTCAGATGCGAAGGAGGCCTCATTGATCCAGGGGCTCAACACCGTCCCGGTCAACTCGCTGGCCGAACTGGCTTCTCATCTGCGGGGAGAGAAGGCCATTCCCAGTTACCGCGCGGACACCGCCCTTGAGGACATGGTCCTGACCAGCTCGGCGGCGATAGACATCGCCTACGTCAAGGGACAGGAGCACGTGAAGCGGGCCCTGGAGGTAGCCGCTGCCGGCGGACACAACGTGATCATGAGCGGGCCTCCGGGAAGCGGGAAGACCATGCTGGCGCGCTCCATGCCCTCCATACTGCCCAACATGACCATGGCCGAGGCCCTGGAGGTGACCAAGGTCTACAGTGTGAGCGGTCTGCTGCCACAGGACACCCCTCTCATGATGCAGCGCCCCTTTCGGTCGCCACACTACACCATCTCGCACGCCGGGCTAGTCGGCGGGGGCCGCTGGCCAAGGCCGGGCGAAATCAGCCTCAGTCATCGCGGCGTGCTGTTCCTGGATGAACTCCCCGAATTCGGCCACGCCGTCCTCGAGGTGCTGCGCCAGCCTATTGAAGACAAGGTCGTCACCATCAGCCGTGCTCAGGGAAGTGTCACTTTCCCGGCGAACTTCATGCTGATCGGGGCGATGAACCCGTGCCCCTGCGGGTACTACGGCGACCCGGTGAAGGAGTGCACCTGCACGCCTGGAATAATCTCCCGCTACCAGAAGCGCGTCAGCGGGCCGCTGCTTGACAGGATCGACATTTTCGTGCAGGTGCCGCGCATCGACTACGAGAAGCTCGCCGACGACAGGCTGGGCGAGGAGTCGGAGAAGGTCCGCTCCAGGGTTGAGCAGGCTCGCTCCGCGCAAAGGGAACGGTTCAAGGACACCCATCTCGCCTGCAATGCAGAGATGACCCCCGTCGAGGTACGGGAGGTGTGCCACGTGCAGCCTGAGGCGCAGAGTCTGCTCAGAACGGCGATGAACCAGCTTGTCCTCTCTGCGCGTGCCTTCCATCGCGTCCTCAAGCTCTCTCGGACCATAGCTGACCTCGCCCACGCCGAGACGATCACGGCGAGTCACCTCGCCGAGGCCCTGCAGTACCGTCCAAGGACCCTGTTCTAGGCGAAAGACCCCGCGCCGTACCGCCCTTGATACTGAGCCCTCGCATCCGCCCGAGAAGGGCGACCCCCTTCGCCGACCTAGCCACCCCTGGTGAACTCATCCACCGCCGCCTTCAGCGCGGCGTACGGCATCGGCTCACACATGCCCTTCTCCTGCATGTCTTTGCCGAAAGCGAGGAACCTGTCCGTCTCCTTCTCACGGATGGTGCTGTATTTGGCCGCCCCTGCTTCGCCCCTGGCCTCCATCTCCTTGGCTATGTCCAGGGCCGCCTTGGTAGCCGCCGACCGAAGGTCCATCTGTGAGCAAGGGGAGAACATGGTCTCTTTGTCCGTCATGGCAACCTCCTCCACCGTGGCAATGACCGTCCACAACGACCAACGGTGACGCAACTATAAAGCGGACCTCTCAAGAGGTCAACACCCGCTCCGGAAGCTCATCCAATTGCCTCTAAGGAGCCCTTGTGTGTCGGCCAACTCCACCCCACCTTCGCCAGGGAGGCACAGCGCCGCATTCCAGGGAGGCTTTTCTCGCCTGCAGGTTTCTGCTATCCTGTGCGCATTCGGGCACTCCCCGTTCTTTTCTCTGGCGATGTTCTCGTTTTCTCGCCGCCGAACGGGAAGGTAGGAGGGACTGTCATGGACTGGAGCGCTGTACTTGGCTGGCTTGCCTCTCACGGCGTTCGGATTCTCATCATCATCGCCGTCAGCGTTGCTGTGTACGTTGCCCTCCGCAAACTTGTCGGGCCAGTATTGAGGCACAGTGTCAAAGTGACGCCAAGACTGAGAAAGAGGGTGACCAAGAGAGACAGGGACGAGGCGGAGAAAAGGGTCAAGACCCTGTCTCGTATCCTGGTGGGAACCGGCACCTTCATAGTCGTCGTGGCCGCCATCTTCATGATTCTGGCGGAGGTGGGAATAAACGTTACCCCTCTGGTCGCCGGTCTTGGCATCGCCGGAATCGCCGTTGGGTTTGGCGCCCAGAGCCTGGTCAAGGACATCATCGCCGGCATCTTCATTCTGCTGGAGAACCAGTATCGTGTCGGGGACGTGGCACGCGTGGCCGACACTACCGGCGTAGTGGAGGAGATTAACCTGAGGCGGACGATCCTGCGTGACCTTGACGGCATCGTGCATTTCGTCCCCAACGGTGAAATCAGGGTGGCGTCGAACTTCACCAGAGAGTGGTCGCGGGTGAACCTGAACGTGTCCGTGGCCTACGGCACCGACCTGGAACACGCCATCGCCGTCATCAACAGAGTCTGTGCCGAGATGGCCAAGGAGAGCTACTGGAAGTCGATCATCACCGAGCCCCCCCAGGTACTGCGAGTTGACAGCCTCGGTGACTCCGGCATTGACATCAAGATACTGGGCACCACCAAACCGATACGCCAGTGGGAGACGATGGGCGAGATGAGGAAGAGAATCAAGAGGGCCTTCGACGAAGCAGGCATCGAGATCCCCTGGCCGCACACCAAGGTCTACTTCGGCAGCGGTCTACCGCCGACGGGCCCGCCTGAGGCACAACTGCAACCCCCATCAGTGGAAACGCCACCACCGCCACGACGCCGCAGGCGCCAGCCGCCGCCCGTGCCCGAGGATGATGAATAGGGAGATGGCCCGGTGCCCTACCTTTTCGACCATCTAGACACGGTTGCGGATGCGCTCAGCGTCTCTCCCTTTGGCCTCATCACCGACATAGACGGGACAATAAGCGAGATAGCCGAATCCCCCCAAGAGGCCAGCGTTTCCCCCATTTGCCACGAACAGCTTGCCCTCCTCACGCGGCGCCTGGCACTGGTTGCCGCCATCTCGGGGCGGCCCGCTCTCGACGCCAGACGGATGGTGGGGATTGACGAGATGGTGTACGTGGGGAATCACGGCCTGGAGCAGTGGCAGAACGGCGCCGTACGCTTCGTCCCAGCCCTCGAAGGCTACCCGGCGAAGGTGGCCACCGCCCTCAACGAACTCAGCGCAGCACTGGACCTGTCCGGCCTTATTCTGGAGGACAAGACAGTGGGGCTTTCCATCCACTACCGGCGTTGTCCAGACCCACAGACGGCGAAGAAGCTCATAATGGACGCCGTAGCAGCTTCCCCGGCAGCCAGTGGTTTCAGCGTCCGCGAGGGGAAGATGGTGGTTGAGCTTCGCCCTCCCGTAGAGGTGGACAAAGGTGCCGCAGTCGTTGCCCTTGTCAGGGCATACAGCCTGCGGCGCGGCATCTACCTCGGTGATGACGCCAGCGATGTGGAGGCCTTCGGCGCCATGCACGCACAGGGTTTCCATGGGCTGGCCGTGGGGGTCATCGGGCAGGAGACGCCACCAGGTGTGGCGGAGGAGGCGGACTTCACGCTCAACGGGGTAGGCGACGTAGAGCGCTTCCTTGTGTGGCTGGCTGGAACTGCTCCTGCACCAACTCAACCACGTCCTTAAGCTGCTCGTAGAGCCACGCGGTGACGTCGTGTTCCTGAATACTGTCCCTGAGGGCAACGGCTCGCTGCCTTCTCTCCTCGGGAGACATGCACAGTGCCTGGTAAAGCGCCTCAGCCGTTCCCTCCAGGTCGGTTGGGGTTATCGCCAGGGCATTCTCGCCAAGCTGCTCACAGGCGCCAGCGGTCTCGGATAGTACCAGTACACCGTCACGGCTGTTGACTATTGGTCCTTCCTTGGCCACCAGATTCATCCCATCGATAACGGAGTTCACCAGCAAGACGTCATAGTGGCACATGCCGGCGAGTGCCTGGGCGTAGTTGTTCTCATACAGCACCCTGATGGGCTGCCACTCCTCGTTGCCATACTTGGCGTTGACCACCGAGATCGCCTCGTTGACCTCGTCGGCATACCTTCGGTACTGCCTTATGTGCATGCGCGAAGGGACAAGCAACGCAAGAAAGGTAACCTTCCCCTGAAGCTCCGGATAGCGCTGAAGCAGCAAGTCGAAGGCTCGAAAACCCCTCACGATGTTCTTGCTCGGCTCCAGTCGGTCGACCCTGAGGATGGTCTTCTCACCGAAGAGGGGCCGCAGCTTCTCCTCGTACTCCTGCACCAGTGGCGAACGGATTATCCTCAGCAAGTTGGCGGTGTCCACGGATACGGGGTAGTGGTTCACCCTGACGAGATGGCCGTTCAGCCGCACGGTGTGTTCCCGGTAGTCGACATCAGCGCCTTCAACAAACGCCTCACACGAATGGAGGAAGTTGTTCACGTCCTGCCTGGTCTGCATGCCGACAATGTCGCTGGCACACAGCCCCTCGTAGATCGCCTGGCGCATCGCGTTGGGTAGAAGCTGCCAGTAGTGGGTCTCAGGCCACGGGATATGGGTGAAGTGCTGGATGATAGCATCGGGAACCTGTTCTCGAATGAAGCCGCCGGCCAGATAAAGATGATAATCGTGGAGCATCACCAGGGGAGGAGTCTCGTTCCTCAAGGCTTCGTCGATCACCGCATCGGCGATGGTACGGTTCACTCGCACGTAGCCATTCTCCCAGGCATCGTACACCCGGGCATCGATGTTCGGGGTGTGAGTGGAGTTCCACATATAGTGCTGGAGGAACCATAGAAGCGGGTTGCAGATTACGCTGTAGAACTTGTGATACACGCTGCCCGAGGAGACTACGAAGCGAAGGAAAAGGTTGTGCCCCGGAAAGGACGCTTTGAACCGTTTCCCCTGCGCCATCTCTGCGGCCTGGCGATCCCCCACTCCCATCGCGCTCGAGATCCAGGTAACGTCAATGAACTGGCTGATCGCGCTGAGAGCAGTTACAACCCCACCGCTACCTCGGTGCCCCTGCAACCTTCCCCCCTCATTGATGTGATAGTCAATGGGGCCTCGGTTGCTGGCAAGGATAATGCTCCTTCTCCCCGAAATCGCCTGGCAAAGCTGGCTTAGCCGAAATCTGCCGTCATCGCTCGGCGTCGCCATAACATCTCCGCAGTTTTGTCGCTTTATTTAGGGTCCGATTCTGATGAACGAATGATAAGAAGCTTCAAAAAGAGACAGTTGAACCTAACACATAAAACCCTCGCTGTCAAGCCCATGCTCGCTTAGGAGTCTGCCTTCCCCAGAACCTTCTCAGCGGATATTCGGGCAAACGCCTCGTTCGTTGACACGGCATTCACGCTTACAATACAATCAGGTAGACATGAACAGCGACCAGATTCGTCATACCTTCCTGCGGTTCTTTGAACAGAAAGGCCACGGGATTGTCCCCAGTTCCTCTCTCATACCCTTGGGAGACCCCACGCTGCTTCTGACCAGTGCCGGCATGGTGCAGTTCAAGCCGTATTTCACTGGCGAGGCAACACCACCATCACCCCGGCTGGCTTCATGTCAGAAGTGCTTTCGCGTTACCGACGTCGACGAGGTTGGTGATTCAAGACACCTCACCTTCTTCGAGATGCTGGGCAACTTCAGCGTCGGCGACTACTTCAAGCAGGAGTCCATCGATTGGGCCTGGGAGTTCGTTACCCGAACACTGGAGCTGCCGGTTGAGCGCCTGTGGATAACCATCTTCTTCGATGACGATGAGGCTTTCCGATGCTGGCGCGACCTCGGCGTTCCCGAGGACAGGATCTGGCGCTTCGGCGAAGAGGACAACTTCTGGGGCCCGGCTGGCGACACCGGTCCCTGCGGGCCGTGCAGCGAGATCCACTATGACCTTGGCGAGGCCGTTGGCTGCGGCAGGGCCCAGTGCGGTCCGAACTGCGAGTGCGGCCGCTTCAGCGAGATCTGGAATCTGGTTTTCACTCAATACGACCAGCAGGAAGATGGAACGAGAATCCCCCTGCCCAAGCCCAATATCGACACGGGGATGGGACTGGAGCGTACCGCGGCGGCGATGCAGGGCAAGGCGACCGTCTACGAGACCGACCTGTTCATCCCCATAATGGGCTGCGCTGAGAGACTGGCGCACAGGAAATACGGGGAGGATGAGCCCACCGACCGGGCGTTGAGAATCATGGCGGAGCATGCCAGGGCTATCACCTTCCTCCTGGCCGACGGGGTAATGCCCTCGAACGAGGGCCGAGGATACGTGCTGCGGCGTGTGCTGCGGCGAGCAGTCCTCTTCGGCAGGAAGCTGGGCCTCCACGAGCCGTTCCTCAGCGAGCTGGCACGCGTCACCATTTCCCACATGCAGCATCACTACCCCGAGCTCAAGAGCGAGCGCCAGTTCATCCTCAGCACAATCGATGCGGAGGAGTCCAGATTCGACCAGACAATAGACGTTGGGATAGGGATACTTGAACACACGATCGTACAGTTGAGGAGGGAGTTGCTGCAGTACCTCCCCCGCTTCGAATCAGCCTTCAGGGACGCAACCTCAGGGCGTGACTACCCGGCCTTGAGAGACGCTGTGAGGAAAGCGGTCGAGGACTTCCTTAGAGACTGCCCCGGATGGTGGCACGTATTGGGAGTTGGGGGAAGGGATGCGATTGCGGAGGCTGTGGAGCCTGCCCAAGCAGCTCTTGGCGATTTGCATCGGCTTGTAACGAACTACCAGGGAAGCCGACCTGGAGCTTTCGACCAACTCAAGAACGACCTAGCCGAGCAGTTCAGGCAAGCAGAGGCGGCGGTTCACGAAGTGGCAGTCCAGATATCGGGATTCGAAACGTTTGTCCTGTATGACACCTATGGCTTCCCCAAGGAGATCACTGCTGAGATCGCTGCCGAGAACGGACTGACCCTGGACCTGGATGGCTTCGAGGCCGAGATGCAGCGACAGCGTGAAAGGGCCAGGGCAGCACAAAGAGTAGCGGTAGGGGAGGGTGCTGTTGACATAAGTGGAGCACTTGACGTGCATCAGCACCACAAGACCGAGTTTGTCGGCTACGACAGGATGGAATCCAAATCGAGTATCCTCACTGTGATAGTCGACGGCACGCCGGTAGCCAAGGCAGACGAGGAACAGGACGTGGAGGTAATACTGGAGGAGACGCCATTCTACGGGGAGATGGGCGGCCAAGCGGGGGACACCGGAGAGATCCGTGGTAGGAAAGGAAGAATTGAAGTCAGTGATACCGTCAGGCATACAGTGAGTGGCAGGGAGCTTATAGTCCACCACGGCAAGGTAGTCGAGGGTAGCATCTCAGTCAATGACACTGTCACGGCTACTGTGGACAAGCAGCGCCGCCTTGACATCGCTCGCAATCACACCGCAACCCACCTCCTCCAAGCGGCGCTCCGTCAGGTCCTCGGCGAGCACGTCCGCCAGTCGGGCTCCGTGGTAGCGCCGCACCATCTGACCTTTGACTTCAGTAGTCCGGCCGCGCTGACCAGAGAGCAGCTATCACAGGTGCAGCGCACGGTCAATGAAAGGATACGCCAGAACCTGGCGGTTCGGGACAGGACAATGTCCTATCAACAAGCTCGAGAGGCGGGTGCCCTGGCTTTCTTCGAGGAGAAGTATGGCGATGAGGTGCGGGTGCTGGTGATCGGGAGGCCACCCATCAGCATGGAGCTGTGCGGGGGTACCCACGTAAAGCGAACCGGCGACATCGGTTATTTCCAGATTGTGGGTGAGAGCAGCATCGGAGCGGGGCTGCGCCGCATTGAGGCAGTCACCGGCAGGGGCGCCGAGGAGTTCATCGAGAAACGCTTTGCCATCATGGAGCATGTCGCGGAGGACCTGAAGGCACCGGTGGCCGAGGTCGAAAGCCGCATCGCGAGCCTGCAGCAGGAGATGGACGCTCAGCGAAAGAAGGCCGTGGAACTAGAGCGGCGACTGCTGACCAGCGACCTGGATTCACTGCTCAGCAAAGCGGAGTCGGTGGATGGTATCACTGTGCTGGCGGCAAGGGTGCCCGCATCGGACGTCGAGGGCCTGCGTCAGATCGGAGACGCGGTCAAGGAGCGGCTGAGCAGCGCGGTGGTGGTGCTGGGGGCGGACTACAACGGTCGCGCCAACTTCGTCGCCATGCTCACTCCTGACCTGGTGAGAAGGGGTCTCCACGCCGGAGATATCGTGAAGCGAGTCGCCGCTGTCGCCGGCGGCGGTGGCGGTGGCAAGGCTGAGACCGGACAGGCCGGTGGCAAGGATGCGGGCAAGCTCGATGATGCCCTGAAGCTGACAGCAGACCTGGTGCGCGAGCATGGCAATACTCGGACTTGACTACGGAGAGAAGAGGATAGGGGTGGCTCTGGCCAGCGGCGAGGCGCGCCTTGCGGTGCCGCTCAGTGTCATTGAGCGAAGCGATGAGAAGGCTGACCTGGACAAGATCCTCGCCCTGACTGAGGAGTACGGCGCAGAGCGCATCGTGGTTGGGCTTCCCCGCTCTCTGAACGGCAGCATTGGCCCGCAGGCGGAGGAGGTTCTCGCCTTCACCAGGGCTCTCTCGGAATACGCCGGCATCACTGTGGACACATGGGACGAGCGTTTCACCAGTGTCGCCGCCGACAGCCTGTTGTCCGATGCGGGCGTGAAGCAGCAGCGGCGAAAAGGACGGCGCGACGCCATGGCGGCGGCAATCACCCTCCAGGGTTACCTGGACCACAGGACAAATAGCAAGGAGTAGGTTTATGACGAAGTACGTCGGGCTCATTGGACATTCCCTGGCACACTCTGTGTCTCCTGCCATGCAGCAGGCCGCCTTTGACCACTGCAAGCTTGACATTCGCTACAAGACGTGGGACACGGACCCGACCCAGCTCAGGGAGGTCCTCGCCAGACTTCGCGGGGCTTCCGCCCTTGGAGCGAACGTCACCGTCCCCTTCAAAGAGGTCATGGTGCCCATGCTCGACCGCCTCCACGGTCAGGCTCTTGAGATAAACGCGGTCAACACCATAGTCAAGGAAGGCGGCGGGCTCATGGGCTACAACACCGACGTTGATGGCTTTCTCCAGGCGCTGCGCAAGGAGGGGAGCTTCGAGCCGGAGGGAAAGCGAGTGGTGCTCCTCGGCGCTGGGGGAGCGGCACGGGGAATAAGCTTCGGCCTGGCAAGAGCAGGGGTGAGCGCTCTGGTCATTCTCAACCGGACCTTCGAGCGAACTGAGGACCTCATCCTCGACTTGAGGCGGTTCAAACTCGATCTCAAGGCCCTGCCGTGGGGAAGGGATACCCTGCAACGGGTGCTGTCGGACTGCGACCTCGTCGTCAACTGCACCTCGATGGGCATGAAGCATAGCCCCACGGAGGCCCAGTCGCCGCTTGAGGCGGCGCTCATCCCGAAGGAAGTCCTGGTGTACGACGTGGTGTACAATCCCATGCAAACACCTCTCCTGGCAGAGGCAAAGAAGGCGGGTGCGCGCACCCTCGCCGGCCTGGCCATGCTGGTCTATCAGGGAGCCCTCGCTTTCAAGCTGTGGACCGGCGAAGAAGCTCCAGTTGACATAATGTTCGAGGCGGCGCGAGAGGCCCTGTAGTCCTGGCCGCTCGCGAGGCTCCAGAGGAGGCAATCACATGTTCCGCTTCCTGACGGCGGGCGAATCGCACGGCAGAGCGTTGACTGCCGTCATAGAGGGCGTACCGGCAGGGATCCCTCTCGACGAGGACTACATCGCCCGTGACCTGAAGCGCCGTCAGGGGGGATACGGCCGCGGCGGTCGCATGAAGATCGAGCAGGACCGGGCGGAGGTCCTCTCCGGAGTGCGCCACGGCCTCACCATGGGCAGCCCGATATCGCTTCTGCTGTGGAACCGTGACTGGGAGAACTGGCGGGACGTCATGGCCATTGCCGCTGCGGAGAAGGCAATCGAGCCGGTAACCCGTTTGCGCCCGGGCCACGCTGACCTGCCGGGGACTGTGAAGTACGGTCAGAAGGACGTGCGCCCCATCCTGGAGCGTGCCAGCGCCAGAGAGACGGCCGCCAGGGTCGCCGTTGGGGCGGTGGCCAGAAGGCTCCTCGAGGAGTTTGGCGTCGAGATTCGCAGCCACACCGTTGCCATCGGCGGCGTATGGGCTGATACCAAAGACAGCCAGAATGTCGATTGGGAGCAGGTCGAGGAGTCTCCAGTGCGATGTGGCGACAGTGAAGCGGAGAGGAAGATGATGGCCGCCATAGACGAGGCCAAGGAGGCCGGCGACAGCGTGGGGGGCGTCTTTCAGGTGGTCGCCAGCGGCGTGCCCATCGGCTTGGGGAGCCACGTCCAGTGGGACAGAAGGCTCGATGGCAAAGTCGCCGGCGCGCTGATGAGCATCAACGCCGTCAAGGGTGTGGAGATCGGCGCCGGTTTCTCACTGGCGAACCTGAGGGGCTCACAGGCACATGACATAATCCAGTATGACAGCGCTGAAAGGCAATGGCGCCATACCTCCAATCGCGCGGGCGGCGTCGAGGGCGGCATGACCAACGGCGAGCCCATTGTGGCGAATGCGGTGGTCAAGCCCATTCCCACCCTGGGCAAACCGTTGCCATCGGCAGACCTGAAGACCGGTGAGACGGTTCAAGCTCACGTGGAGCGCGCCGACGCCTGTGTTGTTCCCGCGGCAGGGGTGATTGGAGAGGCGATGGTGGCCATCGTCCTCGCTGACGCCGTCCTGGAGAAGTTTGGCGGCGACCACATCAGGGAGACATTGCGAAATTGCCAGGGCTATCTCGAGACGACAGGGAAGCAGTCTGGCGATGTCTGAAAAGGCCAACATAATACTGACCGGCTTCTCTTTCACCGGCAAATCGGCAGTGGGACGGGAAGTGGCGCAGCGCCTGGGCTGGCGTTTCGCCGACAGTGACGACGAGATTGTCGCCCTTGCTGGCAAGGGCATCCCCGAAATCTTCGCCGAGGACGGTGAGCGGCGATTCCGAGCGCTCGAGCGCCAGGTACTCGCCAGCATCTGTGAGAAAGAAGACCAGGTTGTCGCCACCGGCGGCGGGGCGGTTGTCGACCCGCGTAACCGCGAACTCTTCTCCCGCTGCGGGGTGGTGGTTTGTCTTGAGGCGGCACCGGAGACCATCCACAAGCGTCTCATGGCCGCTCAGGAGGCATACCAGACGGTGCGGCCCCTCCTCGCCGTTGAGAACCCCCTCGAGCACATCAGGTCCTTGAAAGCGGCGCGCCAACCTTTCTACGACGTGGCCGACTGGTCTGTGTGCACCGACAATCTGACCCTGGACCATGTTGTCGACCGAGTCATAGACGGCTTCAAACAGGTGAGCGCCCGCAATAGCGACCCCGCCTGCTTCGAAGGAGCCTCCTCTGTCGTAGCCACTTCGTCGCAGGTGTACCCCGTCTTCGTTGGCTGGGGAACACTCGCCAATCTCGGACGGCAGATGGCTCAGACCGGGCTCAGCAAGCATGCCGCCGTGATCAGCGACGAAAACGTGTTTCCGTACTACGGCAATCACGTCACCGAAGCTCTTAAAGAGGCTGGCTTCTCTGCCGAGTCTCTTGTTGTCCCGGCGGGGGAAACGACGAAGAGCCTCGACAGCGCAAGCCTGATCTACGATTGGCTGGTGGAGCACCGCACCGAAAGGACCCACCCCATCGTCGCCCTCGGCGGCGGTATGGTTGGGGACCTCGCCGGCTTCGTCGCCGCCACCTTCTTGAGGGGACTGCCTCTGGTACACGTGCCGACCACGCTGGTTGCCATGGCCGACTCCTCCATCGGCGGCAAGGTCGCAGTGAACCACCCACGGGCGAAGAACATCATAGGCGCTTTCTATCAACCACACCTGGTGGCAATCGATGCCGTGACACTCTCCACCCTCCCTCGGCGAGAGCTCGTCTCCGGATGGGCCGAGGTAATCAAGCATGCGCTGACCCTTGACCCCGACTTCCTCGCTTTCCTGGAGGCCAACGCAGATGGCCTTGCCGGCCTGGAGGCGGACGTGACCACCGAGGCGCTAAGGCGCAGCGGCTCGCTGAAGGCTATGGTGGTGAGCGAGGATGAGCGGGAGAGCGGCAAGCGCATGATCCTGAACTACGGACACACCATTGGACACGGTCTTGAGGCAGCGATGGGTTACGAGCATTTCCTGCACGGCGAGGCGGTCGCCATCGGGATGATGGGTGCGGCGCTGCTCAGCGAACGGTTGGACCTTATCTCGCAGGATGTTGTTGCCCGACAGAAAGCGTTGCTGCAGAGGTTTGGCCTGCCCACCGCTTGCCCTGGCGTCGATGCAGCGAGTGTCACCACGGCCATGGAACTGGACAAGAAAGTGAGAGAGAAGGCTGTGCGGTGGGTGCTTCTCGAGGGAGTCGGCCAGCCTGTATTCAGGGATAACGTGCCCCAGGAGCAGGTGCTTGGCGTAATTGAGGAGTTGGCCCGAAATTGAGCAAGTCACGTTTCCGCCTCAGGGCCAGGGTGCGCCTTTTGCGGTGGCGCATCAGCGCCAGCCGATTGCGAATCCCTGACCTGGCCCGGGGCATACTGCTCGCAATTCTTATAGGGCTTGCCGCCGGCATGGCGGCAGTCCTGTTCAAGTGGATGATTGCCTGGTTGCAGAGGGGTTTCTTCGACGGCGGGGAGACAGCTCTGGGCTTCATGGACCGGTACTATGTCATCCTCATTCCCGCCGTGGGCGGTCTCGTCGTGGGACTGCTGGTTCACTTCCTCGCCCGCGGGGCCAAGGGCTACGGGGTCGCTGAAGTCATAATAGCGGTCAACGCAAGGGGCGG
Source organism: uncultured Dehalococcoidales bacterium (assembly GCA_964438305.1). GTDB lineage: Bacteria > Chloroflexota > Dehalococcoidia > E44-bin15 > E44-bin15 > CAYTKL01. The sequence continues at coordinate 18,379 of CAYTKL010000001.1, read as the reverse complement.
GCGCATGAGACGGTTGGCGTCCGTGGTCCATACAGTGGCCTCAGCAGTCTGCATCGGCAGCGGCGGCTCGGCGGGGTTGCACGGCCCGGTGGTGCACGCCGGCTCTTCCATCGGGTCTGCCGTAGGGCAATGGCTCAAGCTTCCCGAGGACTGGGTCAAGCTTTTCGTCGCCTGTGGCGCCGCCGGCGGTATTGCAGCCACGTTTAATGCCCCCATCGCAGGGATCTTCTTTGCACAGGAATTGATCCTGCGCCGCTTCTCCGCCCGCAACTTCATACTCGTGGGCCTCAGCTCGGTGGCGGCGTCCTTTGTCGCCCGCGACTTCTTTGGTGACACGCCCATCTTCTCCCATGTGCCCCGCTACACGTGGTTCAGCGGCTGGGAGATTCTGTTCTACGCCATTCTTGGCATCGTTGCCGCCATCGTGGCCGTGGGATTCATTCGCGCCGAGTTCATGTGCGAGGGGCTCTTCAACAGGTGGCGGTTCCCGGTGTGGCTGAAGCCGGCTGTCGGTGGGCTCGCCGTTGGTGTCACTGGATTGTTCTTCCCCTCCATCTTTGGTGTTGGGTACGAAGCGGCGGAACTGGCAATCGTGGGAGGCCTTGGAGCGGGAACGCTCGTCACCCTGTGCCTGCTCAAGATCGTGGCCACCTCACTGAGCTTGGGCAGCGGCGGACGCGGCGGCACCTTTGCCCCTTCCCTATTCATGGGGGCCATGATAGGCGGAGCCTTCGGTATGGGGATTCACACGGCGTTCCCCACAATTGCGCCTCAGGCGGGTGCGTACGGGTTGGTGGGCATGGGTGCAGTGTTCGCCGCATGCTCGTTCGCCCCGATCACCGCAATTCTGATCCTGTTCGAGATAACCCGCGACTACCTCATCATTCTGCCTCTGCTAATGGCAGTGGTCACCAGCACCTTCATTGCGCACCGCCTGAGCAGGGACTCCATCTACACCGGGAGAGTGCGGCGAGAGGGGGTTGAGATCATGGAGGGCGAGCTCGACCCGTTGCGGCACGTCACCGTTGGCGGCACCATGACCCGCGATTTCCCCACGGTGTCACCGGAGATGCCTGTCAATGAACTGCTCAATGAATTCGAGAGGACGGGACACCACGGCTTCCCTGTAGTCAATGAGGAGGGCCGACTCCTCGGCGTGGTCACTCTGAGCGATGTCGAAGAGGCGGTGAAAGGGAGAGCGGCTGAGTTCACGGCGGGCGATATCGCCACCAAGAACCCGGTTACCGCCTATCCAGATGAGAGAGTGCGAGTGGTAATGAGAAGGTTCGCCGACATGGATGTCGGGCGGATCCCGGTGGTTTCCCGAGATGACCCTACCCGCCTGTTGGGATGCCTGAGAAGGCATGATATCATAAGGGCGTACAGCAGAGCGGTAATGACGAGGAGAGAGGATGACATATAGCAGCCTCAGCAAGATTGAGCGGTGGGGCGGAGCGGGCTGAGCATTCGGCTCATCTAGAGAGGCCCAAATGGATTTCACCCTGACTGAACAAGAGGCAATGATTCGGAAACTGGCACGGGATTTCGCCGACAGGTCGGTGAAACCCGTCGCAATCGAAATCGACCGCCGCTGTGAGTTCCCTTTTGAACTGGCCAAAGAGATGGGAGACCTGGGATACTTCGGCATGCCCTATCCCCCTGACTGCGGCGGTGCCGGTGCAGGCTATATGGGATATGCCCTGGTGATAGAGCAGCTCTGTCGAGCCTCCATGGTAGCCGGGGCGATTATTGCCGTGAACGGCCTCGCCGAAGAGGCCATATTCCGCCACGGCAGTGCGGAGCAGCAGCAACGATTCCTGGCACCGCTGGCCCAGGGGATGTCGCTCTCCTCATTCGCCTTTACCGAACCGGCTACGGGTTCCGACCCCAGAGCGATACAGACCAGAGCAGTGCCGGATGGTGACGAGTACGTCGTCACGGGTCAGAAGCAGTTCATCGCCCTCACCCCAGCCTCGCACATGACGCTGGTCTTCGCCAAGGACGAGACGAACAGGGTCAGCGCCTTCGTGGTGGAAACCCCCACCCCGGGATACAACATACGCCACGCGTGTGAGACCATGGGGGTGAGAGGGCTGGGCCCATCGGTAGTCTATCTGGACGATGTTCGAGTGCCCAAAGGCAACCTCCTTGGCAAGAAGGGGAAGGGCTATGCCATCATGCTGGAGGCCATAAGCGTGGGCAAGCTGGGGGTCGCCGCCGAGGCAGTAGGCATAGGGCAAGGCGCTCTCGAGCTCTCCCTCGACTACGCTCGGGACAGAACCGCCTACGGCGAGCCTATCGCCCATCTTCAGACGATAAAGTGGCTGGTCGCTGAGATGGCCTCCAGAATCGAGGCTTCGCGCTGGCTGACCTATAGAACGGCGTTCCTCCGCGACCAGGGAGCGAGTATCCATCGGGAGTCAGCCATCGCAAAGCTGTTCACCTCTCAAGCGGCGGTCGACGTCACCAGGATGGCCATGCAGGTCCACGGTGCTTACGGCTACATGAAGGACATGGAGATCGAGAGGCTCTACCGTGACGCGAAGCTCACCGAGATCTACGAGGGAGTCTCCGAGATACAGCGGATGATTATCGCCGACGACCTCTTCAAGGAGAGGGTTTGAGCTTTGACGTAACCAAGACTTGTCGCCACTCCTCGGCTCGCGCCGCGATGCTTCTCACTCCCCATGGTGCGGTGCCGACGCCAGCGTTTGCCCCGGTTGGTACCCAGGCCACGGTGAAGACCCTCACCCCAGACGAACTCAGCTCTCTCGGAGCCACAATCGTACTGAGCAACACGTATCACCTTTACCTCAGGCCGGGGATCGAGGTCATTGAGGCACTGGGGGGGCTTCATCGCTTCATGGGTTGGCCGCGGCCACTGCTCACCGACAGCGGCGGCTACCAGGTATTCAGCCTGGCGCATCTTCGCCGAGTGAGCGATGATGGCGTGCTCTTCCGCTCACATATCGATGGCAGCGAGCACTTCCTCACCCCGGAGCTTTGTATACAACTGCAGCAGACGATAGGCGCCGACATAATCATGGCTCTCGACGAGTGCCCCGCATATGGCGATGACCGCGACGCGGTGGAGCAGGCCATGAAGCGGACGCACCTCTGGGCAGAGAGATGTCGCAACACCCACCACGGCGAGTCTCAGGACCTCTACGGGATCGTCCAGGGAGGCGTGTTCACCGAGCTTCGGCGTGATTCAGCCCGCGCGCTCGCTTCGATGGGCTTCGACGGCTACGCAATAGGCGGCCTGAGCCTCGGCGAACCCAAGGAGATGACCAACGCAATAGTCGAGGAGACGGTGGCACGTCTTCCCGAAGACAGGCCCCGATACCTCATGGGGGTGGGTTCGCCCGAGGACCTCTTCGAGGGTGTCTCCAGGGGAATCGACCTGTTCGATAGCGCTCTCCCTACCCGCATAGCCAGAAACGGGGGCCTGTTCACCAGGCGAGGCAGGGTCATCATCAAGAACGCCTGCTTCAAAGACAGGGACGAGCCTATCGACCACTGGTGCGACTGCTACACCTGCCAGACCTTCTCCGCAGCCTACCTGCACCACCTCTTCAAGTGTGAGGAGCTTCTGGCCTATCGGCTGGCTACGGTGCACAACCTGCGCTTCGTCCTGAGATTGATGGACGAGATGAGGGCGCACATCAACCAGGGGACCTTCCCGTCCTTCAAGGAGTCCTTCCTGGCTGACTATGAGCCGGCCAGTGAGGACATAAGACGTGCGCAGAAGGACAAGTGGCTGAAGGCAAGGGACAGGAAGTTCAAGCAGGCCCTCTGACAATACGCCAGTGGTGAGAATAGACGTTGAATTGACGTCCCCGCACGAATCCCACCAGAGTTACGCCGAACTGCTCGGCAGTCCTGACCGCGAGGTCCGTTGGAGCAGAAACGGTGACGACTACGGGAATCTGGGCATGGACTACCTTCTTCATGGTTGACTGCGTCTGGCGACAGGACATGACCAGGACACTCCGCGATAGCCTGATGCCCCTCATCAGGCCCGCGCCGATGACTTTGTCGATGGCACAGTGCCGGCTGACATCCTCGGCAAAAACGGTGGTCGAGCCTTGAAACACCCCCGCAACATGAGTGCCCCCCGTCTCCCGGTACAGGGGGCAGTTCTCGTCCAGTCGTCTCACCAGGCCGAACACCTGCTCTTCGGTTATCTTCAGTTGCGACCTTGCCTTCCTCGGCCTGAATGTGCCGACTCGTCTCGCCGATACTGAGACCCTGTCCGCCTCCCATTCAACCTGGACATCCGATACGGCGGTGCCGTGAGAGGCCAGATGGCCCACAGCGAGCTCCTCCAGGTCTTGGGGCAAACAAAAGAGTCGCTGGCGTGCTCTGCCATCGACTCTTATGACCACCTCCGCTTCGCGGACAACCGAGTCTAGCTGCTTCTCTCTCCTGCCGTCAGCGACCTTGAGGATCTCGACACTCTCGGTTTGCATCCTACTTGGCTTGGGAAGCGAGACGCTCCAGCACCTCCCGAGGCAACTGCCTGGCGATATCGACCTTCTTGACGCAACTGGACCTGATACCGCGCTTCCTCGCCTCCTCTCGCAATGCCTTGCCGCTGATTCTCTGGGTCAACTCTTCAGTGGTAGCCACAGCACCCCCCCTTCACGCCGCTTCGTTTTCCAGGTCCTCCACGGTGATCCCTTTCTCGGTCACCCACGCAAGTCCCTTGTCGAGGTCCTCGTCGCTCCCCTCCATCTCCAGGATGACCCAGCTATGGTCCTCACTGATGTCACCCCGCCGCATAGTGGCGGACAGCCCGAAATCCTGACCCAGTTGATACACCACCGGTGCAGTGACCAGTTCCGGAGGGAAAGTGAGTTTCAGCTTCCGTCTTGCCATGTCTGCATCCCTCTCCCGCACTAGTTGGCTCCCTTGGCCACCGCCTTCTTGATGGAGTCAACGATTTCCTGACTCAAAGCGCCCGGACCGAAAACGGCCTTTATGCCGATCTTGTCCAGAGCGGGGACATCCTCCTCGGGGATAATCCCGCCGGCGACCACAACCACCTTGTCCAATCCCTTTTCCTTGAGACGTTCTAAGATTGCAGGGAAGATCTCCATGTGCGCCCCGGAAAGGATGCTCAACCCCACAACCTGGACATCCTCCTGCAGTGCGGCTTCGGCGATCATGTCCGGGGTCTGGCGTAACCCGCTATAGATGACCTCCATCCCGGCGTCGCGAAGAATGCGGGCCACCAGCTTTGCGCCTCGGTCATGGCCGTCCAGGCCCGGCTTGGCAATCAAGACCCTGATCTTTTCCTCCATTAAGGACTCTCCTTACTTTGCGCTTTGAATAAGCTCGAACAGAACACCCCTGGTTGACTTGGGGTGCAGGAAACAGAAACCCGGCCCTCTCCCGAGTGTGACCACACCCTTGGCCTCCAGCGACTTGACCAGGCCGTCCACGTCATCGACCTCGAGGTTCAGGTGATGCAATCCCTCACCACGCCGCTCCAGGAACCGCGCCAGACCACCCTGAGGGTCGGTCGGCTCCATCACTTCAAAGGCTTGATTGCCCACCTTCAGCAGTACGTTCTTCATTCCTTCCCCGGGCCAGTCAGTTACCTGTGTGAGCGGCTCCAGGCCAAACAGGTCACAGTACAACTCCACCGCCTCATCGAGATTGCTGACTAGAATCCCCGCATGACCGATTCCCTTTATCATCCTTCCCCCCCAGCATCGTACTCGGGTGCATGACAGGTCCTGTCTTATCGCAGCGGGATCGCGATCACACCTTCTGAGCCAGCTCCACCAGCACCCCCTTTGTCGCCTTGGGATGCACAAAGCCAATCATTCCCGCCAGACCTCTTCGCGGCTGCTTGTCGATGAGGGCCACACCCTTCGCTTCCAGCGACTTCAGTTCCTCATCGATGTTGTCCACCTCAAGGCAGATATGATGAATGCCCTCGCCCCGCCTTTCGATGAACTTCGCTACCCCTCCTTCGGGGTCTATCGGCTCAACAAGCTCGATCTCGCCATCGCCGACCTTGATAAGGGCTGCCTTCACCCCCTGATCGGGGATTTCCTCTTGGTGCACTGACTCGAGCCCAAAGACAGCCTTGAAGACCCCCAAGGCTTCATCGAGGTCCTTCACCGCGATGGAGACGTGGTCGATCCGCTTGATCATTATTTCCTCCTTTGCTCCTTTGTCCGCTATGCCTAGAAGGCAAGGAATTCCCTTTGTTCGCCAAAGACTCCCCGAAGTACGTCGCATACTTCACCGATGGTTGCGTACGCCTCGACGCACTCCAACACCGCCGGCATGGTGTTGTCGCTGCCCGACGCCACCTTCTGCAGCTTCTCCAGCGCAGCGCCCACCTTGGCGCCGTCCCTGCTTTGCTTCACTTGAGCCAGGCGCTCCTTCTGCCTGATCGCCACCTGAGGGTCGAACTTGAGAAGGCCTGTTATCTTGGGATAGGGGGAGACAAACTTGTTCACGCCCACCACGACCTTCTTCTCACTCTCAATATCGTTCTGGGTTCGATAGGAACTCTCCTGGATCTCCCGCTGCGGGTACCCTTCCTCGATCGCCGCCAGCGCGTCACCGATTTCGTCAATCTTGGCTATGTAGTTTTTCGCTTCCTCCTCCAGGGTATTGGTCAGTGACTCCACCATGAATGAGCCCCCTAGAGGGTCCACCATGTTGGCGGCATCCGTCTCATAGGCCAGCAGTTGCTGGGTACGCAAGGCAATGGTCACCGCGTCCTCGCTGGGGGTAGCGTAGGCCTCGTCGTACGAGTTAGTGTGAAGGGATTGGGTCCCGCCAAGCACGGCCGCCAGAGCCTGCACTGCAGTCCTGATGATGTTGTTCAGTGGCTGCTGCGCGGTCAATGTATGGCCGCAGGTCTGGGTGTGGAAGCGCAGCATCCAGCTTCGAGGCTCTTTGGCCCCAAAACGTTCGCGCATGATCCTGGCCCACAGGCGACGAGCCGCCCTGAACTTCGCCACCTCCTCGAAGAGGTTGCCGTAGGAAGCGAAGAAGAAGGAGAGTCTACCGGCGAAGGCATCGACGTCCAGACCGGCGTCAATGGCCGCCTGAACATAGGCGATGCCATTGGCCAGCGTGAAACCGACCTCCTGCGCCGCCGTGGAACCCGCCTCCCTGATGTGGTAGCCGCTGATACTTATGGTGTTCCAGCGGGGGACTTCTTCCCCGCAGTACTTGAAGATATCGGTTATCAGGCGCATCGACGGCCGCGGCGGGAAGATATGAGTGCCACGGGCAACGTACTCCTTCAGAATGTCGTTCTGGATTGTACCGTTCAGCTCCTTTGGATCGACTCCCTGCTTCTTGGCCAGGGCGACGTACATGGCGAGCAACACCGGTGCGGTCGAGTTTATCGTCATCGACGTACTTACCTTACCCAGGGGAATCTGGTCGAAAAGCACCTCGACATCGGCCAGGCTGTCTATCGCCACCCCTACCTTCCCAACCTCCCCCGCAGCCATCGGGTGGTCTGAATCGTAGCCGATCTGGGTCGGAAGGTCGAAGGCTATGCTCAACCCCGTTTGCCCCTGTTCCAGAAGGTACCGGTAGCGCTTGTTGGACTCCTCAGCGTCGGCAAACCCGGCGTACTGCCGCATGGTCCACAGCCTTCCCCGGTACATGGTGGGCTGGATACCGCGGGTGAAGGGGTACTCTCCCGGATACCCCACGTCATCTACGTAGGGGTGCCCCTCCAGGTCCTCAGGTGTATACAGCGCGTCGATCGCACTCCCTGAGCTGATCTCAAAGCTCTCCTGACGCTCTGGGGCACGGCTCAACGCCTTATTGAGGGTGGTATCCCGCCACTCTTGTTTGCTCTTGCTAGGCATACAAGTCCTCCTACCTGCGTTGCTGCAACGCTCACTGTATTGAAGTGTATCCGACTTCCATAGGAGTGTCAATCTGGAGATACCCCCTATCGGCCTCGAAATGGCAGGCGCCGACTCACCCGAAACAGCGACTCGACCTCCAACGCCGCCCACAGGGAATTGACGGCAAGTTCGCCGTCACGTACAATGTGCATGGAAGCTTCGCCTGGGAAACTAGCCTCACAGATACAACACGCAACATGACCGCATCCAACAAAAGGAGGAATGGCGCTCCTTTAAGTCCCTATAGAGTCATCGAGGTAGCTGATGAGAAGGGCGTCTACTGTGGGAAGCTCCTGGCCGAGTTCGGCGCCGACACCGTCAAGATAGAGAGACCCGGCGGCGACGAGACCAGGAGTATACCTCCTTTCGCTGGTGACGACCCTCACCCCGAGAAGGGTTTCTTCTTCCTCTACTACAATCGGCACAAAAGGGGCATTACCCTCAACATCGAGTGCCGAGACGGACAGGAAATCTTCAAGAGGCTGGTGAGTGACGCGGATGTAGTGGTGGAGTCCCTGTCTCCCGGGCACCTGGACAGCCTGGGGCTCGGTTACTCGGCCCTGGCTGAGGCCAACCCGTCACTGATCATGACCTCGATCACCGGCTTCGGGCAGAACGGACCCTACAGAGATTTCAAGACCACCGAACTGATAAGCTTCGCCATGGGCGCCATGTTTCAGTGCGGGGAGCCTTCTCGCCCGCCGAGCGTATCGCCCATCTTGATGGCGCTGCACAACACCGCGCTCCATGCCGCTCTGGCTACCCTCATCGCCCTCCGTCATCGCTCCGTGACTGGTGCAGGGCAACACGTGGATATCGCCATTCACGACGTCTCGGCCACCAGCATCGGAGAGGGGATGGCGACCAGGTGGCTCAATTTCGAGGAGATCGTGACCCGTCACGGAAGCCAGCACACGACAGCCCCGGCCGCCATCTATCCGTGCAAAGACGGACATGCCTACGTCGTTGGCGGGCTTGTCCCCGGCAATGCGCCCGGTAGCTGGCCATCCTTCGTCGAGTGGATTGGCAGCCCTGAGGTGCTTGCTGAGCCGGTGTGGGAGGACCCGAACTTCCGTCGTCAGAACGTCGATGTGTTGAACCCATACATTACTGAGCACACCATGAAGTACACCAAGGCGGAGCTGTACAAAGAGGGACAGGCAAGGCATTTCCCCATTGCGCCGGTGCAAACGCCGGCCGATTTCTTTGACAGTCCGCAGACGAAGGCGAGAGGTTTCTTCGTTGAGGGCGATCACCCCGTGGTCGGGAGACAACTGTATCCCGGCTCGCCCTACAACCTCGCCGTGCCGTGGGAGGCAATCGAGCGTCCCGCCCCGCTCATCGGCCAGCACAACGCGGAGGTCTACTGCGGAGAACTGGGGCTGTCGAGCGAGGAATTGTGTGCTCTCAGCGCTTCGGGTGTCATATGAACTGGAGAATCCAAAGGAAGTGAAGCGGGCGATGAGCGCACTCCCCCTCGAGGGTATCAGGATAATCTCCTTCACCAACGGCATAGCCGGGCCGTATGCCGGGAGGTTGTTGTGCGACTTCGGAGCGGAAGTGATCGTGGTGGAGACGAGGAAGCGCCTGGACACGTTCCGGCGACCCAGGCTCGTCTATCCCAAGGACACTGAGCCGGACTTCGACAAGTCGTGGAGCTGGGCGGAGTACAACCGCGGCAAGATGAGTATCAGCGTGGACCTCAAGAAGGAGGAGGGCAGAGAGCTCATCAAGCGCCTGGTCGAGCTCAGTGATGCCGCCATAGACAACTTCGGTGCCCGTGTTCTGCGCGGGTTCGGGCTGGACTACTGGGGACTGAGGGAAGTGAAGTCCGATTTCATCATGGTCAGCATGCAGGGCCTGGGACAGACCGGGCCGGAGCACGAGTACGTGCTGTGGGGTATGAACCTCATGCCTCTGGCCGGTCTCACCTACGTGTGGGGATTCCCGGACATCCCCACCCCGACAGGCTCGGGGGGCTACCCCACGGACTATCTCGCCGGCGTCACGGCGGCCCTTATGATCATGGCAGCCGTTGAGTACCGCAACCGCACCGGCAAGGGACAGTTCATCGACATGGCCCAGGTGGAGAATGCGGCGACCATCATGGAGAGCGTGTACATGGACTACACCGTCAACGGTCGGCTGCAGGAACGAAGGGGCAACCACAGTCCCTATGCCGCACCGTACGGCGCCTATCCCTGCATGGGGGAAGAGCGATGGTGTGCCATCGAGGTCAGGAATGATGACGAGTGGAGGAGGTTCTGCGGCGCTCTGGGCAACCCTCCGTGGACGGAGGAACCCAGATTCGCCACCGTCTTGGGCCGGCTGGATAACCGAGATGAGCTCGACCGCCGTGTCGAGGAGTGGACCGCCAACCGCACCCATCTCGAGGTAATGGAGGTGCTGCAGAAGGCCGGGGTGCCGGCCGCCGCTGTGCTGGATGGGCAGGACCAGGCGAACTGCCCTCAGCTAGCACATAGAGGGACCTACGTTCGAATAGACCATCCCAAGATGGGCGTGGCGTCCTATCCTGGCGTGGTCATGCGCCTGGCTGAATCGCCAGGCGTCGCCAGACGCCCAGCTCTCCTGGGTGAGCATACGGCCTACGTGCTGGGCGAGCTGCTGGGACTGTCCGAAGCTGAGATTCGTCACCTGGAAGAGGCTGAAGTGCTTGTGTAGGCCTCTGTCCGCCGAGTACTGTCAAAGGGAGTATGTTCTATGGGTGCGCTTTCCGATTTGAAGGTGATTGAGTGGGGCGAGTTCATCTCGGGGCCCTACTGTGGCAAGCTCCTCGCTGACCTGGGTGCCGAAGTGGTCAAGGTCGAGAAGCCCGGCTATGGCGACAGGTCAAGGAGCTACGGACCCTTCCCCCAGGACCTGCCCCATACCGAGAAGAGCGGACTCTATCTGTATCTCAACACCAACAAGCTGGGAGTGACCTTGAATTGGGCCAGCGTCACCGGCGCCGAGATTCTCAAGGAGCTGGTCACGCAGGCCGATATTCTCATCGAGAACCACTCACCACGGGAAGTCGAGGAACTGGGGTTCGACTACCGTACGCTCAGCAAGGCCCATCCAGGGCTGGTAATGACCTCGATCACGCCCTTCGGGCAGAGCGGGCCCTACCGCGACTACAAAGCCTGCGACCTCGTCAGTTTCCACGTCAGCGGGCTGGCTCATATGAACCCGTCGGGCGGGGTCGACGACATCCAGGAAGAACCGCCGCTGCGGGGGAAATCGCTTCAAGCTGATTTCCTGGCCGGTTTGAGCGGGGCGATCGCCACAATGTCAGCCGTCTTCGCTCGTCATGCCACAGGACAGGGACGGCACGTGGACCTGTCGCAACACGAGGCTCTGGCCTCGGTAATACGACGTGATTTGGGCGCGGCAACCTACGAGGGTCTCGAAAGGATTCGGGTGAAGGGGGCCCAACCGAGCACTGAGACGTTGCTGGGACAGTGCAGAGACGGCCAGTTCTTCGTCGTCTGCAACACCGACAGGTTCTGGGCCAATTGGGTGGAGGTAATGGGCAACCCCGAATGGGCCGCCAGCGAGCTGTTCCAGGACCGCGCCGCACGTCGGGAGAACTGGGATGCGGCCAAGATAATGATCGAGGAGTGGGCCAAGGACCAGAGCCTGGGTGAGCTGGTCCGTGCCGCGCAAGCCAGACGCGTCCCCTGCATGCCGGTCAATACTGTGAAGGAATCCACCAACTCCGAGCAACTGGCCGCTCGGAACTACTTCGCCGAGGTCGACCGAGAAGAGGTGGGAAGGGTAAGGTTCCCGGGAGCGCCCTACAAGCTGTCCCAGACCCCGTGGCAGGTGCAACGCCCCGCACCGTTGCTGGGCGAGCACAACGAAGAGGTCCTGTGCGGACGGCTGGGGTACAGCAGGCAAGACCTGGCGGTGATGAGAGCCGAAGGCGTTATCTAGAAGCTTGAGAATGGGAGGCGAGCAACGTGCAAGAACTGCCACTTGAAGGCATCAGAGTCGCTGACTTCTGCCATGTTTGGGCGGGGCCGCATGTTACCCAATGGCTGGCGGTGATGGGGGCGGAGGTCATCAAGATCGAGAGCCACCTGCGCCCCGACCTTACCCGTAGTTTCTTCGCCGGCGGCAAGACGCTCATGCCAGGGCTCAACCAGAGCGTGGATTTCGCTGTGCTCAACTACACCAAGAAAGGGTGCACCATCAACATGACCCTCCCCAGGGGCATTGAGCTTGTCAAAGAGATAATCAAGTTGAGCGATGTTGTGACCGAGAACTTCGGCGGGCCGGTGATGGAGCGCTGGGGGCTGGGATACCCGGACCTGAAGAAGCTGAGGGCCGACATTATCCTGTACTCCGGGTCCGGCTTCGGAAGAACGGGGCCCTACAAGGAGTTCCCCGCGTATGCCCCCATAATCGACGCCTTTGCCGGGTTGACGTCTCTTAATGGATACGCAGGCGGCGGGCCAGTCCCCTTCGGCGTTGGCGGCTGGACCGACCTGACAGCGGCTCAACATGGCGCCTTCGCCATCCTGGCGGCGCTGCATCACCGTTTCAGAACGGGGGAGGGGCAACACATCGACCTGTCCATGAGCGAGGTCGGTTGTGCTTTCCTGCCCGACGCCATTATGGACTACACCATGAACGATAGAGTGCAGCGACCCCAGGGGAACCGAGACATCGCCATGGCGCCACACGGATGCTACCGGTGCCAGGGTGAGGACAACTGGGTCACCATCGCCGTATCCACTGACGAGGAATGGGAGGCCCTCTGCCATGCCATGGGCGACCCTGAGTGGGCCGACGATGAGAGGTTCCGCGACGGATTGAGCCGGTGGACGAACCAGGAGGAGCTGGACCGGCTGATACAGGGTTGGACAAGCAACTACACTGACTGGCAGGCAGCGGTACTATTGCAGGAGGCGGGGGTGATGGCCGGGCCGACGCTCAGCCCTCAAGCGGTGGTGCAAGACCGCCATCTGGCTGAGAGAGGGTTCTTCATCGACATGGAGCATCCCGAGATGGGGAAGGTCCGTTTGCCCCGTCTGCCATTGAATATGAATCATAGCCCTTTCGGCAAGTACGAGCATGCTCCCTCGATTGGCGAGCACAATGACTACGTGTTCAGAGAGCTGCTCAAGATGCCTGAAGAGGAGATAGCCCGGCTACAGGAGGAGCAGGTCATCTTCTAGACGGCATCGCGGGACTCCCCGGGTTGACGCCCTGGAATACGACTGGCGAGAAAGAGGACGAGGCTACACAGATATGAGCGGACAGGCGCTTTCCGGCTTGAAGGTGGTGGAATGGAGCGATTTCGTCTCCGGCCCCTACTGTGGGAAACTCCTTGCTGACCTGGGAGCCGAGGTGATCAAAGTCGAAAGACCGGGGACCGGCGACAGAGCAAGGAGACACGGGCCCTTCCCCCAGGACATACCTCACCCGGAGAAGAGCGGCCTGTTCCTCTACCTCAACACCAACAAGCTGGGAGTGACTCTGGATGTCAGAACGGTGACAGGGGCTGAGGTCTTCAGCAAGCTGGTGGGACAGGCTGATGTCCTCGTAGAGAACAACCCACCCCGCGAAGTCGAGGAACTGGGCTTCGCCTACAAGCGCCTGTGTGAGGTCAATCCCAGACTGGTGATGACGTCGATTACCCCTTTCGGGCAGACAGGCCCCTACCGGGACCACCGGTCATGCGACCTCATCAGCTTCAACGCGAGCGGGTTGGCATTCGTGAACCCGTCAGACGGCGTGGAGGACCCTGAAGGGCAGCCGCCGCTCAAAGGGCCGGGGCATCAGGGCGATCTCGTGGCGGGGCTGAGCGGGGCGGTCGCCACCATGGGTGCCGTTCTCAACTGTCAGGTAACCGGGTCGGGGCAACATGTGGACGTGTCCGAGCAGGAGGCTCTGGCTTCCATTATGCGCAGCTACCTCGGGCTTCACGCCATCGAGGCCATGACCTGGACACGCCTTAAAGGAAGCATTCCTGGTATGGTCTCCGACAAGTATCACTGTGCCGACGGCATGGTCTACCTCCTTTGCGGGCAGGACAGATTCTGGGCCGAATGGATGAAAGCGATGGGTGACCCCGACTGGGCCCAGAATGAGCTGTTTCAGGACCGGATTTCGCGGCGCGAGAACTGGGACGCGGTCAAGGCAATGATTGAGGAGTGGACCATGAAGAGGACAGTGGAGGAGGTCGTTCGCACCGCGGATGCCAGCCGCGTTCCCTGCAGGCCGATAAACACGGTGAAGGACCTGGCCACCTCGGAGCTTGCGGCAGCGCGGGACTATTTCGCTGAGGTCGACCACAGGGAAGCCGGCACGCTCAGGTTCCCGGGGGGACCGTTCAAGCTGTCGCAGACACCCTGGCGTGTACAAAGGCCGGCACCTCTTCTGGGCGAGCACAACGAAGAAGTCTACTGCAACCGGCTTGGCTACACCGGGCAGGAACTGACCGTCATGAGAGCGGGAGGGGCTATCTAGTGGTCCGGCATTCTACGGCAGGAGGACAATGAGCACACAAAGGCTTCCCCTGGAGGGCATCAGAGTGGTGGACTTCACCGCCATCTGGGCCGGCCCCCATGTCACCCAGTGGCTGGCGGTGATGGGCGCCGACGTCATCAAGATCGAGAGCAACATTCGCCCCGACCCTGAGCGCGCCGCCTTCATTCGCACGACCACGGAGCCCACCATGAGCGCGGTGTTCGCTTCGTTGAACTACGCCAAGAAAGCGTGTACGCTGAACATGACCAACCCCAAGGGCAGGGACCTGGCCAGGGAGATAATCAAGCTCAGCGACGTCGTAGCTGAGAACTTCGGTGGGGCAGTGCTGGGCCGTTGGGGACTGGGCTACCCCGAACTCAAGAAGCTGAGACCCGATATCATCCTGTACTCTGGATCGGGTTTCGGCCGAACCGGCCCTTACAGCGAGTTGCCCGCCTTCGCCGGCATCGTGGAGGCCCTGGGAGGGCTGTGCTTGCTGAACGGCTACCTCGGTAGTGAGCCGCTTCCAATGGCGACTCGAGGGTATGCCGACCTGACATCGGCGCAGCACGGCGCGTACGCCATTCTTGCCGCCCTGTATCACCGCTCGAAGACTGGGGAAGGACAGCATATCGACCTCTCCATGACCGAGGTGGTAGGAGCCTTGCTTCCTGAGGCAATCCTGGAGTACACCATGAACGGCACAGTGCCACGGCCCCAGGGGAACAGAGATGTTGCCATGGCTCCTCACGGCTGCTACCGCTGCCAAGGAGACGACGAGTGGATTGCCATCGCAATCTCCAACGATGAGGAGTGGGAGGCCTTCTGCAATGCCATGGGGAATCCCCAGTGGACCAACGAAGACAGGTTCCGCGACGGCCTCAGTCGATGGAAGAACCAGGAGGAACTCGACCAGCTCGTGGCGGATTGGACAAGGAATCACACTCGGTTCGAGGCGACAGACATACTGCAGAGGGCGGGAGTGATGGCAGGCCCTTCAATGAAGGTGGAGGACGTGGCGCAAGACCGTCATCTGGCGGAGAGAGGCTTCTTCGTGGAGCTTGACCAGCCCGGGATCGGCGTTATCCCCATGGCCGGCCTGCCGTGGAAGGTCGTTGATGGTCCTCGCGGCGACTACGGGCCGAGCCCCGGTCTTGGTGAGCACAATGACTACGTGTTCAAGGAGTTGCTCAAGATGTCCGATGAGGAGATAACTCGCCTGCAGGAGGAAGAGGCGATCCTGTGACGAATCTCCACAGGGGATCCCCGAAGCTGACATCCCTGGATGTGCTGTCGCCGGATGGGATACACAGACCGAAATGAGCATGCAAGCGCTCTCCAATTTGAAGATAGTCGAATGGGCCGAAGGCGTTCCCGGTCCCTATTGCGGCAAGCTGCTTGCCGATTTGGGAGCCGAGGTAACCAAGGTCGAGATGCCCGGGTGCGGCGATAGGGCAAGGAACCGCGGCCCCTTTCCCGACAACGTCCCTCACCCGGAGAGAAGCGGGACGTTCCTCTATCTCAATACCAACAAGCTCGGAGTGACCCTCGACGTCCGCAGCAGGACCGGGTCGGAGGTCTTCAAGCGACTCATCGAGGGCGCCGATATCCTGATAGAGAACCATCCGCCCAGCGATGTCGCGCGGCTGGGATTCAGCTACGAGAACCTCAGGAAGGTGAATCCAGCGTTGGTGATGACCTCGATCACGGCCTTCGGCCAGACCGGCCCCTATCGCGACTACCGCACATGCAACCTGGTCAGCTTCCATGCGAGCGGCATGGCCTACATAAACCCGTCGGACGGGGTGGACGATATCGAGCAGGAACCTCCGCTCATGGGCCCGGTGAATCAAGGCGACCTCGTAGCCGGGCTCACGGGAGCTCTCACCACCATGTCCGCGGTGTTCGCGCGCCGCGTGACCGGCTTGGGGCAGCACGTGGACCTGTCGCAGCAAGAAGCTCTGACCTCCATGACGCGTCACCAGCTTGGCAACTACACCGTTGAGCAGTTTCCCTGGCTGAGAGCCAAGGAGGCCCGACGTCCGGGGGGCTCGGAAGTCTACCGCTGCAGTGACGGCCTGGTCTATCTCATCTGCAATGATGAGAGGATGTGGGAAAGGTGGGTGGAGGCGATGGGCAATCCCGAGTGGGCCATGACCGACCTCTTTCAGGACAGGGCGCTGCGACGTGAGAATTGGGACGCAGGCAAGGCAATGGTCGAGCAATGGACGATGGAACACACTGTCGCCGAGGTCGTCGGGCTCGCCGAGGCCTCACGTGTCCCCTGCAAAGCGATAAACACGGTGCGGGAGTCGGTGCACTCTGAACTCCTGGCCGGCAGGGGCCACTTCGTCGACATTCACCACGGGGAAGCAGGGAACGTCACGTATCCGGGGGCACCCTACAAGCTGTCCCGCACCCCGTGGCAGGTGAAGCGTCCCGCCCCTCTGTTGGGCGAGCACAACGAGGAGGTCTACTGCGGGCGCCTCGGCTTCACCAGGGAGGACTTGACGGTAATGCGGGCTCAAGGAGTCATCTAGCAGCTCATGAGCACAGGAGGAGGTACGCAGAACACGGTGCACAAGCTTCCGCTACAGGGCATTCGCGTTGTCGATTTCACCGCTGTGTGGGCCGGGCCCCACGTCACCCAGTGGCTCGCGGTCATGGGCGCTGAGGTCATCAAGATCGAGAGCAGGTTCCGTCCGGACATGATACGCGCCTACTGGAACCTCCAGTCGACGGGTCACACCATCAACTCGGAGTTCGCCGAGTTCAACTACGGGAAGAAAGGCTGCACCCTCAACATGACCCAGCCCAGGGCGAAGGAGCTGGTCAGGGAGCTAGTCGGAATCAGCGATGTCGTCGTCGAGAACTTCGGCGGGGCAGTGATGGACCGCTGGGGACTGGGATACGCCGAGCTGGCCAGGCTCAAGCCCGACATCATAATGTACGCCGGCTCGGGCTTCGGCAGAACGGGACCTTACAGGGAGTTCCCCGCCTTTGCTGGCATCACGGAGGCCTTCGCCGGCCTGTGCCGTTTGAACGGATACCCCGGCGGTGACCCGAGGCCTATGGCAACCTTCGGCTATGCCGACGTAACATCGGCGGAGCACGGGGCCCTGGCCATCCTGGCGGCGTTGCACCATCGCGAAGAAACCGGTGAGGGCCAGTACATAGACCTCTCCATGACTGAGGTTGTGTCTTCACTGCTGTTTGAGCCGATTATGGACTACACCATGAACGGCAGAGTACAGGACTGTCAGGGGAACCGCGACGGCGCTATGGCTCCTCACGGCTGCTACCGGTGTCGTGGAGACGACGAGTGGGTCGCCATCGCAGTCTCCAGTGATGAGGAGTGGAGAGCCTTCTGTAACGCCATGGGCAACCCCGGGTGGACCGGTGATGAACGGTTCCGCGATGGGCTGAACCGCTGGAAGAACCGAGACGAGCTGGACACCCTGATTGCGGACTGGACGAGGGGTCATTCTCACTATGAGGTCGCCGAGATGCTGCAGCGAGCTGGAGTGATGGCGGGTCCCTCTCTGAGGGTGGAGGAGGTGATCCAGGACCCCCACCTCAGGGAGAGAGGCTTCCACCTCGACGTTGACCACCCGGGATTGGGCACATGGTGTCTGGCTGCCCTCCCGTGGAAGCTCAGCGATGTCCCACCGGGGAACTACGAGCATGCCCCGGAACTCGGCGAGCACAACGGCTACGTCTTCGGAGAACTGTTGGGCATGTCCGCGGAAGAGATAGCCCGTTTGCAGGAGGAACAGGTCATATGATAGAGGGCAGCGAGACGGTCCTCGACCTGGTGCACTGGAAGGCCAGGTTCATGTCAATAGGAATGGGAGAGCTAGTATGAGTTTGCAGGCGCTTTCTGGGTTGAAGGTAATCGAGTGGAGTGAATTCGTGTCGGGGCCGTATTGCGGCAAGCTTCTTGCCGACCTGGGGGCCGACGTGGTCAAGGTGGAGAGGCCCAGCCTTGGCGACCGGGCCAGGGG